>DASUFH010000436.1:0-3272 GCA_036274645.1 Terriglobia bacterium
CGTCTGCCGTTCCGGCTGGGCCCGGTCGTCGCGTTTTCACCGCCGGTTTCGATGCAGAGCACGGCGCAGATACTGGACAGCTATTACGAACGTGATTTTGGCGCCTACCACTTCGATCTGTTGAAGCTGGTCCGGCTGCGCGACCGGTCCATTGCCGGTCCGGGATCGCCTTCGCCTTTTGAGCCGCGCCTGATGCGCGCGGGCATCGGATACCTGTTCCACAAGGCCATAAAGCGCGCAGTGGAGACAAACGACGCGCAGTACTGTCTCGGCTTGCTCGACTGGTACAAGCGGACCGGTCACAGGCGCAGCGACCCGGGGGAGTGGACCTTCATCCGGTTTGTCGAAGAGATGTCGTGGCCGTATTGGCGGCAACAGGGAGTATCGCAGAGCCTGGAGGAATATTGGACGATGGGCGATCTGGCCCCTCTTCTCCCCGTGGTCGGAGACGATGTCTTCGTCTATCTCTCCATCGATGACCCGCTTGACGATCCCGGCGATGTGATTCGTCTGCAGAAGAAGTTCAAGCCGCCGTTGTTCAACGTCCTGCCGTATGGAGGACATCTGGGCTACGCGACTTCGGAATGGGTTCGGAAGATCGTCCTTTACAGGCTGGGATCTCCGCCCTGTCTCTGCAACGTCCCCGCGCCGGCTCTGGCGCGATCCCTCGGTTCCAGTCACTGAAGTTCCATCGTCCGGCAAGTGGCAAGGCGAATGCTGGGACGTTTCACGCACGCCGGTGGGGCAACGTTCCAATTTGCGGAAACCCATGAACGACCGTCATCGAAAGGAGAGTTCGTGCGGCATCGAAAAGCGCTTCTTCACGTTCTGTCCGCAGCTGTAGTCGCAGCCATCGGTCTGATGTGTGCGCCCGTTCCTGCGGAAGCTCAGTTCCGGGGCCTGTACACGCCCGGAATGAACGCGACGAATTCCGGGGTCCTGCCCGAACCGGATCTGACCTATTCCAATCTCTTTCAGCTCTACCAGTTTGATCAGATCAAAAATGCGGACGGCGACGTGGTTCCCTCGGTGAGTCCGAATCTCAATATCCTGATCGACCAGAACCTCTTCGTGTGGGTGTCGAAGGGCCAGATTCTGGGCGGGCATTATGCAGTTCTCGCCGCTCTTCCGCTGGCCAGCAGTTCCCTGGCGGAGGCTGAATTGGGCGCCCTGACCACAGGCGCAGGGTTTGCCGATACGTACTATCAACCGGTAACCCTGGGCTGGCATCTGGAACGGGCCGATCTTCAGGTGGGGTATGGCTTCTTTGCCGCGACCGGCAGGTTTACTCCCGGCGCTACGGACAATATCGGCGCCGGCTACTGGGCGCATTGTCCTTCCGCGGGTCAGACGTTCTACCTGAGCGCCGACAAGATGACCGCCGTTTCGGCCTATGAACTCTACGAGTTTCATACCGACCAGAGGGACACGGATGTTCATCCTGGCCAAACTTTCAACATCGACTATTCGGTCAGCCACAATTTTGCGGTCAAGAAGGACAAGTCGATCCTTCTGCAACTTGCATTTGTCGGCTATGGTCAATACCAGACCACCCATGACAGCGGCGCCAGTCTCACTCCGGCGCAGATCGATTCGATGTACAGCGTCAACGCGCTGGGCGGCGCCGCCAATGTGATTCTGCCACTCCGGAAGACCAGCGTTGGCGTGAAATACTTTCAGGAGTTTGCCAACAAATCGACCGTGCAGGGACACTCTCTGCAGATCTCGGCCACGGTCACCTTCTGACGCCGTGCTGCCGGCCGGACTGGACTCCTCATCTGCGCGTGGAGGCGCCAAAATGCGTACAGATCTGCTGACAGGCGGCCTGATCGCGTGCTGCATGTTTTCCTCGGCGTTGTCCGCTCAGGACACAAGCCAGGAGGTGGTCGCGGCCCCTCATTCGGAAATCGTGTGGAGCGCCGCGCCGGACGTTTTGCCGGAGTCGGTCGCGCCCGAGCCCGAACCCGAACCTTCATCCGGTCCCCAGGGAGGGGCGAACACGCCCGGCGCTCCGCGTGGGAAACCGGCCGGTGGAACTCCCGGAGGCGTGACCCCCTACGTTTTCCCGTCGAGTTCGGAAATCAATCGGAAGTGGCTTCTCAATATCGTCGGGCCGAAGGCCTTCGTGAGCGCGCCGTTTACCGCAAGCTGGAACACCTGGGTCATCAACTCGCCGAGCGAATGGGGCCGCGACGCTTCGGGGTGGACCCGGCGATTCGGAAGCAGTCTGCTGGATAACGGTATCAACACATCAACCAACGTGCTGCTATCCAGAATCTCGGGTCAGGACCCCACATACCATCGCTGCGACTGTTCCGACGGATGGGGACGAACCCGCCATGCGATCGGGTTGACCTTCATGTCCTATACCCGCAGCGGAAGCCTCGCATTCTCGCCCGCAAAGGTCGCTTCTCCCTTTGCCGGCCCGCTGGTCACGCGGAACACGATCTACCCGGACCGATATGGAATGAGCAACGTCGCTTCCGCCGGCGCGTACTATTTCGCCGGCGCCGTGGCGTGGAACCTGATTCGCGAATTCATCTGGAAGGCGCCCTGACTTGGAACGCCCCAAAAGGGCGTCACAGCCGCGCGGGTTCGGGCGCCGATCTCTCCTGGCGCAGGGCGGCCAGCGGCCGATCCGTCAGGACTTTCTCCGGCGTCAGGGCCGAAAACACGTGGACCAATCCCGGAATCAGGGCCGTCCAGCCGGTCTGGTGGCTGGCGCCGAGTCCGGCGCCGTTGTCGCCGTGGAAGTATTCGTAGAACAGGATGTGGTCCCGCCAGTGCGGGTCGTCCTGGAATTTCCGGGTTCCGCCGTAAACAGGACGACGGCCGTCCCGATCCCGCAGGAAGATCGCCGCGAGCCGGCCCGTCAATTCCTCGGCAACCTCGTAGAGCGTCATGAGCCGGCCGGAGCCCGTCGGACATTCCACCCGGAAGTTGTTTCCGTAATAGCGGTACATCTGCAGCAGGCTGCGGACGATCAGGATGTTGATCGGCGCCCAGACCGGCCCGCGCCAGTTGGAGTTGCCGCCAAACAGACCGGTGTCGGATTCCGCCGGCAGATAGCCGACGCGGTATTCCTGCTCGTCGACATGAAACACATAGGGATGGTCGAGGTGATAGCGGGAGAGTGAACGAATGCCATAGTCGCTCAGGAACTCGTTCGGGTCGAGCATTCGCGCGAGAACCCGCCGGAGGTTTTCGTCGCTGAGGAGCGAAATCATGAAGCGTCCATTCATTCCGGGACGGCCCACATGGTTCACGTGCGC
>DASUFH010000437.1:0-11622 GCA_036274645.1 Terriglobia bacterium
GATGTGCGCGCTCTTTTCACCCTTATGCGTCCTGGCCGACAGTCCCAACACGGCCGTGCTCGCCATGGCGCTGGCGTTCGGCGGACTGGAGCTGACGACGGGCGTGTCCTGGGCTGTTCCGCTCGACATCGGCCGCGACCAGTCGGGTACCGTTTCGGGCATCATGAACACGTTCGGAAACGTGGGCGGGGCGCTGTCTCCACTCATCGTGGCGCGGCTGATCACGACGTTCGATTCCTGGACGCCGGCCTTCGTTCTCGGCAGCGTTCTGTGCTTGGCCGCAGCAATCTTGTGGTTTAAGATCGACCCCACAAAGTCCGCGATCGAAGAGCAAACTCCAAAGGAACTTCATGCTTATAGATGAGAAAAAATGCGTGGCTTGCGGGAACTGCGTTTCCGTCTGTCCCATGGGCGCCATTCACATCGATCCGGTGAAGAACCGGGCCACCGTCAACCAGGACGAATGCGTGGAGTGTTACGCCTGTTACCGGGGCATGAGCAAGGAACACCTGAACCCGACTCTGGTCCGCGCGATTCGCCGCGTCGGCAAATGGCTGCGGTGGAGGTTCGATCCGGAGCCGGACGTCTGCCCGACCGACGCCATCACCGAGCCGCAGTTGAGCTGGCCGCGCATCGTGCGGCGCGCCTTCAGCGACCCGATCGTGCCGCACGAGAGCACGGGTGTTCATGGCCGGGGAACCGAGGAAGTGAAGACCAACGATGTCACGCGGCGGGTCGGCCTGGGCGACGCCGGCTTCACGGTGGAGTTCGGCCGGCCGACGGTCGGCGTGCGGTTCTGGCAGATCCAGGAAATGACCCGCGAACTGGCGCGGCTGGACCTGACATTCGAAAAACGCAATCCCGTCACGAGCCTGATGAACGACGTCGCCACCGGCGATATCCGGGAAGACATCCTCAACGAGAAGATCCTGTCGGCGATCGTCGAATTCAAGACCTCCATGGCCAATGTTCCCGCCGTTCTCCGCAAGGTCCGTGAAGTGGCCGGACGGCTCGATACCGTTGTCGCCATCGGGGCCGCGGTGCGCTGCGACGCGCAGGGCAACAACGACCTGGAAGAAATTCTCCGTCAGGAGGAATTCAGCTTTGTGCGCGGCAAGACCAACCTGGGGCTGGGACGCGCGTCCGCCGCCGCGGCCGAAAATGAGCGTGAAGCGCAGACCGCGGCGGCAATGTAAGCCGAAGGAGAACCTGTGACCAATACCCTGCACCGTTACGGCGATCTGAGAAGCCTGCAAAACGATTTCATCGTCTTTGCCATTCCCTGCCGCGGCTACAACGACACCGACTGCGTACCGAAGCTCAAAGAGTTTCTGCGCATGGCCGTAAAACACAAGCCGATCAACCTGGGCGATGGATCCAAGGGCGGCATGTTCCGGCCATCACGCAGCCTGAATCCGCTGGCGCACTGGTTCCGCAAGGCGGAGCCCAAAATGGAAGAAGTCATCGAAAACGTGGCCAATCCCACCACCGTCGCCGCGGTGTTCGACAATCGCGACGCGGTCGAAGCGTTTCTCAAGGAACTGCGCGAAGTGGATCTGGGCATGTCCATCAACATCAGCGCCTCGATTGAAAACGCGCAGCGCTGCTGTCACGATATCAATCTGCCCCGCCACAGCGTGGAATACTCGCTGGGGTTCATCGGCAAAACCGATCGCCTGGCCGACCGTCAGGTGCTCGAACTTTCCACCATGTGCGGCCACGGCATGATTTCCTTTTCCTTCGCGCGAAAAATGATCGACTGGGTGCGTGAGGGCCGCCGGACCACCGATCAGGCCTGCGCCTACATGTCGCGATTCTGTTCCTGCGGCATCTACAACCCGACGCGGGCCAGGGAAATTCTGGAAGACGCTCGGATGCGGAACAGCTAGCAGCGCTGAGCGCCGCAGCGAATCGAAAGGATTGACTGATGTTACAGCGGTTTCGTACATCCCTGCCACGGGCAGCTGGAATTCGCCAGGCGGCAAGCCGGCTGGCCATTGCCGTTCTTCTCGCCGGTCTCGGCGCGTGTTCGGAAGCGAAAACGCCGGAACCGCCGGCTGAAGGCGGGCCACCCGTCACTGTGATCGACGGCGCGCGTCTCTGGGACGGCACCGGAGCGCCCGCGGTCGACGACGCGGTACTGGTCATCCAGGGAGACCGGATTCTGAACGCGGGACCGCGTTCCACCGTCACGGTTCCGGCCGGCGCAAAAACCGTCGACGCCAAAGGCAAAACCGTTATTCCCGGCCTCATCAACCTCCACGGACATGTCGGCATTGTCGAGGGTCTGGACCAGAACAAGACCCACTACAGCAAAGAGAGCGTGCGCGCCAACCTCGAACAGTACGGCCGCTATGGCGTCACGACGACGTTCAGCCTCGGGCTCGATACCGACCCCGCCGTGTTCGGCTACCACGGGGTGGCCTCCGCTGACGAACCCGCCCGGCCCGCGCTGTTTGTCGCCGGCCGCGGATTCACGGGCAAGAACGGATATCCCGCGGTGCTGAAGGGACTTGGAGGCGTGCCCGTCGAGGTCGACAGCGTCGACGATGTGAAGGCGCACATCCAGGAACTCGCGGACCAGAAGGCCGACGTCGTCAAGATCTGGGTCGATGATCATCTCGGGCACTACAAGAAGATCCGCCCGGAACTGTCGAAAGCCATCATCGAAGAGGCCCACAAACAGAACCTGAAGGTTGTCGCGCACGTCTTCTACCTCGCGGACGCCAAGATGCTGGTGGAAGCCGGCATCGACGGCCTGGCCCACAGCGTACGGGACCGCGAAGTGGACGATGCGCTCATCAAGATGATGAAAGAGATGAAGACCTTCTCCGTGTCGACGTTGATGCGCGAAGAAGGCGTTGTGGTTTACGCCGAGCCGCCGGCGTTCCTCGATGATGTGGCGTTCACCCAGTTCGCCGATCCTGAAGTCATCAAAACGCTCAAGGATCCCGCCTGGGGGAAAAAAGTGAAATCTGACCCGGACTTCGCCAAACTGCAGCCGATGTTCAAGGTCGCCGAACACAATCTCAAGAAGCTTTTCGACGCCGGTGTGAAGATCGGATTCGGCACGGATACCGGACCTCCGGGGCGCTTTCACGGCTACTTCGAACACCTGGAACTGGAACGGATGGTCCAGGCCGGCCTGACGCCGGAACAGGTCCTGAAGATCGCAACACTCGGTTCGGCCGAGTGTATGGGACTGGAAAAGGATTTCGGAAGCCTGGAGAAGGGTAAGCGGGCCGACTTCATCATTCTTGATGAGAATCCGCTGGAGAACATCGTCAACAGCCGGAAGATCAATCAGGTGTGGATCGGCGGTCGGCAGGTTTCACGCTGAGATCCGTCGGGACTTCTTGCAGGGGCGGCCTATGACCGCCCCCCCTCCTGTCCCCCTCGTTGTCCGTTGTGCGCTGGCTGTTGTCCGCTGTGTAATGAACCTGGCTAAACTGCCCAATGACCCACTGGCTTACTGGTCAATGGCTCAGCGTCAGCGGGTGCAAGTCGGACCAACGAACAATGAAAGAGGTCCATTTCACAATCGATAACAAGCAATGGAAAATGGACAGCAGGGAACGCAAATGGGGCGCCCCAACAAGCTAGCGATCTTCCAGAATGACGATCTCACCCGCCGTGGCCTGCACCGGATAGGATTCCGCTACCGGACCGACAAACGTCGCTTCGACAGTCTGCCCCACCTTCAGATCCCGGAACGCCGCCGGCGTCTTTTGACCGTTCACCATCCTGAAGATGGACGTCTTGTCCGTCACCCGGGTGGACGCCTTGTCGACCTGGGTGTCTTTTTCAACGCGGCCTTCGATGAGTATGGTGTTCGCGGACACACTGGTCACCTTTCCCCGTATGTCGGCCGCCAGCAACGGGAGCGCCACCGCAAGAATCACGGTTGCAGCGGCCGCCCAATGGCCTTTTCGCTTCATGGAACCGCTCATGGAACCTCCACACCATCAATCATAGAACGCCGGTGATTTCTTCAGCTCCCTGTTGGCGATCAGGTCGTGCTGGATCCACAGCCTGGCGTGCTTCTTCTCGATCAGCGTTTCGATCTTTGCCTTCGACAGCTCTTCCACTGCGGGATCTCCCAGCGCCGCAAACGGCGTAAAGTCTTTGAGTTCCCGTTCCGCCGGATAGTGATAGAGATCACCGCTCAGAATGACGGGCCCGGTCTTCGGCAGGTTCACCAGCAGGGACTGGTGTCCAGGAGTATGTCCCGGCGTGGCGACGATCACGACCGAGCCGTCGCCGAACACGTCGTAATCGCCCTCGATCAGCGTGGTCTTGCTGTCGCGGAGAGCCGCGAACCGCGACATGGTGGTTTCCGGCGCAGGGCTGTTCGCCGAGCTCGGCCCGAGGTTTCCCGAAAACATGAGGTCCCGTTCCGGTTTGTGCACAAGCCATGTGGATCCCGCAAACGTGTTCGAGTTGGCGGAATGATCGTAGTGATAATGCGAAAGCGCAAGATATGTGACATCGGATGGTTTGTAACCGATCTCCGCAAGCTGTCCCTGCAGGGTCTTCGAGGCCGTCGCGCGAAACACGGTCGTGCCTTCCGGCTTGATCAGTTCATCGGGAATGACGCCCGCATCCCAGAGCAACGTGCCGCGGGGATGGACGATAAGGTAAGCCGCGACCGACATGTCGGTGGTCGTGACACCGCGCTCCTGCAGGATTGCGGGGTTGCTGCTTTTCAGGTTTCCGCAATCGAACACATAGAGTTTGAGCCCCGGATCCGCCTGGCACGCCGTCAAGACCAGAACGGCAATCGCCAGAACAAACGTCAGCGCCGATCGAATCATTCTCATCGAATATTGACTCCAGTTGGTTTTCGGTCCGACTTAATGAGCGGTGTAGAAGTATCACAAAGAGGGCGTCGGGGAAACATTGGGTGGAAGGAGCGGCTTCCCGGATGAGAGCAGACCATCGGGCGAAGCCTTAAGGGGAGCCCCCGCCCGTTGTGATACCTTGTCGGCCGCCGCATGAAACTCTGGCTTTCCAGAAACAGCGTCATTCCCATCCAGCGCCAGCTGAAAACGCAGCTGATGCTGGGAATCGCCAGTGGCGATTACGCGCCTGGGGCGCGCCTGCCCAGCACGTCGGAGATTGCGCGACGTTTCCACATCCACGCCAATACCGTCCGGGCTGTGTATCGCGGTCTGGTCAGGGAACGCTGGGCGGAATGGCGCCGTGGGAGCGGTTTCTACGTCAGACGCCGCCGGCCGGCCGAACGGATCGATGGAGAAGACCTGGACAATCTGGTCTCCGGATTTATGGAGATGGCCCTCGGAAGCGGATTCTCGATCGAAGACATTCGCGCCTCCATTCTGAGATGGACCGCGCCGCAATCCCCGGATCACATTCTGGTGATCGAACCGGATGCGGAGTTGCGGGCGATTCTTGTCGCCGAAATCTCGGAAGCAACCGGAGCCCCGGTCGACAGCGGGGGAATCGAAGTGGCGCGCGTTCTGGACGATCGGACAGCCCGCGTCCTGGTCGTGGCGCTGCCCGGACAGGCCGAAGCCGTCCGCGCCGCGTTGCCGGCCGGCGCCACCCTGCTGGCGCTGCGGCCCCGCTCGGTCGCAGGCAGCATGACCGGACGAGCCCGGCCTTCAGACGACACCCCGATCACCGTGATTTCGCGCTGGCCGGATTTCCTCCGCTGGGCAGAGGCTGTTCTTACCGGAGCAGGACTGGATCCCGCGGCGTTCGATCTCAGAGACGCGCGTCAGAAGGGATGGGATCGCGGCCTTACGGCCAGGACGTTCATCGTCACCGAAACTCTTACCGCCACGCGTCTGCCGGCGCCATGTCGGCCGATCGTATTTGCCGTGATATCGGACGAAGCGATGTCCGAACTGCAACGACGCGTCGCGACTGAAGACACAAAAAAGGATAAGATCGACGACGCATGAAACTGGGTTCTCTGATCCGATTCATTCTCCGGGGCGGGAAACGGACCATTCGCTGCGAATCCTGCGGTAACGAGTTCGGCTGCAGTGTTGCCGGGGGCTGCTGGTGCGCCGCGGTCGAAGTGGGCGGCGCCACACGCGCGGGCCTGCGCCGGAAATTCCGCGATTGTCTGTGCCCGGACTGCCTTGGCCGCCACGCGGCGTCCGGACATCGCAAGGAATCCTGAAGACTCCGCCTCCCGGACATTAGGAATCCTGAAGACTCCGCCTCCCGGACATTCGCGGGTAAATCCCGCGCTCCAATCCACACAAGTTGCCCCGGCCCGCCATCTCCGTACTTCTCCCGGCTGAAACAAGGGTTTTCACGAGTTGGCCCATCACTCGCGCCGCCCTACGATATGCGGGTTCGATCGGAAAGGTTCAAGCGCAAACAATCTTCTGTCGTGACGGGCCCACCCCCACATTTCCTGGGGACCTTCTGTAGTACGCGGACATATCTGGAAGGAGGATTTAATGCCGGAAGCTGCTGTTGGCAACACTGCTCTATCAATGGAAGCCGCCCAACGAACATTGGTCAAGGTATTGATTCTGGCAGGCGGTCAGGGCGAGCGGTTGCTTCCCTTGACGGCATTCCGGCCAAAACCGTTGATCCCCCTTGGCGCCGGCCGCGTGATTGATTTCACGCTCCGCAACTGCCGCAACTCCGGACTGCCGTCGGCCCTGGTGCTGACGCAGTACCGTCACGAACAGGTCGCCGCGCATGTCCGCAACCACTGGAACGGACAGTTCACCTGTCTGCCGCCCGTAACCGGGCAGACATACCGGGGCACGGGGGACGCAGTCTTTCAGAACCTTGCCCTGCTCCTCGAAGACGGCGCGCAGCACGTTTTGATTCTTTCCGCCGACCACGTATACCGCATGGACTACCGCAAGCTGATCCAGCGGCACATGACCACCGGCGCCGACGCGACGATCTCGGCGATCTCATGTCCGGGGAGTGAAGCGAGCGCCTTTGGAGTGATGAACGTCGACGAGGATCTTCGTGTGCAATCGTTCGTCGAAAAGCCCTCGCCGCCTCCGGAGGGAACGGCGTTTGTCAGCATGGGCATTTACATGTTCCGCATGCAGGCGCTCGTGGAAACGCTTCGAGCCCACTGTGACCGCAAATCCGGTTTCGATTTTGGCCGCGACATCATTCCCTCGCTGATCGGCCGCCAGCGCGTTTTTGCCTACAACTTCGAACAAAAGGGGCCGAGCGTCACGCCCTACTGGAAGGACATCGGCACAATCGACAGCTATTACCGGACGTGCATGGAACTGGCCCGGCCGAATCCGCCGTTGATGGCCTGGGACACGGTGACCTCGTCGGAGAGCAGCCCCGGCCTGGTCAACCAGAATGGCGTCGCGCGCGTCGTGCGATCGGTGGTCTCCGCAGGGGTTCGGATCGAAGCGGGAGCGCGGGTGGAAGACTGCGTCCTCATGCCGAACGCCCATGTGGGGCAGGGTGTCAGCCTGCGCCGTGTGATCGTGGACGAAGGCGTTTATGTTCCCGCCGGAACGTCGATCGATGGAGAGGTCCGATCGGAATCGAAAACCTTTACGGTCAGCCCGGACGGAGTAGTCGTATTCACATCAACCGGCCCGGTCAAAGCCCCCGCATCGCCCGTGCGCAGCGAGCGGACGATCGTGGCCCGGACTGAGGCAGCCCTGGGCCAGCGGCTCTCGGCGGGAAGCGGACTGGCCTCGTAAGGTCTCCCGCGCATAGCGCGGTGTAGGGGGCGGTCATAGACCGCCCCTACATGCAGGCGGGGCCCCCAATGCTCGTGTTATAGGGCCGTCGCGGTGTTTTCGGGCGGTTATTCTTCCGCGCTGACGAAAGCGTCGTATTTGTCGTTGGACATCAACTCCGCGGTTTCGCCCAGGTCACGGATGCGAATCCGCACCAGCCAGCCTCCCCCATACGGATCTTCGTTCAACGCCTCGGGCGCAGAACCAAGCTCCTCGTTGATATCGATGATTTCCCCGGACACGGGAAGAAAAAGTTCAGAAACGGCCTTCACAGACTCCACGCTTCCAAAAGTCTGCCCCGCCTCGAAGCGGTCTCCAACCTTCGGCAGCTCCACATAGACAACGTCGCCGAGCTCGCGTTGCGCATGGTCGGTAATGCCAATGATACCCACCCCACCGTCGACGCGTATCCATTCGTGTTCCTTCGTATACAACAGTTCCTCAGGACTCATGGTCTATCTCCGTTTGTAGAATGGCGTCGAAACAATCTCCGCCTCCGCGCGCCTCCCGCGGAGACCCACTTCAAAACGTGTTCCTATCTTGCGATATTCGGCCGGCACGTACGCCAGACCGATATTCTTTTTCAGAGTAATGGACGGGGAACCACTGGTCACTCGCCCGACTTCCCGCCCGGCGATGAACACTGGATAACCATCCCGCGCAATTTCGCGCCCGAGCATTTCGAACCCGACCAGGGCGCGTGGCGGCCCCTCCAGCTTCTGCCTCTCGAGAGCGTCGCGACCGACAAAGGGACCTTTTTCCAGCCTGACGATCCATCCCAGGCCGGCTTCCAGCAGACTCGTGGTCTCGTCCATATCGGCGCCGTAGAGGAGCATCTTCGCCTCAAGTCGCAGCGTATTCCGCGCGCCCAATCCGGCAGGCAGGAGACCGAACGGACCTCCGCTCTCCAGCAGGCCGTTCCACACGGTCTCCGCGCTCTCCGACGGAACATAGAGTTCGAAGCCGTCCTCGCCGGTATATCCCGTGCGGGAGATCAGCGCCTTCACGCCGGCGACAACACCCGATACGAAATGGTAGTAGCCAACCGGCGCCAGAGGCTGATCCGCCAGCGGCTGAAGGATGTCGAGGGAGCGCGGGCCCTGAAGAGAAACGAGCGAGGTCCGGTCACTGATGTCTTCGACTTCGGCGTTGAAGCGGTTGTGGCGGGTAATCCAGGCAAAATCCTTCTCGATATTGCCGGCGTTGACCACGAGCATGTAGCGACCGGGCGCAAGACAATAGACGAGAAGGTCGTCCACCACTCCGCCCTCGGGGGTGGGCAGCGCCGAATATTGCGCCTGACCGGGAACGATCCGGGCAGCGTCATTGGAGGTGACGGCCTGCAGCAACGCGAGCGCTTCGGGCCCGCGCACTTCAAACTCTCCCATGTGGCTCACATCGAAGAGTCCTGCGGCCGAGCGGACCGCATTGTGCTCGGCGATGATGCCCGTGTATTCGACCGGCATACTCCAGCCGGCGAATGGAATCAGGCGCGCGCCGAGACGCCGGTGAGTTTCATTAAGCGCAGTCCGTTTCGCGTGCATCCGAGTGTGTCAATCCGTCGGCGATAGTCTAGAGGCGGACCGGCGCTGTTGCAACGCGAACATGGCGCGAACATGACAAGGATCGGCAAGCGACGATATTGTCGCCATCGGGAAGCGGGAAACATTCCCAGGCGCGTTCGGAAAACCGTCATAGCCAAAAGGAAAGTCCGTGGAAAGCGCTTTTCCCTTTTTGGGCTTTCGCCGCGCGGACGCCCGGAGTAAGCTGACAACTGCCTTTTGCGCTTTAACTGAGGACCGGAGCGCATGTCTTTGATTGAGTCTGCCGTTGCCGTTGCCATCGCAGGGTTGGGTTTGGCCGTCGCAGTTCCATCAATCCATCAATCCCGTGAGATCTATCTGCAGAAAAGCGCCGCGGCCGACGTGGCCACCGCGCTGTATGGCGCGAAGATCAAGGCCATCGCTCAGGGCGCCGATTGCCGGATGCGCGTGCTGACGCCGTCACTCTACGTCGTGGAATGCCAGACGGAAAGCGGATCCTGGACGGAGACCAACCGACAGACCCTCCCGAAGGGCTTCACGATAACCGCCAATAACAAGCCGGAATTTCATCGGCGAGGCAACGTCTCGCCTACCGCAACCGTCACCATCTGGAACGCCGCCGGCCGCGCGTTGCGGATCATCGTCAACGCCAACGGACGGGTGCGGACCCAATGAGACCTGGCCGCGGGCGGCAGGAAGCGCCATGAAACACTCCGCGCTGTTTGCCATCGCCCGCAAGGAGTTCATCCAGATCCGCCGGGATCGCGCGACCATCTACATGGTCTTTGTCTTTCCTTTGATGATGCTGGTGCTCTACGGATTCGGCATCCGGTATGACGTCAAGCTCGTACCGATGACCGTCCTCGACTGGGACGGCAGCAGCGAAGCGCGCCATTACGTGGAGCGATTCGCCAACTCGCCCTATTTCCGGCTGCTCCATCACGCGTCAGGCTACGACGAACTGCAGCGGGACATCGATCGGGGAGCGGCCCGGATCGGACTGGTGATTCCGGCCAATTTCAGCGAACGGCTGGCGTCGAGGCGCGAAGCCACCGTCCAGGTCATCGTCGATGGCTCCGACAACAATACCGCAATCATCGCGATGAACTACGTGACGGCGATCACGGGACGGTATTCCTCGAGCATCGTCATGGAACAGATGGGGCCGTTTCTCCGCCAGACAGGAATCGCCGTCCCTCCGGTTGAACTCGAACCGCGGGTCTGGTTCAATCCCGATCTGGAAAGCGTCCAGTTCATTGTCCCGGGAATCATCGCCATCATCATGATGATCATCGGGACTGTGTTGACAGCAGTCACGATCGTCAAGGAAAAGGAACAGGGGACCATCGAACAGATCGTCTCGTCGCCGATACGCCGGTATGAACTGATGGCCGGCAAGGTGCTGCCTTACGCGATCCTGGCCTACCTGGACTTTCTCCTGATCATCGGCGCCAGCTATCTGCTGTTTGGGGTCACGATCAAGGGAAGCCTGACGCTGCTTCTGGTTTCCGCGTTTCTATATCTGATCGGAGTGCTCGGCATGGGCGTCCTCGTGTCGACGGCGACGGAAACCCAGATCTCGGCAATGCTCACGGCCATCCTGCTCTCGATGCTGCCCTCAATCCTGCTTTCCGGATTCATCTTCCCTATCCGGCAAATGCCGGAAGCGCTGCAATTGTTGACCGTGATCGTGCCGGCCCGGTATTTCATCGAGATCCTGCGCGACATTTACCTGAAGGGACTCGGGCTGGAATCGTTCTGGCCTCAAATTCTCTATATTGCCGCCTTTGGCTTCGCCATGCTGGCGCTGGCCGTTCGCCGTTTCCAGAAGAGGCTCGACTGATGCTTCAGAGGATCTTCCGGATCGTTCGCAAGGAGATTCTGCAGATTTCCCGGGACTCCGGCCTCGTGCGCATGGTAGCGCTTGCGCCCCTTCTGCAACTGGTGATCTACGGCTACGTCGTCGCAACCGAAATACGGTCGCTGCCCATGGTCACACTGGACCGTTCGAACTCCGAGGAAGGACGCAGGTTGATCGACCGGTTTGTCGCGAGCGGATACTTCGTGGTGGAGGAGAATGTCGATAACCTCGCCGACGTGACGCGGCATCTGGACTCGGGCCGCTCCATTGTCGGACTGGTCATCCCGGTCGATTACGCCCGGGATGTGCGCCGCGGCGCCGCCGCGAAAGTGCAGATGCTGGTGGATGGCGCCAACTCCAACACCGCGACGATTGCCCTGGGCTATGCGTCCGGAGTCGTTTCGGTCGAAAGCGACAGCCTGCTCAGGGACAATTTCGGGAAAAAAGGATTTCGCATGGTCGAAGCCGGCATACGCGCCGAACCGCGCGTCTGGTTCAACCCGTC
>DASUFH010000438.1:0-8393 GCA_036274645.1 Terriglobia bacterium
GTACGAGGTGAGCCCTATTTCTCCGGCGCCGGGTTGTCGTAGGAAATGCCCTTTTTTCGCGCCTGTGTGCGGATGATTTCCGCGACCTTTTCATCGAAGCTGTCGGTTTGTTTCTTCAGTTCTTCCTTGATGTAGTTTTCCCGTTGCCGGGACAATTCATCGACCTGGCGCTGCAACTCCTTTCGGGAGACCAGCAGATCACCGACAAATTCCTGGCGTTCCGACACGGTCATTTCTTGCATGTTGGGCGGCAGATCCGACTCCTTCACGTCTTCGAGTTTGATCTTTCCGTTGGCGATGTCCCGGATGAGTTCACCCTCTCCGGTGACGACGCTCCTGGCGCCGGCGGCCGCTGCCTCCGCGTTCATGAATGTCAGCCGGTCCGCCGCGCTTGCGGCGCCGGCGTCTCCCCTGGCTGCGCCACGTCCGCCGGCGGCGCGTTGCGCGTTGGCGTTCTTCTCCGTGATCGCCGCCTGCGTGCGCGCGTCTCCGTAGGGCACGACGGTCAGGGACAACTGGCCGCTCAGCCGGGCCAACTCGTTGTCCATGGGCGTCGAGACGGTACGCATGTTGCCGGTCTGGTCGATCTGGACGAACTGTCCGTCGGCTTTGGAGGCGATTTCCTGCCAGAACGGCGTGGTCTGCGCGATCTTTCCCACCTGAATCGTGTTGATCACAATGTCAGCGGCCGCGGCGCGGCGGGCCGTCTCCGCATAGGGAACATCATCATCGTAATTCGTGTGCGGAGGGGCGTCGCCCACCAGGAAGATGACTCTCAACGTCTCGCGATCCCGGCTCCACGAGATTTTCGAAACGGATTCGTGAAGCGCCTGATTGACGCTTTCGGGCATGTCTCCACCGCCCTGCGCCTGAAAGGCCATGAGATTGACGTAGATCGCGTCGAGATCGGTCGTCAGATCGAAGACCCTGGTGATATAGGCGTCGCCGCGGTCCCGGTATCCGATGAGACCGAACCGGATTTCCGGGGCCGGTTTGGCGGAAGCCATCTGGTTGGCGATCGACCAGATCTTCTGCTTGGCGCCTTCGATGAGCGCTCCCATCGATCCCGTCGTGTCCAGTACAAAGCACACTTCAATATGGGGCGCCGTGGGAGCGGTAGTCGCTCGAGCAGCCGGGACGGTCCCCGCCAGCGCAAACAGCAATGCACCCATCGCGACGCCGCGTAGCGCGTCTCTCATGACGGACCTCCTTTTGGGGGGAACCGCAGCTATGGTAGTCCAGATTCATCGGCTGAGAGGGAAAAACTTCGCAGTGGCAGGCCCGGCCGGACTCGATCTGATCACCGGATTTTCAGGACGGGCGCCGGATTCCTGCACAAACGACCATGTTGAGCCAAAAGCCTCCCATTTTCGATTCTCCCCCCAGGGGGAGAGCCGGGGAGGAAACTCGCCTCAACTGGCATCGGGCCGCCAGTCGAAGACCGGTTTCGATCCGTCGTCGCAGACCCACACGATGATCCTCATCCCGTTGCGCAACTTGCCTGTCGCGCTTTCAATCCGGTTCCAGTCCTGGGCTTTGAACTCCTCGCCAAGCAGGAGAAACCATGTTTCAGCCTTCTCCTCGGGTGTCCATTTCAGCATGAAACTCTCGTTGGTCGCTTCGTCGGTGCGGACACGGAGAGCGATCTCCTGCTTGTCCCGCTTGTATTCGACGACCCGTCCCTGAAACGACGTGAGGTGGTCGCGCGAGCACTGAAGTGACGATGGAGGACGCAGGCGCTGGGGCGCGCCACTCGCGATTCCGACAAGGAGTCCCAGAGCCACAAGCGTCATCCATTTCGGTTTTCTCATCACGCCCTCCTGATGGGGAGTATTGGCCTGCGTTCTTTCAGCTTCGTGACGAAGATCATCGGTCGCCACCGGTTTCAACGTCAGGCGTGGCCAGGAGTCTCTCCAGCGTGGCCTGCAGTGCGGCATACGGTTTCGCGCCCACGATCTTTTCCACCACCCTGACCGAACCGTCTTTCTGCGTGAACCCGAGAAAGAAGGTCGGCGTCGCCGTGACTCCCGCGCGGGTTCCTTCATTGAGATCCGCCAGCACCGTTTCCGCGGCCTGTCCGGCCAGGCACGTTTCAAAGGTCTTCATCTCCAGTCCGGCCGTGCGCGCGTAACCCACGATCGAGGCGGGTTCCAGCTTCTTCTGGTTTGCGAACAACTGGTCGTGCAACTCCCAGAACCGGTCCTGCCGCCGCGCGCATTCGCCTGCTTCGCCGGCCTTCATCGCCCGGGGGTGAATGTCGGCCAGTGGGTAGTGACGGAACACGTACTGGATCTTTCCGGCGCGGATGTAGTCGCGGTCGAGTTGAGGGTAGGAATCGCGCGCGTGCCGTCCGCAGAAGGGACACTCGAAATCGGAAAACTCCACGAGCGCGACCTTCGCGCCGGCGTTGCCTCTAATCGCTGCGTCACGCACATTCAGGTCGAGGCGTTCTACCGGTTGGGACACGGCCGGTTCCGTGTTCGCGGTCGATTTAATTGACGTCCGCAACTCATCGAGCTGACGCAGGATTTCACGGTTGCTGTTCAGAATCTGCTGCTGGCGTCCGGCCAGAAAGCCCAGCAGGATCGCGATGGCAATGCCGGCAAGCCACTTTCCCGGATTTGATCGATCCATGGGGAGCAATCGTACGCGGGATTGGCGTGGAAAATCGAAGGGAAAAGCCTTGCCGGCAGCCGCAGCGCCTCGCTCACTGCAGATTCTGATTCCTGTTCCCCCTCGGGGCGCTCGAACTCTTCTGCGGTCTTTCGCCGAAGCGAATCACGATTCCCATCGTCACTTCGGTGAGGTTCAGTGTCTGACTCTGAACCGATGGAACAGTGTAGCCGCGGACATCCAGCTGCAGGCCGAAAGGGCCGCCCGCGACGAAGCGAACCCCGCCTCCGTAGTTGAGCGCAAGGCGCGTGCCGATATTGGAAGCGCCGTGGTCCCACGAGGTGATCGCGCCCGGTCCGAAAACGACGTAGGGCTGGAAGCCCGGCAGCGGCGCCGCGATCTTGATGTCCGAGTTGTAGACGATCGCCCTGGAGCGGCTGTCCAGGAAGTGGGGGGCGAACGCGATCGTATATTCGCCTCCCCACATCTTCCCGTGGCTGAATCGCGCGCCAAACACGCCGACGTTGGATGGGTCGTTAAGGATTTGAGATCCGCCGTTTCCGCCCATCGAAATGATATTGGTCAGAGTGATCTTCCCCGGGTCCTGGACGCCTCCAAACAAATACAGATCGCTCTGCGCCGCCGCCGGCTGGACGAACACAACGGTCGCGCTGAAAAGCGCGCAGAGGGTGAGTCCCACGATCATGGTCACTCGTTTCATGAAGCCTCTGCCTTTCTGCGCGGTGGTTGTCCGCGCGTTCCGGTCTTGAGTGTTCGATTTTCCTGTCAGGAAGTAACAGGCAGTTTGGGCGCCATTGCGTTCAGGAAGGGGGACAGCGCGCATAGCGCGGCAAGGCGGTATGAGGCAGTGTTCTTCTTTCTGGAACCGCCGCCATGGTCCCCGCGCTTTCCGAACCTGGGGATGTGTAACGTCTGGCGACTTCGCAAGACCATTCCGTGCGGGAAATCAGGCCGATCGAGAAAGGAAACATCCCATGGAGTCCGTTGCCGCTGTAGCGAACCTTGCAAATACTGAAAACCAATTGATGAAAGCGATTGCCGTCCGGCCCGGAGTTCCGGGTAGCGTTCATCTGGCCCAACTGAACAGACCGTCGCTGGATGAGATTCCGGATGGCCGCGGCGTGCTCGTGAAAGTGCTTCGGGTCGGAGTGGATGGGACGGACAAGGAAATCAATGCGGCCGAATACGGCGCCGCCCCTCCGGGCTACGGCTTCCTGGTGATCGGTCACGAAGGGTTCGGGCGCGTCGAAGCGGTCGGCCCCAACGTCACCGAGTTCCAGCCCGGTGACTACGTTGTCGCTACGGTCCGTCGATCCGGCTCCAGCATCTACGACCGCATCGGCGCCAGCGACATGACCACCGATGACACCTATTTCGAACGGGGAATCAACCTCCGCCACGGTTACCTGACGGAATACTACGTCGACGACGCCGAGTTCATCGTCAAGGTGCCGGTCGGATTAAGGGAGGTCGGTGTTCTGCTTGAGCCGACGACGGTCGTCGAGAAGGGAATCACGCAGGCTTACGAGATCCAGCGGAGACTGCGCGTGTGGAAGCCGCGCCGCGCGGCTGTGATGGGCGCGGGCACAATCGGTCTGCTGGCCACGATGGCCCTGCGCCTGCGCGGCCTTGAGGTCACGACGTTCGCCCTCACGAAGCCCCCGTATCTGAATTCTGAATTGATCGAGGCGCTCGGCGCGCGTTATGTCTCCACTCAGGAGATGCCGGTCGCCGACGGCGCCGCCGCCTACGGTCCGTTCGACATCATCTTCGAGGCGACCGGCTTTTCCCCCATTGTCTTCGAGAGTATGCGGGCGTTGGGCAAAAACGGCGTGCTGGTGCTGTCCAGCGTCACTGGCGGCGACCGCCAGATCACCGTTCCGGCGGACAAAATCAACCTCGAGTTTGTTCTGGGGAACAAAGTAATGGTCGGCACGGTTAACGCCAATCGGGAATACTTCGAACGCGGCGTGGGAGACCTGTCACAGGCGGAATTGCAGTATCCCGGCTGGTTGAAGCGGTTGCTGACGCATCCGGTCACGGGGCTCGACAACTACCAGGAACTCTTCGACAAGTTGCTCAACGCGAAGGGCGCAATCAAGATCTACTGTGAAGTGGCGCCGCTATGAAGCCCCGCATCGTCATTCTCGGCGGAGGCTTCGGCGGTCTCTATACCGCGCTCGAACTCGAACGCGCGCTGGCCCACGGCGCCGATCTGGAAGTGACGCTGGTCAGCCAGGACAACTTCTTTTTGTTCACGCCGATGTTGCACGAGGTCGCGGCCAGCGACCTCGACATGACGCACATCGTGAACCCGATCCGCAAACTGCTCAAGCGGGTTGAGTTCTTTCAGGGCAGGGTCGAGCGGGTGTCGCTCGAGGACAGGCGGGTCGAAGTGTCGCATGGCGCTGACGCACACGTTCACACGCTCGAGTACGACCACCTCGTGATCGGCGTCGGCAACGTGACCAATTTTTATGGTCTGCCTGGCCTGGAATCCGACGCGCTCACCATGAAGTCGCTGGGCGACGCGATCAACCTTCGGAACCGGTTGATCCAGAATCTCGAGGAGGCCGACTTCGAATGCGCCGATGCCCGCCGCGCGTTGCTGACGATCGTCGTGGCCGGCGGCGGCTTTGCCGGCGTCGAGACTATCGCGTCTGTAAATGACTTTCTGCGCGAAGCGGTCCGCTTCTATAAGAATCTTTCGGAAACGGATCTGCGAATTGTTCTGGTCCATTCCGGCCCCGTCATTCTGCCGGAACTCAGCGAAAAGCTGGGCGCCTACACGCGGGAGAAACTTGGCGCGCGCGGTGTGGAGATCCGCTTGAACACGCGTGTGCTGGCGTATCGCGATGACGTCGTCGAGCTCTCCGACGGATCGAAGATACCCTCGCGCCTGCTCGTCTGGACCGCCGGGACCGCGCCACATCCGATCCTGATGAAGCTCCCCTGTCTGAAGGACCATGGGCGGATCGTCGCCAGCGAAAAGATGGAAGTTCCGGATTGGCCCGGGCTGTGGGCCGTCGGGGACTGCGCATCGATACCCGAGACCAAAACCGGGAAACCTTACCCCCCGACCGCGCAGCACGCGATCCGTCAGGGACGCGTGCTCGCGCGGAACATCCTGGCTGCGACCCGCGGTGAGGAAAGAAAACCATTTGTCTTCTCCACGCTCGGCCAGCTGGCCGCCATCGGTCGAAGGGCGGGCGTTGCGCAGATCCTGGGATTCCAGTTTTCCGGATTCATCGCCTGGTGGCTGTGGCGCACGATCTATCTCGGAAAACTCCCGCGGTTCGAAAAGAAGTGCCGCGTGGCCATGGACTGGACGCTGGACCTGCTGTTTGCAAAGGATCTCGTTCAGTTCGCGCCGCCGCGTCCTCGCGTGGCCCAGACGCTGAGCCCGCATCAGCCGGAAGAACGTTCCATGGAAGTGGTGACATCATCATGATTGTTCTCGATCAGGATCGATTGCAGGATTTCGGGCAGGTCACAAGCCGCGAGTGGCTTGAAACCAACGGCATCGGCGGCTTCGCTTCATCCACCGTCGCCGGGTTGAACACGCGCCGGTACCACGGACTGTTGATTGCCGCGCTGCGCCCGCCGACGGGGCGCGTGGCGCTGCTTTCCAAAATCGAAGAAACCCTCGTCGTCGACGGGCAGCGCTACGATATCGGGTCCAATCAATACGCCGGCGCCGTGCATCCGCGGGGTTATCTTTATCTGGAAAGCTTCCGGCTGGATCCGTTTCCGATATGCACCTTTCGGGTGGAAGGCGTGCAGATCGAGAAGTCGGTCTTCCTTGTTGCGAACGAAAACACCGTCGTCATTCAGTATCGGATATCGGGTCAGAACGGCCGCGCAGTTTCGCTGGAGATCCGTCCGCTGATTGCGTTCCGCGACTACCACTCGCTGACCCGGGAGAACGCGGCGTTGGATGCGCGTGTCGAGATTCACGACCCGCAGCTTGCCTCGGTACGTCCCTATAACGACCATCCGCGCCTGTACCTGGCGCACAACGCCGGCGCCGTCGGCGCGCAGGGGTATTGGTACCGGAACTTCGAATACGCCCGGGAGCGAGAGCGGGGGCTCGATTGTGTCGAGGATCTGTTCAATCCACTCACACTCCACTTTGACCTCTCGACGCGCAGTCAGGGCGCCGTGATTGCTTCGACCGCGGCTCCGTCGATTGCAGACGCCGGGCGTTTGCGCAAGGCGGAAGTCCGGCGCCGAGCCCGAACCGTCGCGCCGCTGGCCGGGCAGGGAAACCTTGTCGAGACTCTGGCGGCCGCGGCCGATCAATACATTGTCAGTCGCGGCGATCAAAAGACCGTGATTGCCGGATATCCGTGGTTCACCGACTGGGGGCGCGACACCATGATTGCCCTGTCCGGACTCACGCTGACGACCGGAAGACACGATGTCGCCGAGAGCATTCTTGTGGAGTTTGCTCGCCATGTCGATCGCGGCATGCTGCCGAATCGCTTCCCTGATGACGGAGAGGCGCCCGAATACAACACGATCGATGCGACGTTGTGGTACTTCGAGGCGGTGCGCGCGTTGATCGAGCATACGGGAAAGTATGCGTTTGCGCTGTCGGAGCTCTACCCCACGCTGAAACAGATCATCGACTGGCACGTCCGGGGCACGCGGTACGGCATCCATATGGATGAGGACGGGCTTGTCGAGTCCACGGACGCAGGTGTGCAACTGACCTGGATGGACGCGAAGATCGGCGACTGGGTCGTTACGCCCAGAAACGGTAAGGCCGTCGAGATTCAGGCGCTCTGGTACAACGCGCTGCGAACTATCCAGGACATCGCTCGAAGAGCCGGCGATGTCGCTGACGCCGAGCGTTATCGAGCCCTCGCGGACATGGCCCGGCGCAGTTTCAACGATCAGTTCTGGAATGAGGACACGGGCCATCTCTACGACGTTGTCGGCAGGGAATCCAAAGACGGGACGATGCGGCCAAATCAGATTCTTGCCGTCAGCCTGTGTCACTCCATGCTCGAACGCCGGCGGGCCAGAGCCGTGGTAGATGCGGTTGAGCGCGATCTCTTCACCCCGTATGGCTTACGCAGTCTTGCGCCTTCCGATCCCCAGTATCGGAGACGATACGAGGGCGACCCTGTCGCGCGTGACAGCGCCTACCATCAGGGTCCGGTCTGGGCGTGGTTGCTCGGCCCGTTTATCGACGCATACCTCAAGGTAAACGGCCGCAGCCGAAAGCCGATGGGGCAGGCGCGGCGCTGGCTTTCCACGATGGAGTCGCATCTGGGCGAGGAAGGATTGGGCCACGTGTCGGAGATCTTCGATGGCGATGCGCCGCACCGTCCGCGAGGATGTTTTGCCCAGGCCTGGAGTGTCGCTGAAATCCTCCGGGCTGTCGTCGAGAACGGCCTCGCAGGCGAGCCCGGAACACTCCGACGCAGGCGCGAAACGCGGGGGGAGCTGGTTGAAGAAGAGATACACACCCCTGATTCACGCGGAAACGTCTCGACTTCCTGAAAAACGTGACCCCAATTGCCGACAGCCTTGGCCGGTGAATCTCAGGTTTAGGTCCGCTTTACACGACAAAAGCATTGTTGGTCCCCGTCCCCTTGTAGGGGCGGTCTATGACCGCCCCTGGAGTTTGGAGGGGACCTGGAAATGGTTCCGCTGTTGTGTGGGTGGGAAGCCCACCGGGGGAAGGTCTCAGTCAGACCACCCGAAGCCAAGGCAGGGAGCGGAGGTGAGGTTGCGAGGTGAAGCGATAG
>DASUFH010000439.1:0-7008 GCA_036274645.1 Terriglobia bacterium
GAAGCCGTCAGCGCCATCGGCCTGGTGGGCTACCGCGAAGCGCGTCCCGACCTGGAGGGACTGTTCAAGCAGGACACGTCACTCAAGATTTTTGCCGTGAAGATCGAACGCGACCGTGAACTGCGACGCCGTTCGCTGGAATCCCTGGCGCTGCTGGCCGATCCGGCCTCCCAGCCGCTGTTTGAGTCGGTGCTCAACGACCAGGAAGACAGCACCCGCGAACTGGCCGCCGAAGGACTGGCCCGGCTGAAATATTCCTCTCCGGTTCTGAGGGAACGTTTTGAGACCGAGAAGAAGGCCAACGTCAAGGTTGCCCTCGCGTTCGCGCTGGTCGAGAGCGGGCAGATCAACTATTTCGGCGATATCGCCAACGCGCTGGGAACCGGGCAAAACTATCAGGCCGAAGCGTATCTGTACGAACTGGGCAAATACGAAAACCGGCTCAATGAGATGCACCCGTTTCTCAAGAGTTCCAACCCCAAGGTTCGCGCCGGCATGATTCGCGTTCTGGGGTCGATCGGCGATCCGTCGTCGAAGCCCCTGATTCAGGCGCTCACCACGGATCCCAACGATGACGTGGTCCGCGAAGCCCTCGACGCCCTGCGCCGCTACAATGCTCGCTGAAACGGACGGATATTCATGACCTGGTTCAAGCGGGAAAAAAGGCCGATCGAGAGTACTGAAGAAGACCGTCGTGTCCTGACCGAAGGACTCTGGATCAAATGCGACGGTTGCAAGGAGGCGCTCTGGCGCAAGGACCTCGAGTCCAATCTGAACGTGTGTCCCAAGTGTGGACATCACTACAAGATTTCCGCCATGGAGCGCCTCAATCTGCTCCTCGACGATGGCTGGACCGAACTCGACGCCAGTCTGCACGCCACCGATCCCCTCAATTTCGTGGCCGCCAAATCCTACAAGGCCAGTCTCGACGCCCTGCCGGCGAAGCTGGGCGTTCAGGAAGCGGTGCTTTCCGGCCACGGCACTCTGGAGGGGATTCCGGTGTACGTGTCGGCCATGGAGTACGCGTTCATCGGCGGCTCCATGGGATCGGTCGTCGGAGAAAAGATCACCCGCGCCATTGAATACGCCGTCGCCGGCAATGCGCCGCTGATTGTCGTCTCCTGTTCGGGCGGCGCGCGCATGCAGGAAGGCGCGCTCAGCCTGATGCAGATGGCCAAAATTTCTTCGGCCCTGGCCTGGCTGCACGGCAAACGGCTTCCGTACATTTCCGTGCTGACGGATCCCACCACCGGCGGTGTGACAGCCAGCTTCGCCATGCTGGGCGATCTCAATATTTCCGAACCGGGCGCGTTGATCGGCTTTGCCGGTCCGCGGGTCATCGAGCAGACCATCCGGCAGAAGTTGCCTGCGGGCTTTCAGCGCGCAGAGTTCCTGCTGGAGCATGGAATGGTAGACATGATTGTCGCGCGCAAGGATCTGAAAGCGATGATCGCCAACGCGCTGCGACTGCTAT
The DNA here is from genome assembly GCA_036274645.1 of Terriglobia bacterium. Taxonomy (GTDB): domain Bacteria; phylum Acidobacteriota; class Terriglobia; order 20CM-2-55-15; family 20CM-2-55-15; genus DASUFH01. The sequence continues at coordinate 1,475 of DASUFH010000439.1, forward strand.
GGCAAAGCCGGTCGGTGTAATCGGCGGCGGCCTCGCCGGCGCGGAGGCGGCATGGCAGCTGGCCTCGCGCGGCGTCCCGGTCCGCCTGTATGAGATGCGCCCGGTCGTCAAAACGCCGGCCCACGAGTCGAGCGATCTGGCCGAGATCGTTTGCAGCAATTCCTTCAAGTCCGATCAACCGCACAACGCTTCCTGGCTCCTGAAAGAGGAACTCCGGCGCATGGGGTCGATCCTGATGCGCCTCGCCGACCAGACCCGGGTGCCGGCCGGCGCGGCCCTTGCCGTCGATCGCACGCGGTTTGCCGCGGCTGTGACCGACGCGATTTCCAGCCATCCCGGAATTGAATTGGTTCGGGAGGAAGTTCGCGAGATCCCCACCGAAGGCGTGACCATCATCGCCAGCGGGCCGCTGACTTCGGGGGCGCTCTCGGAGTCCATTCGCCGGTTCTGCGGATCCGAGCACCTGTATTTCTACGATGCGATCAGCCCCATCGTCGAAGCGGACAGCCTCGACATGACCCGAATCTATCGGGCCAGCCGCTACGGCAAGGCGGAGAGCGATTACCTCAACTGTCCCATGGACCGCGAGCAGTACGACCGCTTCTACGACGCGCTGGTGAGCGCCGAAAGCGTGCCGATCCACGAGTTCGAGGATCCGAAGTACTTCGAGTCGTGCCTGCCGATCGAGGAGCTCGCGCGCCGCGGTCGCGACACGCTGCGGTTCGGGCCCATGCGTCCGGTGGGGCTGCAGGATCCTGCGACCGGGCGCGCGCCCCACGCCGTCGTCCAGCTTCGTCAGGAAGACGCCATGCAGTCCAGCTACAACATCGTGGGCTTCCAGAATCACCTGAAGTTCGATCATCAGCGGCGCGTGTTCCGCCTGATTCCCGGTCTGGAGTCGGCGGAGTTCCTCCGCCTGGGCCAGATCCATCGCAATACCTACATCAACGCGCCCGAGACGCTCGAGCGCACGATGGCGGCGCGCCGCGACGGGCGGATCTTTTTCGCCGGACAACTGGCCGGCACGGAAGGGTATATCGAGAACATTGCTTCCGGTCTGGTGGCCGGCCTCAACGCCGCCTGCGTCGTCGAGAACCGGCCGCTGCTGCATTTTCCTGAAGAGACCGCGATTGGCGCCCTCTGCCGCTACGTATCCACGCCGCAGAAGGAGTTCTCCCCGACCAATATCAGCTACGGCCTGCTGCCACCCATCGACGCCGGAAAGCGCGCGACGAAACAAGAAAAACAACGCCTCGCCGCCGAACGCGCCCTCGACGCGCTCGCGCGGTTCATGTCGGAAACGCATGGGCGGTCATAGACCGCGCGGTCTGCTGTAGGGGCGGTCTATGACCGCCCACGATTTCAAATTACCAATCATCGCAGGAGGTCTCTATGCCCATTGATCCGGCAGTCGAGGTTGTTCTCAACGAATATGAGGAGCGTTCCGAACGCGAAGCCCGGCGCTGGGCGTCGCTTCCGCAGGAGCAATTCCTCGAAGAACGCGATCAATACCTCCTGGCGGTCGGCGCGGCGACCGGTTCCTTTATCAACCTTCTGGTGAAGGAAATGAAGGCGCGCGTCATTCTCGAGATCGGCACATCCTACGGCTACTCGACGCTCTGGCTCGCCGAAGCCGCCCGCGCTGCCGGAGGCCGGATCATCACGCTCGAACTCCAGGCCGCCAAACAGGACTTTGCGCGGAGTCAGCTCGCCAGAACCGGTCTCGATGGTTTTGTGGACTTCCGGTCCGGAGACGCTCTCGATCTGTTGCGCAATCTGGAGACGTCCGTCGACTTCGTTCTGCTGGATCTCTGGAAGAACCTCTACATTCCCTGTTTCGATCTGTTCTATCCGAAGCTCAATCCCGGCGCGCTCGTGGTTGCCGACAACATGCTCTATCCGGAGAGCGCGCATCCGCACGCCATGAAATACCGCGAACACGCCCGCGCTGCCGCCGGCATTCAGTCGATGTTGCTTCCCGTTGGACAGGGCATTGAGGTCAGTCGCCTGGTACGCGGCGTCGATCCGGTTGCGGTCTAGGGTTTGGCGGTATGTCGATAGTGTGTAAAGTCTTTGTTAAGGCCTGCGGGGCCCGTCCGGCTCTCTAAAGAGATCACGCCGGCCCGATTCGCTTCGTGCTATAACCGATTTTTTCGGGAAGGGGCGGTCATAGACCGCCCCTACATTCGGGCTATGACAACCCTTCCCTTCGTTTCACGTTCGAGACAGTAGCTATACAAGGAGCCCCATAGGAGGAAGCCTATAACGGTATATGAAGTCTTTAAAACTATCGATCCTCTGCGCGATTCTTGCCTCGATAGCCCCTTGCCTCACCGGTTGCGGTTCGAAAGACAATCCCGAAAGGAAAAATGAAGTTGCGGGAGAACTGAAATCCCCGTCCCCCGTTCCCTATTACACGCCTGTCGCGCGTTACATCGCGGGCATGAAGCAACTCGATACCAACGAGTTTTCAGAACTGGAAAAGAGTCCGGAATGGCAGGACTACGCGTCCCGCTTTGACGCCAACTGGACGCAGATTGACGTGAAGCGTCTGGCGCCGATGCGGGAATGGGCGAAATCGGAATTGGCCGAAGCGAACGCCGTTCACGAAAATGTGTTCTACCCATTTGCCGGCCCCGATTTTCTGACGGCGTACACTTTCTTTCCGCATGGCAGGAACTATGTCTTTATCGGGTTGGAGCCTCCCGGCGACGTGCCCGATCTGAAGGCCATGGACGACAGGAGCCGCCGCCAGTACTTCCAGTCCTCGTTCGGCGCCCTGCACAATCTGTTTCTGCAGAGCTACTTCATCACAAAGGAAATGATGAGTGACCTGCGGAACGATTCGTTCACGGGAACGACTCCGGTGATTCTGATCTTCATGGCGCGCGCCAACAACGAGATCTTGAGCGTCCGGCACGTCGCCGTGGACGCCGACGGCAAAGTGGTCGAAATCGGCGAAAAGGAAGCGGCTGCCGATCCCGTGCTGCGGAAGTCGCGCGGCGTCAAAATCGATTTCCGGCCGAATGGCGAGCGGGAAGCGAGAACGCTGTATTACTTTGCCGCGAATCTGGAAGACGACAGGCTCAAGGACAACCCGGGTTTCGTGAAGTATCTCGACAGTCTCGGGCCGGTCACGACCTTCGTGAAGTCCGCATCGTACCTCATGCACTACAAGACCTTCGGGATCGTCCGGGACACGTGTCTCAGGCACAGCAATTTCCTGCTGCAGGATGATTCAGGCATTGCGTATCGATTCTTCGACAGGAAGACGTGGCGTATTGCGCTGTACGGGAAGTACACAATGCCTATCAGGGAATTCCAGAAGCAGTACGAGAAGGATCTCGCGAAGGCTTACAGGGACCCCGGGGTCAAGAAGCTTCCGTTTGCGGTGGGATATAACACGAGCACCGGCGGTGTGAACATGCTGCTGGCGTCCAGGCAGGACGTTCGAACGAACTGACCCCAGTTACACAACAGAAACATTTTGGGCCCCCGCCTGCCTGTAATTCGGGGACAGCCCCCAAATAATTCGCCTGAGAAAATCTTGAATCTTTAAGACTCCTCAGGCGAATTATTTGGGGGCTGTCCCCGAATTACCCGGTCTGCAGTTCCCGTCCGACCGCGGCTTCGAAGTCCTGATACAGCTGAATGCAGTCTTCATCGTAAAACGGCAGGACCTGCATCAGAATGACCGCCGCGATTCCCCGCTGTGGATCCACCCAGAAGTGAGTATTGAAGATCCCCACCCACGTGTAGCTGCCCGGCGCGCGCAGGTTGGGGTTCTCCTTGTTTGAAGTGGCGATCTGAAATCCGAAACCGAACTTGTCGCGTCCTGCGCCGATGGGAAACGACCTGGACCAGGACGGATCGGTCGTCACCTGCTGGCGCACGATGACATCGCCGATCTGGTTGCTGGCCATCGCCTGTATCGAGGCTGGACGAAGCATCGTTACCGCGCCGGTTTTGCCGTCGTTCAGGAACATCTGCAGGAACCGGATGTAATCCGCCGCGGTCGAGTTCAAACCGCCATCCCCGGCGACCCCCCACTGGACTTTTTCCGGATTCGGTTCTTCGACCAGTTTGCCGCTCCGCCGCCGATGGACCGTCGCCAGGCGGTTCATCTTGTCGGCCGGGACGGCAAAGTCGGTGTCTTCGAGCGCCAGCGCCTTGAAGATCCGTTCCCGGAAGAACTGATCGAGACCCTTTCCGGTGATCTTCTGGATGATGACCCCCATCACCCTGGCGCTGGCCCCATAAGTCCACTGGCTTCCCGGCTCGTAAAGCAGGGGCAGTTCGTCGCTGTTTTTTTTCAGTTTCTGCTGGATCCTGTTGGCTTCGTCATTGGCGAACGTGTACGCCAGTCCCGACGTGTTCGACAGCAGGTGCCGGATCCGGACCTCCTGCGTGGCTGCTTTTGTGGTGAACGCCCCTGTCTTCGGATTGTAAGAGGCGACCACCGGCCGGTTCTTGAACGACGGAATGTATTTCGCAACCGGGTCATCCAGGCTGAGCTTTCCCTCCTCGATCAGCATCATCGCGGCGACGGTGGTGACGGGTTTCGTCATCGACGCGATACGGAAGATCGCATCCTTCTGCATGGGCTTGTTTTTCGCGACGTCCATCATCCCGAACGCGCCCGTATACAGGATGTGATCTTTGTCGGCCACCACGGCCACCACGCCCGGCACAACGTTCCGATCGACGGCGCGGGCCAGCACGGCGTCGATTGTCGCCGGGCGAACCGTGGACGGGCGGGGCGCGGGAGATTCCCCCGCGCGCCCCGTGAGCATTGCCAGCGCCGAAAGCAGAACGGTGATTGCGACAATCCATTGGGGCGTATGTCTCATGGTTTCTCCGATCATTGGCCGCCGTCTCCATGTTGCGGCGTTGGAACGGCTTGCAACAGTGGTCATTCTACCGCGGTGTCCCGGTCACGACTTCTTCACGGGCTATTCATGAATTGTTCAAACGCGGGTTCTAAATATCTGAGCGAAATATCGCGGACCCGGTCGTCGCGCTGGCGCTGCCGTACCGGCTTCCCGCTGCCCGCCAGAGAAAGAATCACAGGGAGTATTTATGCCATCGGGTTCGGGTTTAGCATCACCGCCGAACGCTGCGCTCACGAGCGCGCTGGCCAGGCGTCTGGAAGGCATCCGCGAGGCGATGCGTCGGTTTGCCGCCGATCAAATGGGACAGATCGGCGAGACCCATGAGTCTTCCCGCCGGAGTGTTCCCAACCTGCTCCATTACGTCGCGCTCCGGCAGCATGATCTGCGTGAGTTGCAGGAGCAGCTGGCGATGTTGGGCCTTTCCTCTCTGGGCCGCGCAGAGTCGCATGTGATGGCGAACGTCGAGGCGGTGCTGCGGGCGCTGGCGGCCCTGGACGGGCGCGCTCCTGCGGCGCCCGAGGCCCCTGTCCTCGAGTACACAGAGGGCAAGGAGCTCCTGGCGCGTCACACGTACGATCTCCTTGGCGCAAAACCGGCCCGCCGGAACGTCCGCATCATGGTGACGCTGCCGGGCGAGGCGGC
>DASUFH010000440.1:0-15433 GCA_036274645.1 Terriglobia bacterium
GGACGCAAAATAGTTGGGATTCGTGAACGGGCCAAACAGCGGCGTCGAGCCGCGGGCAAAGATGAGGGCCGCGGCCAGATGGACCACGCCGATGGCCGCGCCGACGATCAGGAGCGCCTGCTTCCACTGGAGCGTGCGGCGCCGGCTGTAAGCCGCTACCGCGAGGAACGCGGCGCCGTACAACGCATTCTTATAGAAGACGTAGGTTCCCTCGAAGCGCGAACCCGGTTCGAGCCATACCGATAAGGCGAGGAGCGCGCCCAGCAATCCGGCGGCGCCGAGAAAGTACGGACACACACGCCGGCCGTCCGCGCTGCGGGTGGCTCCCCACAGAGCGGCGACGATGAGCGTCATCAGTAGCGCCCGATAGAGGACGAGTATAAGAGGATGGGTCGCTTCCTGCCCCAGTGGTGTAATCGCCGCCAGCGCCGTGATGGCGCCAAAGACGACCCATGAGATCCGGCGTTCCCAGTGCGCCGATTCCTGCACGGGGCTCAATGTAGCACCAGGCCACGAAGCAAACGCCATTTATTTTGATCGCGTTTCGGAAGGTTCACCGCCAGGGTGGAAACGCCAATTTTCGTCATCGCAAATGACAAGTTTTGTCAGCTTTTCAGCGGAATTCCGGGCATTCATGTCGATGTTTCTGCAGGTTACGAGTTGGGCAGCCGATTGCATTGGTCACGGCAGGTCTGTGGAGGAAAACGATCTCAAAAGCCTGGGGACAACGCCAGGCAAACCTATTGGAGGGTTAATGCACAGAAAGAAGGATAGTGGTTTTTCGCTGTTGGAACTCTTGATTGTGGTCGCAATCATCCTGATTATCGCCACGATCGCCATCCCCAGCCTCCTGCGGTCCCGTCAGGCGGCCAACGAATCGGCTGCGGTGGCCAATCTTCGTACGATCAACACGGCTGAAGTGACGTACCTGTCCACTTCGGGCGGCAACTATGGCGACGTCACGGCGCTGGTTGGCGCGGGCTTGCTCGATACCCGCTTCAACACCACCGTGTCGGGTTATGCGTTCACGATCACGGCGTCCGGCGGCGACTATACCGCTGAAGCCGCGCCTACGTCGGCGAACACGGGTCGGTTCGGGTACTACAGCACGCCGGACGGCGTCGTTCGGTATTCGACCACGGCCAGTCTTGCCCCTGCGGGCCAGAACGGTCTGCCGGTCCAGTAGGATCTGCGATGGGAGGGATCATGATGATCCCTCCCTCGTTGAGGAACAGCCGTGTGGAGTTTCACTTCAGACATGGAGGAAAAAGTGAAAGGGTATCGTGGGTTTTCGCTCTTGGAACTGCTGATCGTCGTGGCCATCATTCTGATCATCGCCACGATCGCGATTCCCAGCCTGTTGCGGTCTCGGCAGGCGGCCAATGAATCGGCGGCTGTCACCAACCTCCGCAGCATCAATACGGCGCAGGTGAGCTATTCGGCTTCAGGCGGCCTCTATGGAACGATGGCCGAACTGGTCTCGGCCGGGCTGCTGGACTCCCGATTCTCGGGCAGCGGGATTTCCGGTTATGTCTTTTCGATGGAGTTGTCGGGCAACCGCTTCGACTATACAGCGCGCGCGACGGCGACCTCTACCAACATGGGCCGATTTGACTATTACTCGGTGCCAGACTACGTTATCCGGTATTCAACGACCACCAGCCGCGCTCCGGCCGGGTTTGCCGGCACGCCGGTCCGCTAGCCTGGTTGAATGTCCAGGGGGACTCGTCCCGAACCGGATGGAATGTTCGGGGAACTCAACCGCTAGCCTGTTGGAAACATTTCGGTTCTTCGTCAAAGCCGGCAGCCCGAATGAATGGGCGCCGGCTTTAATGTCATGTTGATCTCGGCGCGATGTTGCCGTATCTTCAGTCCATGTCGCTTCTAGCCGCCGCTTTATGGGCCGCCCTCGTCTTGCCTCAAGCCGCAGATTTAAACACTCTGATTGACGGAGTTCAGCGGTCTCTGGCACGCATGTCCGATTTTTCTGCTGATTTCGAACAGATTACGATCGATGAATTGAACCGAAAGGGGGTCGACACGGGTCATTTGTACCTGAAGCGCGACCGGATGATGCGCTGGGAATACAATGACCGTCGTGGCGACAAGTTGTTCGTTTCAGACGGAAAAACCGTTTATTTTTACGTCGCCGCCGATAAAATGGTGCGCCGCGCGCCCGTCAAAGAGGCCTTCGACGAGCGTATGCCGTTGATGTTCCTCCTGGGCCGGTCGAATTTGAGAGACGAGTTTACGCAGTTTCGGGAACTGAGGGAAAAGCCGCTGGTCCCCGGTGACCGCGTGATCTCCATGGAGCCGAAGAGAAAAGGTGAACTGGAAGAAGTGAAGATCGAAGTGGATCCGGTGGGCTACCGGATCCGGCGCCTGTCGCTTCGGCGTTCCGATGGCACGGGAATGGAATTTACGTTTAACAACATCGATGACAAGACGAAGCGAGAGCCGCGTTTCTTCGAATTTCGGGTACCGCCCGGCGTTGAGGTTGTCGATGGGATTTGATCGCTAGTCAGCGCTGATCATGGAATTTTCCTGCAAATACGCAACAGCAACGGGTCAGGTCGTCAGCTCCGTCCAGGTCGGAACGAACATCGACGATGTTCGGCACAAGCTGGCCGAGCAGGGGTTCCTGCCGATCGAAATCAAGGCCAAGGGCATCACCTTCTCGCGGACGCCGCGTAAGAAGGCCATCAAGACCGACGACTTCATTCTCTTTAACCAGCAATTTGTGTCCCTCATCAAGGCGGGACTGCCCATCCTGCGGAGCATCGATCTGCTGAAGGCGCAGATCAAGAACCCGGACCTGCTGCGCCATGTGGTGGATATCCGGGAACGGCTGCAGTCGGGCGCGCTGCTTTCCGATGCGATGCGGAAACAGGAAGTGTTTCCTCCGGTCTATGTCGCCTCGATTGCGGCGGGCGAACGTAGCGGCGATCTGGTTGAAGTCATCCAGCGCTACGTCAAGTACGAGAAGACCAGCCTGGGCGTGCGCAAGCGGTTCATCAATTCGCTCATCTATCCGGCGTTTCTCGTCCTGCTCGCCATCACGATGGTGGGCGTCATTCTGAAATTCGTCATCCCGAGATTCGCGCAGCTCTATTCGGAACTGGGCCGGCAGTTGCCGGCGCCGACGCGTTTTCTGATCTACGTGTCGAGCGCGGTGGAGAACAACTTCTGGACGATCTTCCTCTCGATTGTCGGGGTCATTGTCCTGATTCGACTCTGGACGCGCACGCGGAGTGGGCGTTCGAAGCTTGACGAGTGGAAGTTGCATTCCCCTCTGCTCGGAACATTGCTGACGATGTTTTCGATGGCGCAGCTTTCGCGAACGCTGGGAACGCTGCTGACGGGTGGAACGCCCCTGCTTTCCGCGCTGGAAACCGTGCGGGAGTCCACCGGGAACAGCGCGATATCGGATTCCATCACGGCGGCCTGCGGTCTGGTCCGTGAAGGAAAGCCGTTGTCCGACAGTCTGGAGGGAACGGGCCACTTTCCTCCGCTGGCCCTGGAAATGATCCGGGTCGGAGAACAGACGGGCGCGCTTCCGGAAATGCTGAACCACGTCGCCGACTATTACGACGAAGAAGTTCAGCTCCGATCGACCGCCCTGCTCGGCTTTGTCGAGCCTGTCATCCTGATCTTTATTGCGGTGTTTGTGGCATTCGTGCTGATTTCACTGTACCTGCCGCTGTTCAGCATCGGCGCGGGCGCGTAATCCATCTACGATGTCGACAGTCACCCAGACGAAGCTGGCTGCCGGCGTTGTGATCGTCATTGCCGTCTTTACGGCGTTTGTCCTGATCCTGCAGTACCTGCCGTTGTTCAGCATCGGCTGGGGTGTGGAGTAAACAATAGTTATGTCGACCACTATCGATTTGAAAACGGCCACCGGCGACAAGCGATCCGCCAGACAGCTGGCCGAGCGATATCACTCCGAATTCATCGAGCTCAAGGGATACCACGTCGATAAGGAACTGGTGAAGAGCATCGACGTTGGCCTGATGTTCCGGTACAACTTCGTTCCCCTCAGCGAGGAGGACGAAGCGCTCGTGGTGGCCATGTCGGATCCGAGCGATCTGGCCGCGATCGACGATGTGTCGGCGATGCTGGGGCGGCGCCTCATCATCCGGGTCGCCGAACTCTCGGAAATCCAGGATCTGCTGAAGAAGACCGAATCGTCCAAGCAGATGCTGCAGGAAGCCACCGAAGATCTCGGATTGCAGATCATTCGCGAGGATGAGAGCGGCGCGGAAGTCATCACCGTCGACAAGATCACGCAGGAGGACTCGAGTCCGATCATCCGGATCGTGGACACGATCGTGTTCTCCGCGCTCGAGCGCCGCGCCAGTGACATTCATATTGAAACCCGCGACATCGATCTGTGCGTCAAGTACCGGATTGACGGCGCGTTGACTGAAGCGATGAAGCCGATCGCCAAGGAACACCACTCCACGGTGATCTCCCGTATCAAGATCATGTCGGAGCTGGATATTTCCGAGCGCCGGATCCCGCAGGACGGACGTTTCAAGACCCGGTACAAGGGAAGAAACATCGACTTCCGTGTGTCGATCATGCCCTCGATTCACGGCGAAGACGCGGTCATCCGTATCCTCGACAAGGAAACCATCAGCGAGAAGTTCCGGAACCTCAGTCTGGAAGTGGTCGGGTTTGCGGAACACGATCTGAAGAAGTTCCGGCGGTATATCGCGGAACCCTATGGCATGGTGCTGATTACCGGCCCGACGGGAAGCGGAAAGAGTACGACGACCTACGGCGCGATCATGGAGATCAAGAACGAGGAAGACAAGATCATCACCATCGAGGACCCGGTTGAATACAACATCCGCGGTATCACGCAGATTCCCGTGAACGAGAAGAAGGGACTGACGTTCGCCCGCGGACTGCGGTCGATCCTGCGTCACGATCCGGACAAGATCATGGTCGGAGAAATCCGTGACGCGGAAACGGCGCAGATCGCCATCAACTCGGCGCTGACCGGACACCTTGTGCTGACGACGGTTCACGCCAACAACGTGATCGACGTGCTGGGACGTTTCCTCAACATGGGTATCGATCCCTACAACTTCGTGTCGGCGCTGAACTGCATTCTGGCCCAGCGGCTGGTGCGAATGGTTTGCGCGTCGTGCAGCAAGCCGGTCCTGTATCCGGACGCGTTTCTGGAGGAATCCGGACTCGATCCGGCAAAGTACCGCGATCACGAGTTCCGCGAGGGCGAGGGATGCCTGGAGTGCAATGGCACGGGATATCACGGCCGAACGGCCATTCACGAATTACTGGAGTTGTCGGATCCGATTCGCGACATGATCATCGAGCGCAGGCCGACATCGGAAATCAAACGAAGGGCCCGTGAAGAGGGTATGGGGTCGCTGCGCGAGTCCGCCGTGGCAAAGGCCTTGCTTGGCGAAACCACCCTGCGGGAAATCAACAAGGTAACATTCATTGAGTAGCGCATTGGTCGAGTCGATTTCGAAGATTTTTCAGCCCCAGCTGCCCTTCTGGGCGTGCGAGTTTACCGAGACCCAGCTGGTTGTGGCGGGTGTCAGCGGCAGCCGCAAGCGGATTTCGGGCAAGCTGGCCGTGGATGTTCCGTCCACACTGATCACGGGTTCTCTTACCGAGAAGAACATCGCGGATCCGGTGGGAGCGCGTGGCACCGTCGAGGCGGCCCTGGGGCAGGCCCGATTCCGCGGCTCCGAGATCGGGGTCGTCATCCCGGACAGTTCGGCGCGCATCGCGTTCATGACCGCGGAAAATCTTCCGTCCGCGCTGGAGGAGCGCGACGCGTTTCTACGGTGGAAGCTGAAGAAGAGCATGCCTTTCGATGTGGAGAAGGCGCAGATTGCCGTCAAGCCGCTTGGTCCGCACGTGGGTGGCGACGCTCAAGGCGTCGATCTTCTGGTGGCTCTGTCGCCGCGCGAGGTCGTGGACGAATACGTGGATCTGATGCGGCAGATGGATCTGCACGCGGGGCTGGTGATGCCATCGACGCTGGCGGCGTTGAACCTGCTGGAATCGTCGCCAGGGGACGTATTGTTCGTCAAAATCGCGCCCGGCTGCACCACCACCACCATCATCCAGAACGATCGCGTCGAGTTCACGCGCCGCGTGGCCGAGATGCCGATCTTTGACGCGGTCTACCCGACGTTTCAGTACTATCAGGACAAACTGGGCGGCCGGGGCTTTTCACGCATTGTCATCTGTTCGGACAACATCGAGTCCGATGTCATGACGGAACTCGAGGGCAAGCTGGGCGTTCAGACCTATTCGCTTGAGCCCAAGAGTATCGAGGACGTTTTCAAACCGGCGCTTGGAGCCGTTGGATTGGTATGGGGAAATATCATCTAAATCTATCAACCAGGCCGTTTCCGGCCTATCGGATCGTCAGCAGCATCATGCTGGCGGTGTTTGTGGTCCTCGTGGCCATCTCCGCCGGTCAGGTGTACGGTTATTTTCACTACACGGAACTCGCCAACGGCATCAAGGACTCCGAGCGGAACCTGAAGGCTGAAACCGAGGGCCTGGCCAAGCAGGAACAGCAGCTGCGAACCCAGTTGGGTGGCACGCTGGCCACGGCCAAGATCAGCGAGGTGACGTACATCAACTCGATGATCGAACGCCGCAATTTCTGCTGGACCTGCCTGCTGCGTCACATTGAGACGCGTATCCCTGTCAATGTGCACCTTACCAGCCTGAAGCCGGAAAGGGGCCCCGACGGGAAGATCGTGCTCAGTCTCAGCGCCCAGGGGCGGAGTCTGGCCGATCTGGCGGACTTCATCGACCGGCTGCAGAGCGCCGAAGTGTTCGAAAAGGTCAACGTGGCCGTGGAAGAGAAACACCAGAACGACTACTCGATTACGATGACGGTTCCATATTTTCCGGAACGTGATCCCGGGCAGCTTAAGGAAAGGCGGGGGGACTGATGGTCCGTCGTCAGAAAAAGTTTTATTTCATCGGCGCGCTGCTCGGGGCGCTGCTCCTGATTAACGTCCTCTTCTTTCTGATCGTCTTCAACAAAGCGCGATCGGAGTACTCGCGGCTGCAGGCCTCCGTCGAAGCCGAAGAGTCGTTGAAGAAAATTCGGACCGCCACGGTGGAGTCTCTGCAAAAGACCGCCGACGTGCTCGAAAGTTTCCCTTCCGACCGGATGGAGTTTCTGACCCGGCACCTGGTCAGCCGCCAGACGGGATTTGCGGATGTTCTCCGCACGGTCGATCGGATGGTCGTGAATTCCGGAGTGCGCAAAACGCGCGTCGAATACACCACGCCGACGGCGATACCTCAATACGGCCTGCATGAGGTCCAGATCAAGATTCCGGTGCAGGGGGACTACGCGTCGATTTTCCGGTTCATCAAAGAACTGCAGACTGCGCCGACGGTATTCATCATTACTGCCGTGGACGTCCATGGAGGAACGACGTCCGAAGAGGTCGAGGAGGCGACGACAATTTCACTGACCCTAGCCATGGAGACGTATTTCTACGATGAGCCCTCGTGATCGGAAAATCGTTTTAGTCGCGCTGCTGTTTACGGTAGCGGGAGGCGCCGCCTACTGGCAACTGAGCGGCGGCGTGTTTATTGGTGGCGCCAATGCCGGACCGGGCGACAAGCCGGTGGTCATTCCGCCGGCGGCGCGGATCATGGGCGATTCGTTGATCGCTTCGGACGACAATGGCTCGACCTCGGGACGGAACATCTTCAGTTTTGGCCGGGAAATCATTGTGGCGCCGCCGCCACCGCCAGTCGTGATCGACCAGGCGCCGCCGCCGCCTCCGGTCATCAGCCGTCCACCGCAGACTCAGCCGACGCCGGTGGTTTCAAATCCCACGGCGAATCTTCCCGCCCGGGTGCAACTGCAGTACACGGGATACGCGCGTGATGACGCTTCCGACAAGATGCTGGCCATACTGGAAACGTCCGGAACCGGCGCGGGACATTATCTGTTGCGGGAAGACGATTTTCTTCTCGGACGCATTCGCGTCAAGAAGATCACTCCGGATTCGGTGGAAGTCGAGGATCTGGAGCGCTCCGAAACATCGACGATTGCGATCAGTCCGACCCTCGCTCAACGGAGGTAAGATTCAGTCATGAAACAACAGGCATCCGAGCGTGGCTTCGTTCTGGCGGCTGTGTTGTTTTTTGTTACCGCCACGGCCGTCGTTATCGCCACGCTCCTTCCGTCCTACATCATGGAGGCGCGGCGCGATACGGAGGACGAGTTGATCTTCCGCGGCGCGGAATACGCCCGCGCGATTCGCAAGTTTCAGAACAAATACGGCTATCTGCCGCTGACGGTCGACGAACTCATGATGGGAAGCGACGGAATTCCGTCACTTCGCAAACGGTACCTGGATCCGACCAACGGGGAAGAGTTCCGCCCCATCTATGTCAATACGGACGGCTCGTTGCAGGGATCGAATCTGTATCTGACCCTGCGTGACGCGATCACCAATCAGGCCCAGACCCTGGCCGAGTCGGCCGAAGCCCTGGCCAATGAAGCGGAGGCCAATGGGGACGCCACTGGAGGCGGGGGGGGCGGCGGTGGAACGACGAATCCCGGTCTCGGCAATCAGGGGACGAATCTGCTGAACAACCAGGGAACGAGTCTGACCGGCAATCAGGGGACAAACCTCCGAGGCAATCAGGGGACGAATCTTCTGTCCAACCAGGGAACCAACCTGACCAATCCCGGACAGAACAATACGACGACCACTCCCACCACCAACACCGGTACGACGGGTGGGACTGCTACCGCGCAGACCGGTCTGGTCGGCGTTGGCTCGCAAAACGATCATATGGCGATCAAGAAGTATGTCGGTCAGGATCGCTACATCAACTGGGAATTCATCGCCAATGTTCGGCGGACCGTCAACCGCGGTGGCACGAACACCGGCGGAACGACAACCGGAACCGGCGCAACCACGGGAGGCGGCGCTACCGGTGGCGGTACAACGACGGGCGGAGGCGCTACCGGAGGTGGCGGCTTTACCGGCGGAGGCGCTACCGGTGGCGGCGGTGGAGGCGGCGGTGGCGGCGGCTTCGGCGGTGGTGGTGGAGGCTTCGGCGGAGGCGGCGGCGGTGGTGGCGGCGGCCGCGGCTGATAAGGGTAGTCTCTGACCCTTGTAGGGGCGGTCTATGACCGCCCACAGTTTCAGAGTGGAAATCTCTGATTGAACAGAAAAGAGCCCTGACACGCTGGGCGGTCACAGACCTCCCCTGCAAGCAGGCAGGGCGTACACCCGCCTCTAATCAGGCGCCCTTGAGCGCCTCGACGACCTCCTCGTAGTGCTGATCCACCTTAACGCGCGGGAAAATGTGGGTAATCTTCCCGTCCTCGCCGATGATGTAGGTGGTGCGCTCGATGCCCATGTACTTCTTTCCGTAGTTCGTTTTTTCCTTCCAGGTTTCGTAATCCTCAACAATCTTCTTCTCGGCATCGGAAATCAGAGGGAAGTTCAGCTGATACTTCTCCTTGAACTTCTTGTGGGAAGCTACCGAGTCCACGCTTACCCCGAGCACGACAGCGCCGAGTCTGGAGATGGCGCTGATGCCGTCCCGGAAACTGCACGCCTCCCGGGTACAGCCTGGCGTGTCGTCTTTGGGATAGAAGTAGAGAACGACCTTGCGTCCCTTGTAGTCGGATAGTTTGACCTGTTTGCCGGAGTCGTCGAGCGCCGTGAAGGCCGGCGCTTTTTGTCCCACGTTCATTTGCTCTCCTTCGTCGGATGCTGCTTCGGTTCTGAGGTTGCCGCGATCGGTCCGTCCGCGTGAGGTCAGGCCTGGGTCGATCCCCCACAGATGCTGATGGCTTGCGCGGTGATGTTCCTGCCCGCGTCTGAGGCGAGGAAAGCCACGAGTCCGGCGACTTCGCCAGGTTGAACCATCTCTCCGAGCGGGACTCGAGCCATGGCGTCCCGCTTGAATTCCTCCAGCGCCACGCCCAGCGAGGAAGAGATGTCGCGCATACCGGACCACGCCATCTCCGTGTCGGTCCAGCCGGGACAGATCGCGTTCACCGCAATCCTCCGCGGCGCGAGTTCGAGCGCGAGAGCGCGGACAAATCCGATCAGGCCGGTTTTTGACGCGCAGTAGGCGGAGTATCCGGGAACGCCGAATTTGCCGAGCACCGATGAAATAACCAGAATCCTTCCGCCGTCGGAGATGTACGGCATGGCCGCGCGGGTCACGTAATACGTTCCGAAAAGGTTGGTCATGACGATATCGGACCAGGGCGCGCTGGATGGCGCGTCGATCGGCGTGACACCGGAAACGCCGGCGTTGTTGACGACGATATCGATTTTGCCGAACTGCCGGGCGATGGTGTCCATCGCGGCGTGAACGCCGTCCGGATCGCGGATATCCATCGGAACGGCGATGGCTCGATCGGCCCCCAGCTCGGCGACATGGGCGTTGAGCGCGTCCAGTGACCGGGCGCACAGCGCCACCCGGGCGCCGTCGCGATGGAGGCGGCGCCCGATTGCCAGCCCGATGCCACGGCTTGCGCCAGTTATAATGGCGGTCTTATCTATGAACACACACGGGAAGGTAGCACTAATTACAGGTTCCGCCAAACGGATTGGCCGTGAGACAGCGGTGGCTCTGGCGCGCCGGGGCGCCACCATTGCGGTTCACTATCGCTCCAGCAAAGAGGAGGCCTGGGAGACCCTTCGCCTGGTCCGGGAAGCCGGCTCGCAGGGCGCGGTGTTCTCGGCGGATCTGGGCGACATCGAACAGATTCCCGTGTTGATCCGGGACGTCGAGGCCGCGCTCGGCGGGATCGACATCCTGGTCAATAATGCGTCCGTTTTTGCGCCCGGCACGGTCGAAGACGCCACTTCCGCCGACTGGGACGATCAGATGAACGCCAATGCCAAGGCGCCCTTTCTGGTGGCGCAACGCGCCGCGCAATCGATGTTGCGGCGTGGGGGAGGAAAGATCGTCAATCTGGTCGACGCCGCGGGTGAAATCATCTGGCCCGGCTATTTTCCCTACAGCGTCTCCAAGGCCGCGCTGATTGCCGTCAGTCGCGGCATGGCCAAGGCGTATGCGCCGCTCATCCAGGTCAACGGCGTGGCGCCGGGTCCGGTTCTTTTTCCGGAGTACTACACCGAAGAGCAGAAGCGCGCCGCGGTCGATCGAACGCTACTCAAGCGGCCGGGAAGTCCGGCGGATGTTGTCAGCGCGATCGTCTTTCTGATCGAAAACGACTACATCACGGGCGAGATCATTCATGTCGACGGCGGGCGGCACGCGATCTGACGACACCGGCAAGAAAATTTCGCGGTACGTGAAAAAACCGCATTTTTGGCCCAAAACCGCCGTT
This sequence comes from Terriglobia bacterium, assembly GCA_036274645.1. GTDB lineage: Bacteria > Acidobacteriota > Terriglobia > 20CM-2-55-15 > 20CM-2-55-15 > DASUFH01. The sequence goes on from DASUFH010000440.1 coordinate 11,354, forward strand.
TTTGGCGGATTTCCCGCCCTTGACACAGTCCCAATCGGGAATGTATAAGACCCAGCGACGTGACCGCAAAACAACAAAGGCCGATTGAGGAGGAGTAGATGAACAAGGGCGAACTGATTGAGAAGATCGCGAAAGACGCAAAGATTTCCAAGGTTCAGGCCGGCAATGCGCTCAATTCCGCGATCGAAGGGATGACGACGTCACTGAGAAAGGGCGGTAAAGTGACGCTGGTCGGTTTCGGCGCCTTCTCGGTCACGTCGCGTAAAGCCCGCACCGGCCGCAATCCGCAGACGGGCGCCACCCTGAAGATCCCCGCCCGCCGTGTCGCTAAATTTACCGCTGGCGCGGAACTCAAAAAGGCCGTAAACCGGGGCCGCTAGCTTCACGCCTTTCGGAAATTCCTTCTCCGAGTCACAGATCGCTGAGAGGCGCCTGACCGCTGAGCACAGCGCGCCTGACCGCTGAGCACAAGCGCGCCTGGCCGCTGAGCGCCAGCCCGTTTGGCAGCTGAGCGCCAGCGCGTTTGGCCGCTGAGCGCAAGCGCGCCCGGCAGTTGAGCACAGCGCGCCTGACGGTGGGGCGTTGTCCTAAAACATGTTGTGACCTTTGAAGTTAAGTCACTACAATGGAGCAGCGCAGCAGTTCATGGCGGCGTAGATTACGAAATGTAGACAACAGAGGAGATTCCATGCAAAGCGTAAACCCACGACTGACCGTCTTCGCGCTTGTCGTAATAACCGGCCTGCTCTCGCTGCCCGGTTGCGCAACCAAGAAATTCGTCCGCCAGGAAGTGAAGTCGCAGGTTGCGGAGGCGGTAACGCGCCTGGATGCCACCGATAAGCAACTCGGGCAGGACATTACTGAACTGAAGGAACGGACGGACGCCGTGGATCGCAAGGCGACCCAGGGAATCAATGACGCCCGGACTGCTTCCGCCGCCGCGACCGCCGCTTCCAACGCCGCCTCCGTCGCCGATACGAAGGCGACAAACGCGCAGACGGCCGCCAGCGCCGCAGACACCAAGGCGGGGAACGCTCAGACTGCCGCCAGCGCCGCTCAGGGCGCTGCGAACGCCGCCGACGGCAAGGCGACGACCGCGCAGACCGCTGCCAACAACGCCCAGGCCGGCGTGACGCAGAATACGACCCGCATCGTCGCCCTCGAGAACCGCGTGATCAACGTCGATACACTGGATTCCTACAGCCCGTCCGGTCCGACCAGAACCGTCAATTTTGCTTTTGATTCGGATGTCCTGAATGCGGAAGCCAAGCGGACGCTGGATACCCTCGCCGGAGAGGTTAACGGTCTGGCGGCCGGGTTCATGATCGAGATCCAGGGGTTCACCGATTCCACCGGCAGCGAAGGCTACAACATCGGACTCAGCCAGCGTCGCGCGCAGTCGGTCGAACGGTACCTGGTCAGCAAGGGTGTTCCGCTGTTCCGGACCGCCATCGTCGGATTGGGAGAGGATAATCCGGTCGCCGACAACAAGAGTTCAGACGGACAGGCCCGCAACCGGCGCGTGGAACTGCGTCTCCTCAGAGCCAGTCCGAACCCGGTCCGCCGCTAAGAATCAACCGTTTGTGGTGGAGCCGCTGTCCAGCGGCCTGTTGGAAGGACACCTCGGGGAGAGCCGGTTTCAACAGCCTGTTGCGGTGGTTCCACCTTTGTCCCATGTATTTTGTGTTATCCTGACGCAAACTTGGTGACAAGAACATGAAGCGTTCGATTCGAATTCTCATCGCCGTTCCTGGCGCCATTCTTACCCTGGCTGCCATGCTCCAGGGAATCCCTGAGTACACGAACAGGGAAAAGGTCGGTTGCGAGTTCTGTCATACCGGTGTCGGCAAGGCGGACCTGAATGACGCCGGCAGATACTATGAGAAGCATCACACCCTGCGCGGCTACACCCCAAAGAAGAAACTTCAGGACAACTAGATCACGCTTTGGATCCCCGTCTGCTCTTTGCAGACGGGGCGCAAAAGGTGCCCTTTCCTGTCACGGTGTCCGTTCGCTAGTACGGGCGCTGCTGCCGATGGCCGCCTGGATGGCGGCTTCAAGCGTGGCCTTGTCCTGAAGGTTGGACAGGTGCTTCACGATGACTCCGTCCCGATTCACGAAAAAGAATGTCGGATACAGGGTCACACTGCCGAACGCCTGTTGCATCTGGTTCGTGAGGTGGCCGACAGGGAAATTGATCCCGTGCTCTTTCACATAGGCCGCGCGATCCGCGTCCGTGTAGGGCAGATCGAGGATCCGATCGGCGTTCGCTCCGACGATCTTGAACCCGCGGGACGCATATTGGGTCTCCAGTGCAGCCAGAAGCGGCGCGGTCTTCATGCAGGGAGGGCAGTGCGTAAACCAGAAATAGATCAGATAAGGACTTCCGGCGACATCGGCAGTCGACAGTGTGCCGCCTGAAAACGACTGCATGGAAAAGCGTGGCGCGCGCCGGCCTACCCACCCGGCAATCCCGCGTTCCATGATCTGGCCGTATGGCGGGGCCCCTCGAATTGCGCTGGTGTCAATGCGGACGATTTCGCCAGTCCGAGAGTCCCGCTCCAGAAAATGAGGTACCCGGGGATCGCTCTCCATGATTTTCAGAACGACATTCATCTCGCCATCGATCTTGAATCCGAATTGTTCCGACAGTTCGACGAGGGTCGGGATCCGGCCGGTCGAATTCTGAAACTCGACAATGGACAGCGGGATCCTGGAAAACGAGTTAAACAGGCGGTCGAGAACCTGGCGTTCTTCCGGTTCCTTGAACACATCGTTGTAGAGCGTTGAGACAACGATGGGCTCGCCTGCTTTGGCGCGTTCTTCGAGATATCGCACGATCCGGGTCTCCGGATCCACGGTCGCAGCGGTGTTTTCCGGTTGTGGCGCGGGCCGGTTGCAGGCGACGAGCAGGCACAACACTGCCAGTAGCGCGAAGCGATTTGGTCTCATGGTTCTGTACTCCCCAATGGTCCTGCATGGATAATTCCATTGGAAAAGCGGGGAGGAGATCGGTCCGGAGTTGTACTAGAATTCCCGTTTTGCCTTAAGGTGGAGGAAGGTATTGAGTTTTTCGGTCAGGACTCGAAATGTGAGCGGCGCCGTTCACGTCATTGAAGCGTCCGGTAAACTGACAATCGGACCCCCTGTGCAGGCCTTGCGCCATGCGTTGCGGGGCCGACTTGACGAAGGGGCCAACAAGTTTGTCCTGGATCTGGGCAGCGTCTCCTATATCGACAGTTCGGGGCTTGGCGAACTGGTGGCTTCATTTTCATTGATGCGCACACAGGGAGGCGATCTCAAGCTGCTGCGCCTGACGGCGAAAACACGGGATCTGCTGCAGATAACCAAGTTACTGACCGTATTTGAAGTATTTGAAGACGAGGGCGCCGCGGTGGCGGCCTTCGGCGCGGATTCCAAACGCGTCTTCCCATCAATCAGTCCCAAGACAGAAGAGAAAGGATCCTGAATATTCCATGGCTAACAAGTATGAGATTCTGCGAAACCGGCGGGTTAACCGGGCCAAGAAGAAGGCGCGCCTCAAGCGCCGGGCGCAGGAGCACCATCAGGCTCGAAAGGCGCAGTAGCGTCGTTGAACGGCCGGGCGGGGAGATTGCCCATCCGTGGAGAAGAGCGGGATGAACTACTCCGAAGCCTTCGAGGCGGTTCAACATGGCGACTACTCCTCAGCCGCGCCGCTCCTGGCGCAAGCCGCCACGGAGACCCATTACACCTCGGACGCCATTAATCAGGCGTTGATCCTGGCTCTTCACCGAACCGGCGAGTCCGCTCGCGCAGTCGAGGTCGCGTTGAGCGTTGGAGTCGACCGCGCAGAGGACTCGCCGGGAATGGCGCTCGACTATTTCCAGCGAGCCCTCATTGCCGGACTCGATTCCGTGCGCGCTCGTGAGATCGGCGTCATTCAAGAGCGCTGGGCCGAGCAGGAGCGCTGGGCCGATGCGGCGCCGGAGCGCGCGCATGGCGGCGCCGTTCGCCGGGTGGCGAACGTGGTGGGGGAACTGGCCGTTTCGAGTCCTGCGGCCCGGTATACGCGCACCCTGTGTGAGGGGTTCCGTTCGA
>DASUFH010000441.1:0-3883 GCA_036274645.1 Terriglobia bacterium
CTCTGCGGGCGCAGCTGCCCACGCCCAACGCCGCCGGCTTCAGCGCAGGGCATCACATCCTTCGCTCAAAGGATGTCGACGCCGCGAACAGGTTCTGGACCGCCCTGGGCGCCGATCCGGCGGCCCTGGCCACAATCAAGCTGATGAAGTTTCCCGGCGCCCTCGTCTACATCAGCGCGCCGCGCGGGAATGTGCCGCTGACGGGCGGCAACCACGGCAGCACACTGGAGTTCCTGACGTTCAAGGTCAAAGACCTCAAGTCCTCACTCGCCAGATGGAAAGCCGCCGGCATCGAGCCGATGAAGGAATACCGGGAAACCACCTTGCTGGCGCCCGACGACGTCCAGGTTCGCATCATCGAAGACCCGAAGCTCTCGGCGCCGATCGCCGCCGATGGCGTCATCATGAGCGTCGCCAACGCCGCCCAGGTCGCCGCCTGGTACGAAAAGTGGTTCGGCGCGAAAATCAGCCGCAGCGGCGCCGACACGATCGGTGAGATTCCGGGCGTTCGCATCATCTTTCACGAGACCAGGGATCCCATTGCGCCAACGAAAGGCCGCGCAGTTGGATTACTCGGCTTTGAGGTGACCGATATTCAGGCCTTCGTCAAAAACTACCAGGATTCCGGCGCAAAACTGGATATGAACGTGGCCACCAACTCGGCTGCTCAATTGTCGGTGGTCCAACTCACCGATCCCTGGGGAACGTCCATCGAAGTCAGCCAGGGATTCAAAGCGGTGAAATAGGTTTTAGCCGATCTGACCTTGTCCAAGGGTACGGCGGAAGACCGCATCATTCATTTCCGGACGCCGGAGGCGATGAGCCTGATGGAATGCCTTACGGTTCATCTCCGTCTTGCTCCTGATGACGCCGAACGCCTGATTTCCCTCGGCGCAATCTATGAAGAACGCCGGCGCGTGACCGCCGATCGCGTTCTGGCTCCAGACCGGTACATCCGCGCGCATCTGCAGCCGAAGCGTTTCCCGGTTAAAGGCGTGGACTGGCGCGCGGCAATAGCGCATCAACATGAGGAGTTCATTGTCATCAACAAGCCCGCCGGAATTCCTGTCCACGCGACGGTCGATAACGCCATCGAGAACGCGCTTGCCCAGACGCGCGCGGCGCTGGAGTCGCCGCTGTATATCACCCAGCGTCTGGATACGGACGTGAGTGGCCTGATGGTTTTTGCCCGGACGCCGGAGTTTCAGCGGCAGTTCAACCGGCTGCTGTTGAAACGGAGGGTCGAGAAACGATACCGCGCGCTGGTAACGCCACAGGTTGAGCCGCCAGCGGTGGGACGGTACGTTCATTTCATGGAGCCTTCCCCTCGCGGCCCCAAAACGATCACCGCGGAGGCGCGCGCGGACTGGCTCGAGTGCGCGCTTCGCGTGACGCGAGTGGCCGCGGGGCCGTCAGTGACTGATGTGGAGATCGTTCTGGAGACGGGAAGAACGCATCAGATCCGGGCCCAACTGGCGGCGTTGGGATGTCCGATTGTGGGCGATCGGCTCTACGGTTCCGAGACGGATTTCATGGTCAATCGCGTCCCGCTGCCGGGGATTGCCCTGTTCAGCGCCGCGGTGTCATGGAAAAGTCCGGAGGGGATGGAGTGGAGATTCGAGCGTACTCCAGCGTGGGGCGCCGGGCCCCTCACTTAATCATTAACTGTTGGCTGTTCACCATTAACTGCTTCACTTGACGCATTAGTCGGTTTCCTCAATGGCCATCGTCATAATGCGCTAAGTGAAGCAGTTAATAGTGAACAGCCAACAGTTAATGATTAAGTGGGGAAACGCCCCCCCTTGTTGGCATTCCTTCTGCGGTCAGGTAAGCTCCTTCACGCCTAAAAAGTTGGCCCATTTTCACGGAGAACGGCTTTTATGACGAGAGGCTGGCGAAACGCCATCGTGTTCGGCGCTATCGGCGCGCTGGGTCTGGCCGCCGCGTCCGGTGTGGCGCAGCAGAGCGCGGGTCGCAGTCCCGATGCGGACTGGCCCACGTACAATCGCGATCTGGCCGGCACGCGGTACTCGCCGCTGACGCAGATCAACACGACAAACGTCGCGAACCTCACGCAGGCATGGTCGTATCGGCTGCGGCCGGAGGCTGGAGTTGCCGTTCCCGCCGTCGATCGGCCGGCCAGCTCGAGCGAAGTTTTTCAGGAAGTCACCCCTATTGTCGTCAATGGCGTGATGTATATGCCGTCCGGCAACCGTGTGGTCGCGCTCGAACCGGAAAACGGCAAGGAAATCTGGCGCTACGAGTTGCCCGAAGGACTGGCGTCGTTTCGCGGTGTGGCGTACTGGCCGGGCGACGGCGCGCTCGGTCCCCGCATCTTCTTTACCAGCCTGAGACGGTTGATCGCGCTCGACGCGAAGACCGGCAAGCTCGCGACGGAGTTTGGCTCCAGCGGGAGAATTGATCTGGAGATTCCCTACGCCGGAGTCCCCGCCATCTACAAGAACATCGTCCTGATGGGTTCGAACTTCTATGGGCCCGGCGAGCGGCACATCGGTCCGCATCTGACGACGAGCAAGGGGGAGATCGGCGACACCCACGCATACGACGCGCAGACCGGAAAGAAACTGTGGGATTTTCACACGATTCCACGACCCGGCGAAGTCGGCAACGACACGTGGGAAAACGACAGCTGGAAGGATCGCACGGGAAACAACGTCTGGTCGTTCACGCTGACGGTGGATGAACAGCGCGGGATTGTCTATCTCCCGGTGTCCGGGCCGGGCATGAACTACTACGGCGGCGACCGGCCGGGCAACAATCTGTTCAGCAACACGACCGTGGCTGTCGATGCGGTCACCGGCAAGCTCAAATGGTATTTCCAGAACATCCATCACGAACTCTGGGATTACAACCTGCCGCCCGCGCCCGGCCTGATCGACATCGTGAAGGGTGGCAAAACGATTCCCGCGCTGGCGCAGGTGGGGAAGTCGGGTTTCATGTTCATTCTCAATCGTGAGAACGGCGAGCCCGTTCACGGCGTGGAAGAGCGGCCGGCGCCGAAGGGCGATGTTCCGGGCGAGTGGTATCCGCCGACGCAGCCGATTCCCGTCAAGCCCGGTCCGGTGTCGCGCGTCAGCATGACGGAAAAAGATCTCGTGACGCCCGAAGACACCACGCCGGCGCATGCGCAGGCGTGCCGCGAACTGTGGGATCGCGTCAAGTTCCGCAACGAAGGACCGTACACGCCATGGACGTACCGGCCGAACGGCGGCCCGCCGACCCTGATCTTTCCGGGCATGACCGGCGGCGTGAACTGGGGCGGCACGGCAACGGATCCGAAGCTCGGATACATCTTCGTCAATTCGAAGGACGAACCGTCGTCCGGCTGGATCCAGCCCAACCCGCGTTATAACGAGAGCACGAAAGACACCGAGTTTCCCTACGCGCAGGTGGGCGGTACCGCAATCAGCGCCGCGGCCCGCGACGAGAACGGCCGTTCGCTCGGCAATCTGCCGTGTTTCCGTCCGCCATGGGCCAGTCTGATGGCCGTGGATGCGGCGACAGGCGAATTCGTCTGGCGCGTGCCGCTTGGAATCAACGACATCATGCCCGAGGGAAAGAAAAATGTCGGGTCCCCGGGATTCGGCGGTCCGATGGTGACGGCCGGCGGTCTGGTTTTCATCGGCGCGACGCGCGACCGTCGATTCCGGGCATTCGATGCAAAGACGGGCAAGGAACTCTGGTCGGTCCGTCTGGACTACAACGTCACGGCGATTCCCATGACGTACCAGGGCAAGGACGGAAAACAATACGTCGCGGTCGTTGCCGCGACCAGCGGCAGCGGGAACAACGAATCCCTGCTGGTTTTCGCGCTGCCATAGCGAAATTGGGAGGGGAATCAGGGACAGAGAGGAATTTCGCT
>DASUFH010000442.1:0-7357 GCA_036274645.1 Terriglobia bacterium
GTCTGCGGCTCAATACGACGCTGATTCGCCGTTACCTGATATCACAATCATCATCGCCGTTTGTCAGCCGACTTTTTGAAAATCCGCACTTCTGCCACGGGCTGCTAAAGGAGGGACCCATGCGCTGCCTGGAATGCGACGCGCCGATGAACCGGCACGCCGAAAAACCGATGCGGGCAACCAATGGCGATAACGATCCGCCCTTCGACAGCGCGCTGGGTGGGGTCATCGCCTCGATCCATTGCTGCCCGGAGTGCGGCAATGTCGAAACCGATTTTCAGAATTCGGCGTCGCCGAGGGAATAAATCGCCAGGCAACTGGCATGTAACTGCTGAGGAACAATCATGGAATCCACGCGTCATTACGACATCATCATCATTGGAACCGGGGCGGGCGGCGGAACTCTCGCGTATCGCCTGGCGCCTTCCGGAAAGAAGATCCTTCTCCTGGAGCGGGGGGACTACGTGCCGCGCGAGAAGGAAAATTGGAGTTCCCGCGCCGTGGTCGCCGAAGGGCGCTATAACAACGTCGAGCCCTGGCGTGACGCGAAGGGCGGCGAGTTCGTTCCCGGCGCCCACTACTTCGTTGGCGGCAATACCAAGTTTTACGGCGCGGCGCTCGTGCGACTGCGCAAGCAGGATTTCGGACCATTGCGCCATCACGGCGGCGTCTCTCCCGAATGGCCGCTGCAGTATGAGGACCTCGAGCCGTATTACACCGAGGCCGAGTACCTCTATCAGGTGCACGGCGCGAGAGGCGAGGATCCCACCGAGCCGCCGGCCAGCAAGCCCTATCGCTTTCCTCCAGTCAGCCATGAACACCGTATCCAGCAACTGAGCGACGACCTTGAGAAACTGGGCCACAGGCCGTTTCACCTTCCGGTCGGAATCCTGCTCGACGAACAGAATCCGCAGCGGAGCAAGTGCATCCGCTGCGCGTCGTGTGACGGCTTCCCGTGCCTCGTGCACGCCAAGGCGGACGCGCAGGTGATCTGTGTGGAGCCCGCGCTGGAGTATCCGAATGTCACGCTCTTGCGGAAATCCAGGGTGTCCCGCCTCGAGACGGACGCAACCGGACGCGTCGTGACCCGGGTTCACGTGGATCGGGACGGCGCGCTCGAGACCTATTCCGCCGACATCGTCGTGTCGTCATGCGGAGCGGTGAATTCCGCCGCGCTCATGCTTCGCTCGGCCTCCGACACGCATCCGGAAGGCCTCGCCAACAGCTCCGGCCAGGTCGGGCGCAACTACATGTGCCACACCAATTCGGTGATGCTCGCGATTTCCAGGTGCGAGAACCCCACGGTGTTTCAGAAGACATTCGGGCTGAACGATTTCTATTTCGGTTCGAAAGACTGGGATTACCCGATGGGGCACATCTCCTTTGTCGGCAAATCCGACGCGGACATCCTTGTCGCGGGCGCCCCGCGGATCGCCCCCGGCTTCACGCTGGATCTCATGGCGCGGCACTCACTCGATTTCTGGATGACCTCGGAAGATCTGCCCGAACCGGACAACCGCGTTACGGTGACGCGCGATGGTCAGATTCAGTTGAGCTACCGGCCGAACAATGAAGAAGGCCACAAGCGCCTGCAGGCGACGTTGAAGAGCCTTCTGAAGCACGCCAACTGCACGGAGGAGGTCATTCACCTGAACGCGTACATCGGCAAGCGCATCCCGCTGGCCGGCGTGGCGCATCAGAACGGCACCATGCGTTTCGGGCGCGATCCGAAAACCTCGGCTCTCGACATCAACTGCAAGGCGCACGACCTGGACAACCTTTATGTCGTCGATGCCAGTTTTTTCCCGTCGTGCGGCGCCATGAATCCCGCGCTGACGATCATGGCCAACGCGCTGCGCGTGGGCGATCACCTGCTCGAACGGATGAACTAACGGGAGGATACGATGAAATCGTCACGACACATTCGCGCCGTCCTGGTTCTTCTGTTCCTGGCGCTGGCGCCGCTTGGCCGTCTGGCGTCGGCGCCGCCGGACGCGCCGGCGGTCAGCGCGCTGGATTCCGTCGGCATCACGGTCAGCGATATGGACCGGTCGGTGGATTTCTTCACGCGGGTTCTGTCGTTCAGGAAGGTCTCCGACGTGGAGGTCATGGGCGCCGACTACGAACGGCTCCAGGGACTGTTCGGCGCTCGAGCCCGAATCGTGCGCCTGCAGCTGGGTGAAGAGCGCATCGAGTTGACGGAGTACCTCACGCCGAAGGGCCGGCCGGTTCCTGTCGGATCTCGCAGCAACGACCGGTGGTTCCAGCACATCGCGATCATCGTGTCCGACATGGATAAGGCCTATCAGTGGCTGCGCCAGAACAAGGTCGAACACGCCTCAACCGGCCCTCAGACGCTGCCCGAGTGGAACAAAAATGCGGGCGGGATCAAGGCGTTTTACTTCAAGGATCCGGATCAGCACGCCCTGGAAATCCTGTGGTTCCCGCCGGGGAAAGGCGATACGCGCTGGCACAGGGCGACGGACGCTCTGTTCCTGGGCATCGACCACACGGCCATAGTGGTGAACGACACGGCGGGCAGTCTGAGTTTCTATCGGGATACCCTGGGCATGCGTCAGGTGGGCGAAAGCGAGAACTATGGCGTCGAGCAGGAGCATCTCAACAACGTTTTCGGCGCGCGCCTGCGCATCACGGCGCTACGCGCGTCGACGGGGCCGGGCGTGGAGTTTCTGGAGTATCTCGCTCCGCGTGACGGCAGGCCCTATCCCCTCGACGCCCAGGCCAGCGACCTGATTTCCTGGCAGACCAACTTTACGTCGCCGAGTCTGGGCGACGCCGAAACTCGCCTTCGCTCCAGCCGGTCCGCATTCATTTCGCCGGGCGCGGTCGAGTTGCCCAACGCGGAAACCGGATTTCACCACGGGTTGTCGGTTCGCGATCCCGACGGGCATATCGTCCGCGTGCTCGAACCGTAATTTCTGAATATTCATTTCGAGGAACTGATCCATGACTGCCGAAGAAAGACGTCTGAAACAGGCTGAAGATCGCAAGGTCCACTGGAAGCGCTGGGGGCCCTATCTGAGTGAACGGGCGTGGGGCACGGTGCGCGAAGACTACAGCGCTTATGGGACGGCTTGGGATTACCTGCCGCACGATCATGCCCGGTCGCGCGCCTACCGCTGGAACGAGGACGGAATTGCCGGCATTTCCGACCGCCATCAGCTGATCTGTTTCGCTGTCGCGCTGTGGAACCGCAAGGATCCCATTCTGAAGGAGCGGCTGTTCGGGCTGACCGGCGGAGAAGGCAATCACGGGGAGGATGTGAAGGAGCATTACTTCTACCTCGACAGCACCCCGACGCATTCCTACATGAAGTACCTCTACAAGTATCCGCAGGAGGAGTATCCCTACACGCGTCTCGTTGAAGAAAACGGCCGTCGCGGCAAGAGCGAGGCGGAGTATGAAATCGACGACACGGGAGTGTTCAATGAGAACCGCTATTTCGACGTGTTCGTTGAATACGCGAAAGCCGATTGCGAAGACCTGCTCATCCGGATCAGTGTGGCGAATCGGGGGCCGCAGGCGTCGACGCTCGACTTGTTGCCGACGATCTGGTTTCGGAATACCTGGGCCTGGGATCAAAGCGAACCGCGTCCGGAGTTGAGCGCCATTACGGTTGACCGGCAGGCCGCGATCGAAGTGAGCCACCACCGCTACGGGCCACGCTGGCTCTTTGTGGATGGCGAGCCCGAGCTGCTCTTCACGGAAAACGAAACCAATCACCAGCGCCTGTACGGCGTCAGGAACGGGAGCCCGTGGGTGAAGGACGGCATCAACGACGCTGTCGTTCATGGCGTGTCCGGCGCCGTGAACCCCGCGCAGGTGGGCACCAAGGCGGCCGCGCGCTATGCGTTGAATGTGCCGGCGGGCGAAACCGTTCAAATACGGTTGCGGCTTTCGCCCCACAACTTCATCGCCGACGGAGAGCGTCCGTTCGGAAAGAATTTCGACCGGATCTTTCAGGAGCGCATGCGCGAGGCGGACGAGTTTTACGCCACCGTCATTCCGGCCGATCTGGCCGGCGACGCCAGGAACGTGATGCGCCAGTCGCTGGCGGGCATGTTGTGGTCGAAGCAGTTCTATCACTACGAAATCAAACGATGGATTGACGGCGATCCCGGTTTCCCGACGCCGCCGTCGGAACGCCAGCACGGCCGGAACCACGAATGGGCGCATCTCTACAACGCCGATGTGATTTCCATGCCGGACAAGTGGGAATACCCGTGGTACGCGGCATGGGACCTTGCGTTCCACTGCATCCCGCTGGCGCTGGTCGATTCCGACTTTGCCAAAGACCAGCTGGTCCTGCTGTTGCGGGAGTGGTACATGCATCCCAATGGACAGATTCCTGCGTACGAGTGGGCGTTCGGCGACGTCAATCCGCCAGTCCATGCCTGGGCGGCCTGGCGGGTCTACAAGATCGAAAAGAAACGACGCGGCGTCGGGGATCGCCGTTTCCTCAAACGCGTGTTTCACAAGCTCATGCTCAACTTCACGTGGTGGGTGAACCGCAAGGACGCCGAAGGGAAGAACATCTTTCAGGGAGGTTTTCTGGGCCTCGACAACATCGGCGTGTTCGACCGGAGCGCGCCGCTGCCCACCGGCGGCCACATCGAGCAGTCGGATGGAACCAGCTGGATGGCCATGTACAGCCTGAACATGCTCGCCATGGCGCTGGAACTGGCCTACGACGATCCCGCTTACGAAGACGTTGCCAGCAAGTTCTGGGAACACTTCACCCAGATCGCACACGCCATGAACAGCCGGGGCGATGACGGCATCAGCCTCTGGGATGATGCGGACGGTTTCTTCTACGACGTCCTGCACATTCCCAATCACGGCGAGATCCCGATGAAGACGCGCTCGATGGTCGGCCTCATTCCGCTTTTCGCGGTCGACACCCTCGAGCCCGAGCTCCTGCGCCGCCTGCCCAATTTCAAGCGGCGGCTGGACTGGTTTATCGCCAACCGGCCGGGCTATACGCAGAATCAGGCCTGCATGTTTACGCCCGGCATGAGTGAACGGCGTCTGCTGTCGATCGTCGATGGAGAAAAGCTCCGCCGCGTACTGCAGTACATGCTGGATGAGAACGAGTTCCTGTCGCCATACGGCATTCGCGCGGTATCACGGCATCACCGGGAGCAACCGTACGTGCTGAATCTGGGTGGGACCGAGCACCGCCTGGACTATGAGCCGGGCGAATCATCGACCGGATTGTTCGGCGGCAATTCGAACTGGCGCGGCCCGATCTGGTTCCCGGTGAACTTCCTGTTGATCGAGTCCATTCAGAAGTTCCACCACTACCTTGGCGACGACTATAAAGTGGAATGCCCGGTGGGTTCGGGCAAATTCCTCACGCTCTGGGAAGTGGCGCAGGACCTTTCGCGTCGCGTGGCCGCTGTCTTTATGGCCGATGAGAACGGACGGAGGCCCGTACACGGGACTTCGGAGAAGTTTCAACACGATCCCCACTGGAAGGATCTGGTGCTGTTTTATGAGTACTTCCACGGCGACAACGGCCGAGGCGTTGGCGCGAGCCATCAGACCGGCTGGACCGGAGTCGTTGCGAAGTTGCTACAGCAGAGCGGAGAGCGGATGTCGCGCGAATCCGCGGAGTCATCCGAAGCGGCGCCGGCGGAGACGATTGCTGCAGCGGTCGGTTCGTAGGCTTTCAACGTCGACTGGCCTGCGTCATCGGGCGGTCGTTTGAGGGGCTCGATCCCCGGCCCCAGGATCGAGCTGCGCCAGCAATGCAGTCTACTTGCCCTTGCGTTCTCCGACCACCCACAAGTAGGACGCGGTGCGCAGAAAGAGCTGCCCTTCGGAAACCGCGACGGTGCTCAGGCAGTACGGCGAACAGTCGTCGGCCAGCGAATTCGACGACAGGAGCTCGAAACGCGGTCCGGAACGAAAGACGGATGTCAGTCCCGTGTCTTCCGTCGTGACATAGATCTTGCCGTCGGCAAGAACGGGGGATGCGCTGTATGTCCCCGATGGCAGCCGTTGCGGTCCGTAGACGGTCTTGCCGGTCTTCACATCGAGCGCAAACACGACGCCGTTGTCGCGCACGATGTAAAGCAATTCTCCATCACTGACCGGTGTGGGCACGTCAGGGCCCTGTGCGAACTGCCACACGATGTGGCTGCGCGCGACATCGCCGCGGCCGCCCGGCCGGATGGCGGTCAGCGGATTGTTTCGACTTGGCGCGATGATGAGGTCTCCCACGGCCGTGGGTGACGCGATGAGCCGGTAGCTGCGATCGTTCGTCGGATTCAGCACATCAGCGCGCCAGTATTCCTGGCCGGTGTCCGGACTGTGGCCTGAAATCACGTCACCGCCGGTGATGATCAGCTCGGCCCGGCCGTTGGCTTCGATCCAGGTGGGTGTGGTGTAGGAATCCGGCGATTCGTCGATCGCGTTCGTATGCCGCTCGACCCGCCAGATCGTCTTCCCGGTCATCTTGTCGATCTTCAGCAGGTACGAAGGATCGTCGGTCTTCATGCCGTGAAGGACCTGCAGGTACAGCGCATTGCCCTGGAGCAGCGGCGAGGACGCGTATCCCCAGTTCAGTCCGAACGGCCCGTAGTCGTCCTGGATACTGCGGGCCCAGATTTCCTTTCCCGCGAAGTCGAACGCCTTCAGCGCCCCGACGCCGGTCATGACCCAGACGTGTTGACCGTCGGTCACCGGCGAGGGCGTGGACATGTTCTGCTTGCGCTCCATGTGATTGTTGTTCGCAAGCGGACGTTTCCAGGCCACGGTCTGGGTTTTGCGATCCACCGCCCACAGTTCCAGTGTTCCGCTGTTCGACTGCGTGGCGACGTTCAGGAAGATCATGTCTCCCCAGACAATCGGTGTGGAACCGCTGTAGGCCGGCAGCGGAAGTTTCCAGGCCACGTTCTGTTCGTCGAATTCGGCGCATCCCAGCGGCGTAATTGGCCGTCCTTCCAGCCCTCCGCCAAAGTTGCCCCCGCCACGCTGCCCGCCGCCACGACCACCACGACCCTGGGCGACCAGGTTATTGCCACGCCCACCCGTCCCGCCCCGTCCGCCCCGATTGCCGCCGCCGCGTCCCGTCGCGCGCCCGCCGGCCTGCCCGCCGTTCTGGTTTGCCGGCGCGGAAGCCACTGTGCACTTCGCGCCCCAGGTTACGGGCAGTCCGGTTTCGTTGCTGACACTGTTTCGCGAGGGGCCGCGCCAGCTGGGCCAGTTGTCGGCGGTGGCGGTCCCCGCCGCAAGCACCGCCACGGATGCGATCAGTACGAGTTGACTACGCATAATCCAGAGCGCCTCCTTACGATGGATTCGAAGACGAACCGGTCTGGAAACGCACGAC
>DASUFH010000443.1:0-15703 GCA_036274645.1 Terriglobia bacterium
CTCTTCACGCCGTAGACAGCGGCGCCGCAGACCGTTTGCGTACGGCTCCACGGAGAAACGCCGGACCACTCGACTAACGAACAGTGGCCGGAGCGTCAGTTTTTACTGCAATCGGGAAACGCCCGCAGGAGAGAGCGTCCGGGTTGTTCTGGCCTCAGATAGACCGCGCCGGCGACGGAGATGAATCCCGTGAGGTAATGCGATCGCATAGTCTGTGGCCCCCTTTCGCTGAAGTTGCGGACTCCTTCTATTAATAGAAACCGATTTCACTTTGTCAACAGCAAAGTCGGGCCGGAACAGAAATGGACTTATCCTTTTGCCCGCGGAGCGCTGATCCCCTGAGAGGCCACCCAGCGGGAGATGTCCTGACGCTGGATCGCCGCGGCCATCAATTCGGGAAACAGGTCCGGCGTGCAGGCAAATGCGGGAATACCCATCGCCGCAAACGCGGCGGCGTGATTCTGGCTGAACATCGGGGCGCCGTCGTCATTGAGCGCAAGCAGCGCGATCACCTGTGTCCCGCTCGACACGAGACTTCCCACCCGTTTCAACATTTCCTCCGCGTTGCCGCCCTCGAACAGATCGCTGATCAGCACAAGAATCGTCTCGTGCGGATACCGGATGAGCGACTGGCAATAGGCCAGCGCCTGGTTGATGTCGGTGCCGCCACCCAGCTGAATGCCAAAAAGCGCTTCAACCGGATCGGCCAGTTGAGCGGTCAGATCCACCACGGCGGTATCGAAGACCACCATCTTTGTGCTGACGGCGGGCAGGCTGGCCAGAACGGCGCTGAACACGCCGGCATAAACGACGCTCGTCGCCATCGATCCGCTCTGATCCACGCACAGAACGATGTCGCGCAGGGACGAACGCCTGCGTCCGAAACCGATACGCGTTTCGGGAATCACCGTTCCGTACTCCGGCTGATAGTGCTTGAGATTTGCCCGGATGGTCCGATGCCAGTCCATCTCATTGTGCCGCGGCCGCCGGTTGCGCGCCGCGCGATTCAGACTGCCCGTCACCGCCTGGCGCATCGGTTGATCGAGTCTTCGCCGCAGGTCTTCCACCACCCGTCCGACGACGGCGCGCGCGGTATCGCGCGTCTTGTTCGGCAGGATGTTCTTCAACGCGAGCAACTGCGACACGAGATGCACGTCGGGCTCGACGGTCTGAAGCAGCTCCGGCTCGAACAACATCTGCCTGAGATTGAGGCGGTCCAGCGCGTCCCGCTGCATGACCTGAACGACGGAGACTGGAAAGTACTGCCGGATATCGCCCAGCCATCGAGCCACATTGGGGTTCGACGATCCCAGTCCTCCCTGACGATCCGATTCGTAAAGCGCCTCGAGGGCGCGGTCCATGGCCAGGTCGCTTCCGGAAAGCGCCATCGCAGGGGACGATGTTTTGTCCTCGACCGCGCTACCCAGGATGAGCCGCCATCGCCGGTAGCGCTCGTCCATTTCGTTCGTCGGCGATGTCATCGCTCGTCCTCCGATCCCCCACCGTGCGGTTCACGCATTTCAAGGCCGAGCAAACGCGCAATCAGCGGAAGCGCCGCATTGGCTCTGGCCTCATCAAACCGGCCGGACGCCTGAATCGCCACGGGCTTCCGGCCGGCGGCGCCGGACGCGCGCGCGCCCATCTGCCTGCGCTCAGCCGGTTGAAACGTGCTGAACGTCCGGCGCAGCAGAGGCAAAACGGCGATGAACTGATCGGCGGACAGCGCGGTCACCCAGTCGTCCATCACGCCCCAGAGCGCGTCGTCGTGCAGCAACAGGAGGCCGCTCTCGCGCAGGAACCCATCGATCCAGGCCGCCGACTGCGCCGGGGCGTTCGCTCCAGACAACGCCAGTCCGAACCGGCGCGCCGTTTCCGCCGCGTCGAACTCGCGCGCTTCCTCGAGCAGGCGGCAGGCGCGCCCGGCAATGAGTCCATGCAGTTGAGGGGAATCCGCCAGGCGGCGAAGCGCGCTGTTCCAGGCGGAAGTGTGCGCCGCGTCCTGAAGCAGGCTGATCGCGCCGTGGCATTCCAGGATGCGCCGGAACATCTCGTCGGCGGCCTCGTCGTTGAGGGAGCCGCACGCTCCAGGCAGACCAATTACGATGCGCGCGATCAGCCCTTCGACAACGGTCGTTACCATCATGGTGTCGTTCTGACGCACGTTGCCGTATCGCAGGATGCCGGCCAGAGCGGGCAGCGCCGCCATCAGATGTCCGACGTCGCTCGCTACGGCGGCCACTTCCTGCACGCGCGCGACGATGCGTTCAACCGCCTCCGGCAGATCCGCCAGCAGCGCGGCGTCGAGCAACGCGGTCAACTCCGGCAGCTCCGTCAGTTCAGCAGCCCGGCCTTCAGCCCGCGCGGTCGCCGCCGCGAGCAGCGTGTTGCCCCACACGCCCGCCTCGATCAGCGACACCGCGAACTCCGGCTGCCATTGCAGGCGCCACCATTCATGAAACGTACCCCGCTGCGCTCCACGTTGCCGCTCCGGTTCTCCCCACGGAATACCGAGCAACAGAAGACGATGGAGCACGCGGCTGCGATCGAGATCGTTCGGCTTGCGCAGGTCGAGATCCATCTGCCGCAGGACCGCTTCGGGCGGAAGACGCAAACGCTTCTGCTCCCGCGCGAGATCCTGGGCCAGGGGGGCCATGGGAGTGTCGCCGGGGATTTCACCCAGCCGGTCGCTCACAATCAGTCTTTCGGAAATCAGCTGAAGCGGAAGCGGATCCCCAAAACACAGCGCCGCCTGAGTAGCGTCATTGAGTTCCGGGAGACCCGGCAGTGGGTGGCCGCGCAGGGCCGCCAGCGACTCGGCCAGCCGCGCGGCTTCGATGACGCTCGCCGATGACGCGTCCAGGTCCTCACCGCGCAGCAGGCGCGCGACTTTCGTCAACCATCGCGTGGCCACCGCGCTGCGGTCCACGCGCTGGAGGCCCCAGAGGAAGTGATACCAGCCCGGCGACGCGACGCCGGCGCCGTAACCGCCGGCCAGGGTCAGGCGGCTGTACGTCCACGGAATCCACGTAGCCGTGACTTTGCGTTTTGGCAGTCCCTTGAGCAACGCCGTGTCCTGCTTTGCAGAGGACGTTTGCGTCGCCAGGGCCGGAGCGTGCCACGCGCCGCACACCACGGCGATGCGTTCGAATCCTTCCTTCCGGGCCGCCCGAATCGTCTGGCGCATATGCGCTTCGCGCCGCTCCTCACGTGCCTGATCCCGTTCCTCCAGCTGAGATGGGATGGCCGCCTCGCGCAGCGCGGCCATCGCTTCAAGCACGGCGGCGAACAGCTCCGTCTCGTCACGCCGGTGCTCCACCATGTGCTCCCACCAGCGCTCGCTGTCGGAATAGCCGGCCGCGCGGGCCAGATAGGCCAGAGGATCACGCGCAATCGGGCCGTTTTCCGGTGAGGCCTCCGGAGCGCAATCCCCCTCCGCCGGAACGCCGGCTAAAGGCTCCTCTGCATTGTCGCCGGTTTCTTTGTCGGCGATGATGGCCATCTGAATGGACTGCGGCAGATCCATGAATCGCGCCGGAACGCCGCGTTCGAGACCAAACCGGATCGCCTGCCATTCCGGGGAAAACTCCGCCATCGGAAAATAGACCGCGCGCTGCGGCGTCTCCGCATCGTGGATCAGCAGCGCGACCGGCGGTTTCATCTCCGGCCGGCCGGCGAACGGCAGCATGGCGTCAGCCTCGGGAGGACCTTCCACGAGAATGCAGTCCGGCGCCATCGCGTCCAGCGCCTGACGCAGGCTGCGCGCCGACCCGGGGCCGTGATGCCGTATGCCAAAAACGGTGACCATGGATGAAGACACCAATGTGACCGATCAGGAACCGGCCTTCCGGCAGGCGCGATACAGATCCTTCCAGCCGTCGCGTTCCTTGACGACCGTTTCCAGATACTCCTGCCAGACCACACCATCCTGCACGGGATCTTTGATGACCGCCCCGATCAGTCCACTCGCAATATCCGACGCGCGCAATGCGCCATCGCCGAAATGCGCCGCCAGACTCAGGCCCTGATTGACCACGCCGATGGCCTCGGCCGTGCTCAACGCGCCGCTGGGCGATTTGATCCTGGTCTTGCCGTCGGTGGTCACGCCGTTTCGAAGTTCGCGAAACACCGTAACAACCCTGCGGATCTCTTCCAGTGCGGGAGGCTCCGAAGGCAGTTCGAGCGCGCGGCCCATCTGCTCGACACGCTGCTGCACAATCCGGGCTTCCTCGTCGAAGTCCGCCGGCGCGGGCAGAACGACGGTGTTGAACCGCCGCTTCAATGCGCTGCTCAGTTCATTGACGCCGCGATCGCGGCTGTTTGCCGTGGCGATCACGTTGAAGCCTTTGACGGCCTGGACCTCCTCTCCCAATTCGGGAATGGGAAGCGTCTTTTCGCTGAGGATCGTGATCAGCGTGTCCTGCACGTCGGCCGGAATGCGCGTCAGTTCCTCGACCCGGGCCAGCTTGCCCTCCCGCATGGCCCGCATCATCGGGCTCGGAACGAGGGCCTTCGACGACGGTCCCTTGGCGAGAAGTTCCGCATAATTCCAGCCGTAGCGCAGACTCTCTTCGCTGGTTCCCGCGGTTCCCTGCACCAGCAGCGTGCTCTCGCCGGAGATCGCCGCCGTCAGGTGTTCGGCCAGCCAGGTCTTGGCGGTGCCCGGAACGCCGAGCAGCAGCAGGGCGCGATCGGTTGCCAGCGTGGCGATCGCGATTTCGACCAGACGGCGGGCGCCGATGTATTTCGGCGTGATCACGGCGCCGTTGTCGATCTGCCCGCCCAGCACGTAGGTGGCAACCGCCCACGGAGACAGCTTCCAGTTGGGAGGGCGCGGCCGGTCGTCGGCGCGCGCGAGGGATTCGAGTTCATCGGCAAACTGCTGTTCGGCGTGTTGTCGGAGTTGGTTTGTCATATCAAATCGATTGTTGAAGGGCAGTCAGCATTTCGTGACGGAAGTGGACGACGCTCCACATCTCGTCACATCCTTTGGACCAGAACGCCCATCCGGCCGAATCCACCGGCCAGCCGAGCGACGCCTCGGGCAACAGTTTCGGATGAATCCGCGCCGCAAGGTTCTTCAATTCGCTCCGCAGCTGCCAGTCCATCGATGGCTGCTCCGCGAGGCGGCGCAGCCACTCGAGAACACTGCGGCTAAACCCTTCGCTCCAGCGGTGGGTCGACTGCGCCACCGCCACGCCGCACAGTTCCGGCCGTGAACGCTCCACGAGCCATCGCGTCACGCGCGCTTCGCGCCGTTCGATAGACAGGAGATCCAGCAGCGGCCGGAAGGCCGGATCCGGACCCGCTTCACTGAAGGCGTCCAGAATCGCTTCCGCCCATTCCGGGTTCGACTGCCGGATCGCCGCGCGTTTCCATGCTTCGGTCAGTTCCGTCTTCCATTCGCCGTGAAGCGACGCGGTAAGAATTTCCTCGGGCCCCGCGCCAAACTCCCGTTTCCATTGCTCGAGCGGCGTCACCTCCAGAATCTGGATCAGCCAGAACGCCTTTTCTCCCATCCCGTGCGGAGGCTTCAATTCAACGCCGTCGCGCTGCGTCGCCTTGTCGCACGTCTGCGGCAAGGTCACGTCGATCATGGCGGGTGTGGCCCTCTTCAACCGGACGATGCTTCCGGACTCGCCCGGAACGAAACGCAACAACGGACGGGCCCGCGCCACCATGCGTTGCGCGAGGGCCGACGACGGCAGGCGGCCCAACAAGGCCGAGGCGGCCCGGCGGACCTCCTTGCGCCTGTCATCGAGAGCGGATTCCAGGAAGGCCTCATCGGCCGGAGACAGGTTTATACCGAGCGCGTTCAGAAACGTCGCGCGATCTTCCGGAGACTCCTCATTCCAGGTCGACATCAGCAGATCGCGCGCGCGATCCGCATCCGACCGCCGCAAACGCGTCAGAAAAAGTGACCGGGCGGCCGTGGCGCCCGTGTGCCAGACGCCGTCGTCCTCCTGGACCCCTTCCACCCAGGACCATCCGGGGTTCTGCGCGGCGAGCCAGCGGCCCCGCTCGCCGATCACCGGAAGGATCGCATCCCGAAGCGCGGACGATTTTGCGCCCAGTTCCAGCAACGCGGGCAGCAACTCCGGCGGGGCCAGCGCGCCGAGCGCGGCGGATTGCTCCAGCCACTCCGGCAGGAGGTTGGAAAACTCGCCGCCGAGCATCCGCTGCAGCAGCACGCCTGCGCGGACGCCCACCTGCTGCCGGGACTCCGCCTCGCAGGCCGTGGGGACAGGCAGATGGTCTTCCAGCGGCAGGACTCCGGCGCGCTCGTAGGCCGCGGTGAGCGCCGCCGCAGAGAGAAGCGCGCTCTCACGCCTGGAGAAATCCAGTTGCGACTGCAGATCGCCGATGGCGGTTCCCGCGCGAACCGGCGGGAGTTCCACCCTTTCAGTTCCCAGCAGCGCGATGGCGGTCAGATCCGCCAGCCTCATAACGTCACCAACCTTCCACCGGCCCACACACTCATGGGCCGCAGCGCATCGCCGTTCCATTCGCCGGCAAGCGCCACCGGAGCGCCTCCGGAAAGCGCGACCAGTTTCCATGCATCCATCTCGGGTATGTCCAGCGGCAGCGCGCGACCATCCGCATCGCGGACAATCCAGCCATGCGTCCGTCGGAGCGGAACCACCGCGGCCAGCGCGAACGCGATTCGTTCAAGCCATGGATTCGCGCCGAACGCATCGGCGGCAAATCGGTTCGCTGCCGCGATGGTGGCGTGCGGCAGCTCCGGAACCCCCGTTGACGAAGCGCCATGACGCTGTTTCACCAGCGCCCGCAGCGGAAAGGCGCTGGGGAAAAACGCCAGTTCCGCGTCGACGGTCGCGCCGGGCGTGAGGCGGACATCCATGGACGGATTCGGACCTGCGCTGAAGCTCAGGCACAATGCGGCTCGCAGCGACTTCGCCCCAAACAACCAGGTCCGCTGAACACGCAGACGTTCTTCCTCCTCCACGCGCTGGCCGGCCACCACCCAGTGATCGCGGATGCCGTCGTCGGCCAGCACGTCATCCTGGCTCATCGTGAAACCCAGCGCGGCGCGCAGATCCGACTGAGCCGCATTCGGCAGGCTGCCAATGCGCCGCCAGCCCTCCCGGGCCAGATGCAGCGTGGCCAACTGCCGCAGGAGCCGCTCCGGCCAGTCTTCACCGGTCGTGGTAATACCTTCAAGCTCCGCCAGACGCCGCGCCATGCCCGGCGCCTGCGCGTCGACAAGCCGGGCAGCCGGGTTCTGCCAGAGGCTTGAAGGTTTTCCGGGAAGTGAAGCGAAACCCGAACGGACAACGTCTTCAAGCCACACGCCGAGATCCTCCAGTCCCCGGGAAACCTTCGCCTCGCGCGCCGCAGACCGCTTCTCTGCCGCCGCGGTGGCCCGCGCCTCCGTTTCCGGATCAGGCGCGGCTGCCGGCGCCGCGGCGCGCGCGGCTTTGGCTTCCTGCTTTTCCGACCGCTTCGCCAGCCACTCGCTCGCCCATGCGGGCGCGCGCTTTTCGCGGAATGCGTCCGGCTGCTGCGCGAGGATCAGGAACAGGCCCAGCCCATGCTTGCAGGGAAACTTCCGGCTGGGGCATGTGCACTTGAACGCCGGGCCGGCGAGATCGATGACAGCCTGGTACGGCGTGGATCCGCTACCCTGAAGCGTTCCCCACGCGCAGGCGTCGTCCGCGCCGAGAGTCAGCCATTTCCTTGCGACGGAGAGATCCTTCCCCGACTTCGCGGATGACGCGTCGGGCGCCAGCGCCAGAACTTGTTCGACATTCCAGGTCATTTGAAGCCGGCGAGCATTTTTGCAGAATTGAAGCGTTTCGCAAAGGAGGCGAAAGCGAATAAGTTAGCGCCGAACAGCCGGAGAAGAAGGGCCCGACGGAAGGCGCGCGTTCCCCTACTCCCTGCCCGGTTCGTTGCCCGCGGAATATCGAGACCTCGCGCGCCGGCGGCAGGGTTACGGCAATGGACTCCAACCGGTACCCGCGCCAATCAGTCCGCCGGCGGCTGAAGAGTTCAAACCGTTCATCTTCCAGATCACGGTACTGCCGTCGGTGTGCCGCCAGAGAATGTCGCCCTTACCGTCTCCGTTGAAGTCGCCGATCTGCTGGACGTTCCAGCCCGTTCCCGGTCCCACCAGACTGCCGATACCCACAGGACTCAGTCCGTCCATCAGCCAGATCACCACGCTGCCGTCGTGGTGACGCCACATCAGATCGCTTTTGCCGTCCCCGTTGAAATCGCCAATTTGCTGGACGCTCCAGTCCGTGCCTGGCCCAACCAGGACGCCGACATTCGTCAGACTGAGTCCATTCATCTGCCAGATCACCGCGGTACCGTCGTCGTGTCGCCACAGCAGGTCGCTCTTGCCGTCCCCATTGAAGTCGCCGATGTACTGGACGCTCCAGCCTGTACCAGGGCCCACCAGCACGCCGAAACCGGAAGGGCCCATGCCATCCATCTGCCAGATCACCGCAGTGCCATCGGTGTTCCGCCACAGCAGATCGCTCTTCCCGTCCCCGTCGAAGTCGCCAATATGCTGGACGCTCCAGCCCGTTCCCGGTCCCACCAGCACGCCAAAACCGGAAGGGCCCATACCGTCCATCTGCCAGATCACCGCGGCGCCATCGGTGTTCCGCCACAGCAGATCGCTCTTCCCGTCCCCGTTGAAGTCGCCGATGTGCTCAACGCTCCAGCCTGTTCCCGAACCCACAAGAAAGGCGGCGTCGGCCATGTTCAGCCCGTTCATCAGCCACACGGCTGAACTGCCGTCGGTATGCCGCCAGACGATATCGTTCTTGCCATCGCCATTGAAGTCCGCGAGCCGGATGATGTTCCACCCGGTGCCCGGTCCCAGCAGTTGGCTGCCGTTCATCGCCGTGAGACCGTTCATCAGCCATCCCGCGGCGGTTCCGTCGGTGTGGGCCCACAGAATGTCGGACATGCCATCCCCATTGAGGTCATGGCTGACCAGGTCGTTGCGGATCGCAACACTGTGTGAAGGACCGGGGAAAATACCCCACAACAGCCCTGCCGGAACATTCGTCTGACCATACGTATTCTCTCCCCAGATCACGGCGGTTCCGTCCGTTCGTATGGCAAGGCTCGTATTGCCGGCAGCGGCAATGGCGGAGAAGACGCCGGACGGCACGGTGCTCTGACCGAAGGAATTGTCTCCCCATCCGATGAGCGTTCCATTAAAAAGGAGACCCAGACTGTGGTTCTCGCCTGCCGCAATTGCGGTCACTGGAGGGCCGCCGTGAGTGCTTGACTGACCAAAGGAATTGTCTCCCCATCCGACCACTACCCCATTAAGCAAGAGTCCCAGGCTGTGCCTTCCGCCCGCAGCCACTGCCTGGAAAGGATAGTTCGGCGCATTGCGTTGACCGAACGAGTTGTCTCCCCATGACGAGAGATTCCCCCCACTCGTGATGGCCAGCCCATGATTAGCGCCCGCTGAGATGGCTGTGAATGGCCCACTCAGGGATGTGTTCTGGCCTTTGTCATTGCGCCCCCAGGCAATCAGACTCTGGTCCCCGCGAAGAGCGACACTGAAATCCTGCCCTGCCGCAACCGCAAGGAAGGCTCCGGATGGAACATTCAGCTGCCCATAGGTGTTGTCTCCCCACGCCGCGAGGGTCCCATCCGCGCGGATCGCCACGCTGTGGGATCCACCCGCAGCGGCCGCGACAAACCTCCCACTGGGAACGGTGGCCTGACCAACATCATTACGCCCCCAGGCGGCCAGCCTCCCCGGAACAGCCACAACTGTGAAGGCGCCATCGGCGCGAGCCTCCGCGCCAAAAGTGGTGACCGTCACGTCTCGCGGTCCAGGTGTAGCGTCAGGAGCGATATGGATCCTTGCTATCGCGTGCGTCGGATCGACCACCGTCAGGCTACTGACCATAATGCCCTGCCCAAACTTGGCTCCGGATGCTCCCTGTGTGAAATTCGTGAATTGCCCCGTAATGGCAACTTCAAGATTGATCTGGCCCAGTCGTCCGATGTTTGGACTGAATTGGGTCAAAGGCGCCGGCATGATGTCGAATCGGACAGGTCCGCTGGTTCCCCCGGGGGTTGTCACTGTTATCGGCCCGCCGAACTGACCGAGCCCGAACGTCGCCGTCACCGTCGTCGTGCTGACGACGGTGACGTTGCTGACCGTAATTCCCGCTCCTCCGTTGCTGATGTAGAAATTGGGAATGAAGTTCGTGCCCGTGAGAGTCACGTTCACTTTCGAGCCCTGATAACCACTGGCCGGGGTTATCGCGGTCAGAGTTGGCGTCTTGTACTCGACGGCAAAGCTGGCTCCGCTACCAGTCCCATCGGATGTTGTAACGGCAGCGGAACGGACGGACCCATTCGCTCCAATGGAGATTGTGACGGTAGCCTGAGCCGACGTTGCGTTCATGACCGTAAGGTTGCTGACTGTGACTCCGCTTCCCAGGTCTATCGACATGATCGGGGCAAAACCTGTACCCGTCAGGGTCACATCGAAAACGTCGCCAGGGGCTCCACCGGTGGGAAATATGCTGGTGATCGTCGGTGGCGAAGCGGTAATCGCCGCTCCTGTGGGTTGCCAATGTTCCCCGGCATCCACACTCTTGAACACACCGCCTCCGGAAAGGCCCGCGTATACGATTGCGGAATTCGAAGGATCCAGCAGCACGGCATTAACGGAAAACCTCGCGAATAGCGCCGGCCCGACCTCCCTCCAGATTGTTCCCCCGTTGGAGGTCTTGAAGATGCCCTGGTGCGTACCTGCGTATAGGATCGCGCTGTTCGCAGGATCGAACGCAAGCGAGCGAACCTGTTTTCTGAGACCGGATCCCACCGCCGTCCACGTGCTTCCGGAGTCTGTGCTCTTGAAGACGCCCTCTTCGGGTGAAGCGGCATAGATCGTTGCCGTGTTCAGAGGATCAATCACGAGGGCAATGATCCTCGTATTGTTCAAGCCAACCAGTGTCCAATTCGCCCCGCCGTCTGTCGTCTTATAAACTCCGTGCGCGCTTTGGCTCGCTCCTGCGTAGACCGTCAAATCTGAGGATGGATCGATCGCCAGCGCAGCGATCGCCTTCGCGGAAAATACCTGGGTCCAGGTCATGCCGCCGTCTGAACTCTTGTAGATGCCCTTAGAGGAAGCGGCTTGAAATAGCGTCAGCGGGTTTGAGCGGGAGACATCGATACGCTGGATGCTGGCCCCACCACCGGACCCTCCCCCACTGGAAGAAGCCCAGTTGATTCCGCCGTCGATGCTTTTGAACACTCCTGAGGCGTCCGTCCCGGCATAAAGGACGGAAGAATTCACCGGGTCGAAAGCCAAAGCGGTCACAGAGCCCATGGGTAGCGTGCTGCCGAGGCCAACCCAATCAGCTCCCTGGTTCAAACTTCGAAATATCCGGTTGCCGTCTGTTCCGCAATACAGTGTCGACGTCGCCGGAACGATGCCCAATGCATTGACCACGGCGCCACCCAGGCCTGAGTTGATGGCAATCCAGTTTGAACCTCCGTTCAGAGTCTTGTAAATGCCTCTTCCTTGAACTCCCATACCCGAAGATATGCCGGCATACAAAGTGGCGGTGGCGGAAGGATCGATAGCGATCGCGCCGATCTGGGGCCCCGCAAACGGGCCTGCAAATCCCACGTTGATGGAAATCCAGGTCAGCCCCCCATCGACACTTTTAACAACTCCGGCATTTTCCTTCGCGCCATATATGACGGATGGTTGTCCGGGATCGATCACCAGCGCTCCGGTTGGTCCGCCATCGACGGAACCAGGCAAGGTGGCAAAGCCATCGAGACTTTTATAGAAAAGACTGGGTGCGGACACATAGACCGTCGCCGGAGTCTTCGGGTCAACGGCAACGAATGTTCCCGTGCTCGGGGTCTTCTTTATCCAGTTGGATCCGCCGTCGACACTCTTGAATATCGAGTTTCCGACGGCATAGACGATTGAGGAATTCGACGGGTCAAATGCCATCGACACGATTCTCACGACCGAGGTGTCGATGCCTGAATCGCTCCTCACCCAGTTCGAGGCTCCGTCAACGCTCTTGTAGACGTATCTGGCATCCGTTGCGACAAGGATGATCGACGGATTCGATGGACTGATCGCCATGGCAACGATCGAAAGATCCGACATGCCGGTGTTGACCGCAACCCAGGTGTCGCCGCCGTCAACACTCTTGAAGACTCCGTTTGCCGTTCCGGCGTAAATCGTCGTGGGCGTCAACGGATCGATCGCCAGTTGCTTAATGGTGAGATCGGTCATACCGGCGCTTCTGGACACCCAGGTCAGACCGCCATCGACGCTTTTGAATACCCCCAGGGCAGATTTTCCAACATAGATGGTGGACGGGGTGACCGGATCGACAACCACCGTTAAGACGGTTCCGCCGGTGGGGCCCGCCGATTCGACGGTTGTTGGCCGGTCGAACGCTTCTATGACGGCTCCGGTTTCGAGGTCCAGCTCCCGTGCGCTCAAGCCCATCCCACGCGCGGCAAAGCCGGCCCAGATATCCGCGATGTCTTCAACTGTCCCGCCCGCGTTGGCGGCTGCGAGGATCGAGTCGCGGCCCTGAAGCATCGTGGGACTGGCCGGATCGAGTTTCATGGCGTCCGTGACAAACTGCAGGATCCGGCGGTTCCCTTCCTCGAAGCCCAGCCGCGCAATAAACCGCGCGCGGACTTCAAACAGCGCGCTGGCCCAGATCTCGCCCAGCGAGTGGGGCGAGCGTGTCGCTGTCGGCGCAACGGGACTTCTCGCATACGCGGAATCAAAATTGATCTTCGTATCGTCGGTGTCGGCAAATGTCAGGGAATTGTGCGGCTTCAGGTTCGAGCCAAGCGTTGAAATGCTGGCATAGGGAAAGCGCCGGATCCCGTAATAGTAGTTGTCTTTGAAGTTCGGCTGGATCAGGTAGGACGACCATCCCCCCATGGCGAATACGCCGTTCGGATCTTCGTCCGCCGTCGCGAGCAACGCGCGCGCGTAAAAGTCCGACCAGCCTTCTCCCATCCCTTCGGCGATCTCGGTCGTCAGCCCCTCGGCATTGGCGTGCAGCCGGCTGGATAGACCGTGGGTCAGTTCGTGGAGAACCACTTCATGATCGAGACTCGAGCCTCGATCCGGATCCGGCCCCCCAAACAGGTACATCTGCAACCGGCCGGGAAAACCGTCCGGAGGCGCTGTGAAGTTGGCATTGTTGACCCCTCCAGAATCCTGCGCCTCGGCCGAAATGCGATCGCCTCCGGCCCCGCCCCTGCCGAAGTTGTCGTTCTGGAAGTTGCCCGCGGCCTCGGTGAATCCCAGCGCATACATCCGGTCATGAAAGACATTGACCCAGTAGAACAGGTCCGTGACTTCGCCATTCCGATATCCCGGCGCCGACGGCATATCCGTCTGCGGATCAAATGCAAAGTCGAACGTCCGGTTGTCTCCGGTCACGGGCGCGTCGACGCCGTCCACGCCGTCCACATCCACTCCCGCGATAACGTTGTTGCCGGCGGTGATATTCGTGGCGTCGGTCATCCATCCAAGATTGTTGAACGTGTAGGGCTCTTCGTTTCCGATCAGCGTCACCGTTGTGCGCGGCACATACGGCGCCTGCGTCTTGTCGCCGGGAAGCACGGTGGTCGGCGACAGCGGCGCCGGACTGTCACTGGGATAGATGCGGTAGGTGGCCGGTTGCGACTGGTAGCTGGTGAGGTTCTTCCGAAACAGCGGCGTCCCGTCCTCAGCATCGATCAGAATCAGATAGGCTTCGGGATCGCCCCATATCTCCGTGGCCCAGGCCAGCCGTGTCACGTCCGGCGAGACCGGAAAGTAGACCGGCCAGGCTTTCGCATCTCTCGCCATCCGGCCGCGCGCAAACGTGACCCGCCCGTTCACCGTCGCCTTCGCTTTCAGATCCTCCTCGGCCGCATCCACGTCGACGCTGGCCGCGGCCAGCGCCACCGCCCGGGCCGCGCTCAGCGAGGGCCGCGCCGCGCCTGACGCTGTGGAACCAGACGTCAGAATTCCCCGCACTCGCGCCAACCGGCCGTCTTTGGTAAATCCTCCACGAATGCGCCCCTGGAAAACCGGAATCCCATTAATGCGTTGCTCAAACTCCACCCATCCCATGTTGCCGGCCGGGTTCTCATAGTCGGCGGTCAGGGCCAGTCCGCTGACGTCGTCTTCCGCCACGCCGTACAGGTCGGCGTGTCCGGACAGGAAAGCCCGCATCGCTTTGACGCGATCCCGGGAGGGTTCGGTGAAAAACTCCTCTCCCGGTGGAACACTGAGCACCTCGGGGGTTCCCAGTTGCCGATTCTCCACGATCTCCGCGCTGGGAAACCGGCCCCGGAGACGCGCCTTGCCCGCTTCTCGCTCGGAGTTCCGATTTCCAGCCCTGGCCCCACGAGCGGCAGACACCCGTTGTCGATAGTCTTCCGCGGACGAGGCCTTATCCGTGCGGATATCAAAGTTGGGATTGCGACGGCCGGAAGGAAGATGCTGTTGCGCGGGCGCAACATAGGCCAGGCTGACAACCGCCAGTGTGGCAATAACCAGCAGGACACGCGCTTTCGTGGCGTTGGGGCTGATTTGAGAACGTCCAAATCCCAGCATGAGCAATCAGTCCTTTACACCGGGGGGGAACCTGATGAGTGACGGCTGCTAACATAGCACAAACGGGAACATCTTGAGTCCCCCGTCTGCTTGCTCCCTGCCGCCTGGACGTTTTGGGCCCCCGTCCTGCTTGTCACAAGCAGACGGGGGCTCAACGCGAAGAGGTTGTCTTACGGGGCCGGTTCGATCCTCAATACGACTCCCGGATTCTCGTCCGTCAGCAGGTAGAGCAATCCATCGGGCCCCTGCCGCACGTCGCGAATACGCTGGTGGAGCTCCGTGATGATGGGCTCTCGCTGGATCGGCCGGCCTTCCTGAAACGTGATGCGCACGAGATGCCCGGTCGCTCGCGTGCGGCCCTCGAACATCGACCCGACGAACGCGTTGCCTTTCCAATTGGGAAACCGGTCTCCCGTGTAGAACGCCATGCCCGAGACGGCAATCGACGGGACCCAGTACATCAGCGGCGGCTCGAGGTCGGCGCGCCAGGTCGATTCGCTGATTTTCGTTCCGTCATAGTCCGTTCCGAAGGTGACCAGCGGCCAACCGTAATTGCGTCCGGGCAGGATGATGTTGACCTCGTCTCCGCCGAGCGGTCCGTGTTCGTTCTCCCAGATCGCGCCCGTCTCCGGATGCATGGCCAGACCCTGGGGACTGCGGTGTCCGAGGGAATAGATCTCCGCCGCATATCCGGTCTTGCCGATGAAGGGATTGTCCGCAGGCACGCTGCCGTCATCGCGCAGGCGCAACACTTTTCCGCCATGGTCCGCGATGTTTTGCGCGCGGTCCTGCTCCTGCCGTTCGCCGACGGTGAGGTACAGGAAGCCATCCCGATCGAATGCGATCCGCCCGCCGAAGTTGGTGGTGGATGAACTCCAGGAATTGGCGACGAAGATATCGCGCACATCTTCAAGCGCCGTTCCATTAAAGCGTCCCCGCGCCAGGGCCGTCGTGGCCATGTTGCCCTGCCCGGCCTTCGAGTACGTCAGATAGACGTACCTGTTTTCGGCGAACTTCGGATGCAGCGCTACTTCCAGCAGTCCGCCCAGCGCCGCGGCGCGAACCGCGGGAACGCCGGCGACCGGCTGCGGCGCGAGA
>DASUFH010000444.1:0-13924 GCA_036274645.1 Terriglobia bacterium
GGAAATCAGCGGCTTCGGTGTGATTTCTTCCGGTGTGAGGGCATGGTAAGAGGCGAGAGCGAATGTGTAATCCTGCAGGCTCTCGTCGGCCGCTACCGCCCACATGCGCGCGAGTTCGAGATGGTCTTCGAAACGCAGCAGTCGGAAGAACCGCTTGAGTTCGTGTTGCCGCATGTGACGGACTTGTGAGAATCGCGGGGCGTTTGCGAGCAGGGCAACGATATGATGCGCCTCGGCGCGCGAGAACTTCAAGCGCTCAACGACGGCCTCCGCCCGGGCGACGGGCGTGGCCCGGAGGAGCGCTCCCATTCCCAATTCGGGCGAGGCGCCGCGATCGAGGAGGGCGAGGATCCGCTCCAGTCGGGCGTTCCACTGCGCTTCCGGCAGGATCTCCGCGAGCAGACCGGATTCCCACAGCAGCCTGCCGCCGCGCGCGGCCTGGCCTTCGGTCAGGATGCGGAGGAGTTCATCGCGAATGCGTTCGCTACTCACCTGGTGAATCATCGGCGCCATGGCGCGGACCGCGTCCCAGGTCGCGGGATCGATCGCGTAATCCAGGCGGGCGCCGAACCGGATGGCGCGAAGAATTCGAAGCTTGTCTTCCTGGAAACGCGCGTGTGGATCGCCAATTGCGCGCACAAGACGCGCCCGAATATCCTCCTGTCCGGAGACGAAATCGATAACCTGGCCGCCCTGAGGATCGTAGAAGAGTCCGTTGATGGTGAAGTCCCGGCGAAGGGCGTCGGTCCGCGCATCGGTGAAGGCAACGCTGGTGGGACGCCTCCCGTCGATGTAGACGTCATCGGAGCGGAACGTGGCCACCTCGAAAGGATGACCGCGGTGAATGACCAGGACGACGCCGAACTGTGCGCCAACCGGCCGGGTCTGGGGGAAGATTCGCGTAATTTCGTCGGGCCTGGCGCTGGTGGCGATATCGTAGTCCGCGGGCTCGATGCCCATGACCATGTCGCGCACGCAGCCCCCTACAAAATAGGCCTCATGCCCGTGTTGACGTAACGTTTCGACGATCTTCGCAGCCCAGTCCGGCTTCATGGCCGGTATGATACGTGAGATTTATTCACGGAAGACGCCGGGGCCGCGTGGTTTGTCGGGCAATCTCCCCGGGAGCCGCAGTGGAAAGCGCGGCCCCGGGGAAAGCCGATGCTAGGGAACAATAACGCCGTGCTTGATGGCGTATCGTGTCAGGGCTGCGGTGGAATGCGCCCCCAGTTGACGCATCATCTTGTATTTGTGGAACTCGACCGTACGCGGGGAAACGCACAGGACGTCGGCAATTTCCTTGATGGAGCGCCCTTCAGCGAGCAATTGCAGGACTTCCCGCTGGCGGGGAGTCAACCGTACCGCTTCGCTGTTGATCCCTCCAACGTTGTTGGGAAGCTCCGAGTCCCCATCGTTGAGGATTCCTTTTGTCAAATATTTCTTACCCGCCAAAGCGCTGCGGATGGCGGTAATGATCTCTTCTGTCGGAGCGCTCTTCAGCACGTAGCCCCAGGCGCCCGCCGCCAGCGCATTGGAGGCATATGTCAGGTCGGCGTGCATGGTCAGGAAAATGACCTTCACGCGTGGCAGCAGGTTTTTTAGCTGGCGGGCGGATTCGATCCCATTCAGCAGGGGCAGCGAAATGTCGGCCACCACCACGTGAGGATTCAGACGTCCGGCTTCCTTGATGAGCGTCCGGCCATCCTCTACGGCGCCAACGACATCGAAGTCCGCCTTTTCCAACGTCATCCGCAATCCATCTCGAACAATGGCGTGATCATCAGCCAGCAGAATCCTCTGACGCATATTCTTGATTCTCCAACGCAGGACTGCGCGCGGATTTTACCATTAACAGTTCGGGTTGTACGATTGCAGAATTCTCAGACCGAAATGAAAACTACGCCGCGTCACGGCAGCCCAAACTTTGGATTGCTTCGAGACGCGGGCTCCTAAATAATGGCGCTTGCCCGGGTTTCATCGCCCGGGCGCTTGCCGACTGAAGACGTTATTCTGCCAAAAACTCTGTGTTTCGTCGATCTCCGAAAATATGGACGTCAGCCGTAAGACCGCCGAACCAGGACTGACGCCAGGAAACAGGGTACTCGATCTCCCCCCGTACAGGGTTCGCCTGCAGGCCGGAAAGAGCCGGATGACTGTCATGGGTTTGTAGTGATTTTCGCGACAGCTGGTAACGCGTGACCAGATCATCGAGGGCGCTGCCCAGGTATTTGGGGCGGCGCTGTCGCCTCTCCGGTCGTTGACTCATACAGCCACGATGTTGGAGCGCGGCAACCCTCGTTTGTCTTTCCAATGAGTCGATTCAGGAGGAGTTTGCGATGAGCAATGGATTGAAAAGAGGTTTGGGGAAGAAGGGCCGGCGGAGGACGACGCGATCGGAAGGCGGCCGCCGCCCACTGTCTGGTTCAGGCATGACGGAGCAGGGTGGGCGTAGCCTGATCCTGAAAGGCCAGCCGGCCCGCGAGCGTGAGAACGCGCGCGCGATTCAATCCGGACTGGTGAATTCCCGCGATCATTACGCCGAACTCTTTAATCGCGCGCCTGTCGCATACCTTACGCTGGATCGGAAAGGCAGGATTCTGGAAAGCAACCGAATGGCGTCGGTAATGCTCGGCGTTTCGCGGAAGACGGTTTTGCGCGGCGCATTTTCAGCATTTGTCGCGGAGGACTCCCGTAAAGAGTGGGGCCTGGAATATGACGCGCTGTTTTCCGAAGGAGTCCAGCGGTCCTGCGACCTTGAAATGCGGAAAGCGGACGGCAGTTCGGCGACGGTCCGGCTGCAGATGGAGCCGGTGCTTTCCAGACGCGAGCGCCGCAGCCACGTCGTGATGATCGACATCACCGAACGGGTACGGTCGGAGCGCAGACTTTCCATGGAGAATGTGTCGCTCCGCGCGGACGTGGAACGGCAAGCCTCGCTGATGAGCGAGCGAAGGTTTCGGGAAATGGCTGTGGCCCGCGATGTGAGCCAGCGCCGGGAAACGGAACGACAGCTCGATCAGTATCGAAAAGACCTTCGGACGATGTCGCTTGAACTCATGCTGGCGGAGGAGCGTGAGCGACAGCGACTGGCCCAGGACCTGCACGACGGCCTTGGCCAGACCTTGTTCACGGCCCGATTGAAACTGGCGGAGGCCGGCATCAGCGGGCCCGTCGCACAGAGCCTGAGCGCGATCCTGGAAGATATCGCAAAAACGGTCAACACACTGACCTTTGAGCTGAGTCCACCGATACTCCGCCTGCTTGGACTCGGTCCGGCTGTGCGATGGCTCGCCGACGACATGAAGGCGCGCTATGGCCTGGCCGTTCAGGTCGACGGCGGAAATGGTCCCCTGCCGCTCGGTGAAGACACCGCTATGGTCGTGTTTCGGATCGTGCGCGAGTTGCTGATCAACGTCGCCAAGCATGCCGGTGTAAAACTGGCCATGGTGTCCATCCGGAAAGGGTCTTCGCTGAAAATCACCGTAGAGGATTCCGGCGCGGGTTTTGACGTCACTGCCCGGTCTCTGTCCGTTGAAGGTGGACATTTCGGTCTGTTCAGCGTTCGCGAACGCCTGGAGTACATCGGCGGCGCGTTCAAGATCGAATCGGCGCCGGGCGCAGGCACTCGGGCATCCCTGACCGTGCCGTTCGCCGTCAAAACTGCAAGCGCCTAGCGCCTTGTGACTGTCTTGCAAGCGCCTGGCGTCTAGCGCCTTGTGACTGCCTCTACATTTCCGCAGGCGTCGCGGAGCGGTGGAAGTACGGCGCGATGGTGTAGGAACGTTCCCTGAAACCTTGAGCCCGAGTTCCCCCGGGATCGTCCAAATCTCCTGTCTGATTCAGCTTTGTCCGGGCATCGGCTGCTGATACCTTCAACTCATCGGGAGCACGTATGCGATTTCGTGGTGTCGACTTTTATCGAATCGACGATCTGTTGACCGATGAAGAACGTCTGGCGCGGGATACGATCCGCCGATTCGTGGATGATCAGGTAACGCCAATCATCGACGAATGCTTTGAGAATGCCCGCTTTCCAACCGAACTGGTTTCCCAGCTCGCGGCCCTGGGCGTGTTGGGAGGGAATCTGCCGGAAGAGTACGGCTGCGCCGGCATGAACGGGATCGCTTATGGTCTGGTCATGCAGGAGCTGGAACGGGGAGACAGCGGCCTGCGCAGCTTTGCGAGTGTTCAGGGCGCGCTGGTGATGTATCCGATTTTTGCGTTCGGGTCCGATGAACAGAAACGCCGTTGGCTTCCCCAACTGGCCAGGGGAGAAAAGATCGGCTGTTTTGGCCTGACGGAACCCGATCACGGTTCGGATCCCGGAGCCATGGAGACCCGGGCGCGGCCTGTTCAAGGGGGCTGGGTGCTTCAGGGGGTCAAGCGCTGGATTACCAATGGAACGATGGCGGATATTGCCATTGTCTGGGCCCGCGCGGGGGATGAGATCCGTGGATTCATCGTGGAGACCAGCAGTCCGGGCTTTCAGGCGCCCGAGATCAAGAACAAGCTGTCATTGCGGGCTTCGGTCACGTCGGATCTGATCATGGATGAAGTGTTCGTTCCCGAAGCCAATCTGCTGGCCGGCGCCCGTGGCCTGCGGTCGCCGCTGATGTGTTTGAATCAGGCGCGTTATGGGATTGCCTGGGGAGCTATCGGCGCCGCAATGGCGTGTTATGAATGCGCCGTGGACTACGCCAAAGGACGACATCAATTTGGCAAGCCGATTGCGGCATTTCAGTTGGTGCAGGAAAAGTTTGCGCATATGCTGACCGAGATCACCAAGGCTCAGCTTCTGGCCTGGCGGCTCGGGCGTTTGAAAGACGAGGGAAAACTCGTATTCGCGCAGACCTCCCTGGCCAAACGAAACAACGTCGCCATCGCGCTGGAGACAGCGCGTGTGGCGCGCGATCTGATGGGCGCCAATGGAATCACTCTCGAGTACCCGGTTTTTCGACACATGTGCAATCTCGAATCGGTTTACACATACGAAGGAACGGACCACATCCACACGCTGATTCTCGGGGAGGAGATTACCGGAATTCCGGCGTTCAAATGATCGGATCGGGATGGGGCGATGAACCGCGTCCAGTTCGAGGAAAAAGTCCGCAGTTTTGAGGCTCTGGCCTGGCGGCGTCCGGCCGCCTATCGAGTCGGGGCGGCGCTGTTTGCGTTTGCCGGCTACGCGGCGGTGTTCCTGCTGCTGGCGGTTGTTGTCAGTGTGATGGGGCTTGCCGCGGCGATTCTCCTGCTGCTTAAAACCGCTTCCGCCGCTTTCACCAAAGTCATCCTCGCGCTCGGGATCATGTCTCTCGCGATCATTCGCGCGCTTTGGGTGCGCGTTCCGCCTCCGGTTGGCGAACGGCTGGAGGCAAAGCAGGTCCCTGAACTGTTCACGACGATTGAGGAAATACGTCAATCCGGTCACGGGCCGCGCATCCACGCCGTTCTGCTGACGCGCGATTACAACGCCGCGGTCGTTCAGCATGCGGAACTTGGAGTTCTGGGTTGGCGCCGGAATTACCTGCTGATCGGCGCGCCGCTGATGATGGGTCTCGATCCGGAACAGTTTCGGGCGGTTCTGGCTCACGAGATCGGGCATCTGAGCGGGGCGCACAGCGCGCTTTCCGCGTGGGTGTATCGCCTGCGGGTTACGTGGAATCATATTCTCGGAGTGCTGCAGGGCCGTCGGGCGAGCAAGTGGATTTCCCGATTGTTGCACTGGTATCTGGAGCGATTCAACGCCTACACCTTCGTGCTGTCTCGATTGCAGGAAGTCGAAGCGGACCGATTTGCCGCGCGGCTGGCGGGCTCGCGGGCTCTGGCAGACGCGCTGGTCGCCATCGCCGTCCACGCCCGCTTTCTCGACAAAGTCTACTGGGCCCGCATTCAGGACAGCATTCGTTCTGAACCGTCCCCGCCAGCCAGTCCGTTTTCGTCCATGAGAGAGGCGTTCGACGGCGCTTCCGAGGAGGCGAACCGGCAGGGATGGCTTGAGCGGGCGTTGCTGCGGCAGACCAGCTACTCCGATACGCACCCGGCGCTTCAGGATCGCCTGGGTCTGTTACAGGAAGCGGCCCGCCTTCCTGACCGACCGGCCATATCGGCTGCGGATCGCTATCTCGGACCTCTGCTGGAGAGCCAGCTTTTCGCGTGGGACCGGCATTGGAGTCTCGACGTGACTGCGTTGTGGGCGGAGAGGCGCCGGGAACTCCTGAAACAGTCGGAACGGCGTGAGGCCTTGCGGGAAGCGGCTGCCGGGCGCGCGCTCAGCGGTGATGAGGAATGGGAAATGGCCAGTCTCACCGAAGCCCTGGAAGGACCGGAAGCGGCCGTTCCTTTGATTCGCGCGATCCTGCGCAGGAATCCTACTCATGTAACGGCGCTCTTCAACCTGGGGCGCATTCTTCTCGATCAGGATGAAGAAGAGGGCGTGGAGTGCCTGGAAAAGGCGATGCAGCGGGACAAGAAGGCGATCCTGCCGGCGTGCGGCTGGATTGCGCGCTTCTGGGAAGAACGGGGAGTGCCCGAGAAAGCGCGGCCCTATTGGGGACGTTCGGACGAGCGGGGCGAGTTGGTGGAACGGAACGCCGAAGAGCAGCGGCAGTTGAGTTCCTCAGACACTTTTCTGTCCCATGGACTGGATGAGAGTGAACTCGAGCCGATTCGCCGCCGTGTCGGTCAGGACAGCGAGATCCAGGCCGCATATCTGGTTCGCAAGGCTCTGAAAGCGAGGCTGGAAGATCCGCTTCCGCTGGTTCTGGCGCTGCAGCCCCGACGTCCCTGGTATTCACTGGAATCCTCCCGCGCGAACCGCCAGTTGCAGGATCGAGTAGCCGCCAGAATTACGCTTCCGTACGCGGGCGTCGTGATTGCGCTGGGCGCGTCACAGTCCGGCCTGCGCCGAAAGATCCGGCGTGTTCCGGGCGCGGAAATCTACCGCTGGCGATAGCGGCGCCGCTCACAGTTGGCGCGAGGGGTCGCGCGTCAGTTGGAAATACACATCTTCGATCGTTGGTTCGACGGCCATGATCGAACGGACGCCGATCCGTTCGTTCGCCAGCGCTTCCCGCGCGCGGCGTTCCGCCTGTGTGGCGTCGGTGTTGCGAAATGTCGCGTGCAGTCCCTCGCCGAACAGGTTGACGTCTTCGACCGCTTCAATGCCGGCGAGCGCCGCTCTGGCTTCGAAACGGCGTTCGGCGAAGACTTCGAGAATCGTTCCGCGAAACTGTCCTCGAAGCTCTTCCGGGGTTCCGGTGCGGATCAGCTTTCCCCCGCTCAGGAAACCGACGCGGCTGCAGCGCTCCGCTTCGTCCATGTACGGCGTGGAGACGATGATGGTGACGCCCTCCTGCCAGAGATCGAAGAGCAGACGCCACAAATCGCGCCGCGACAGCGGGTCGACTCCTGTAGTCGGCTCGTCCAGCAGCAGCAGCCGGGGCGTATGAATCAGAGCGCAACTGAGCGCGAGCTTCTGTTTCATTCCGCCGGATAGATTCCGCGCCAGACGATCGCGGAAAGGGCCGAGGCGGCTGAACTGCATCAGCCGCTCCAGTCGTGGAGCGCGCTCGCTTTCCGCGACACCGTAGAGATCTGCAAAGAGCGTGAGATTCTCTTCCACGCTCAATTCCTCGTACAGGCTGAACCGCTGGCTGACATATCCCGTGAGCGTGGTCACCGACTCCGTATCCCGTATGAGGTCGCATCCACCCACGTGACCGGATCCGGCATCCGGGCGGAGGATTCCAAGGAGCAGACGCATGGATGTGGTCTTGCCCGCGCCGTCAGGGCCGATCAGGCCGAAGATCTCCCCCTCCATTACTTCAAGCGTGAGGCCGTCAACGGCGGTCACCTGGCCGAAGCGGCGGGTCAATCCCTGAACGGAGACCAGGGGCTTTGCGGAGGAGGGGGAGTTCACGCGCTAATCGCCAATAGCCGCGTCCGCCGGCATTCCCGGCTTCAGTCGCTGTCCGCCGCTTTCGAGCGCCACCTTCACCCGATAGACCAGCTTGATCCGCTCTTCTTCGGTTTGAATGGTCTTCGGAGTGAATTCCGATTCCGAGGAGATGAACGTGACGGTTCCCTTGAACCGCTCGCCGGGGAATGCGTCCACCTGCACCTGCGCTGTCTGGCCCAGGTGAATACGGCCGGTCTGCGTTTCGGGGACATAAAGATTAATCCACAGGTTGTCGATGTCGGCGACGGTGACTACCGGAGAACCCGCGTTGACGATTTCCCCGACTTCGATGTTTCGGGTCAGGACGACGCCGTCGATGGGCGACCGCAGTTCGGTATATGCCAGCTGAAGGCGCGCCGCGTCGAGCTGGGCGCTGATTTCACGCTGCCGGGCGCGCGCTCCGACCAGGCCTTCGCGCTGGATCTCAATGTCACGGCGGGCCGCCTCCGCCGCGCTCACCGTCGCCTCGGCCGCAGAGAGGCGGGCCTGAGCCTCGGCGATGTCTTCCTGCCTCGGTCCTTCTGTGGCCAGGGTCAGACGCTGACGCGCCACCGTCACCGTGGCTTCGGCCGTACGGAAGGCCGCCCTGGCGGTATCGAACTGCTGTTGCGACACGAGTCCGTCTTCAAAGAGACCCGCGGCGCGCTGAAATTCGAGTTTTCGGGGCTCCAGGGCCGCCTGAGCCTGGGCGAGTTCCGCTTCGGCCACGCGGATCTCTTCAGGCCGGGATCCATGGCGCAGACGGTCGAGCATGGCGCGCGCGGCTTCGGCCTGTCCGTGCGCCTGCCTGATCTGGCTCGACACGAGACTTTCCCGCTGCTCGAGCGCAGTCTGTTGTTGCTTCGTCTGGCTGGATGTTCCTTCCAGCGCCGCCTCAGCCTGGCGAACACGGACCTCGTTTTCTTCATCCGCCAGCCTGGCCAGAACATCTCCGGCCCGGACCGGCTGTCCCTCGCGGGGCAGGACCTCGACGACCCGGCCGCCGATCTGAAAGGACACATCGACGGTTGTGGCCTCGATTGTTCCGGAGGCCCGAACTGCGCTCGGGTCAATTCTGGAATTGGAGTAATAGCGATAGGAGAAGAACAGAAGAACAAGGAGCGCCGCCCCGATCGGCAATAAACGTTTGCGCATAGCCGAAGCATTGTAGCGCGCATTTTGGCGGGCCGACCCTTTCGGGATTCACTCCGAAACGCTGGGATTTGCGATGGGGTTTTTGAGCCACCGAGGCTGATGCCTTCGGGGGATGCAGGTCGTTTTCAAAAACGGCGCGTTTATTGTCGCCGAACGCTCAGCAGCGGTCACGCAGTACTGTGATCCTCAGGGGAGAGTCGCACGAGCGGCAGGCGCCGCGCGCGAAACTTTCCGGTGGAACGAGTTTGAATCTATAGCGTTCGCCCATTCAGCGCCGGAGATTGCGCGTGGTAAGATCGGTCGGATGTCGACTGAGTTTGATCGCCGGGCGCTGCCGGCGCACATTGCGATCATCATGGATGGCAATGGGCGCTGGGCGCGAAAGCGGGGGCTGCCCCGGGTTGCGGGCCATCGGGCCGGTATCGACGCGGTTCGCGACATTGTCGAGAGTTCCGCTGAATTGGGCATTCCCGTTCTGACGTTGTACGCGTTCTCCATCGAAAACTGGAAGCGGCCCGAGCTGGAGATTCGCACGCTGATGTCTCTGCTTAAGGAGTTTCTGAACCGCGAGATCGACAATCTCCACAAAAACAATATTCAGTTTCGGACCATCGGACGAACCGACCAGCTGGATCCCAGCGTTCAGCGTGAACTCCAGAAGGGAATCGAACGAACGCGCGACAATACCGGAATGATCTTCAGCGTCGCGCTCAATTACGGCGGACGCGCGGAAATCGTGGATGCGGTGAACCGCCTGCTGGCCAACGGGCGAGCGAACGACGGCGCGATCCGGGAAGAGGACTTTTCGAAATATCTCTACACCGCCGGCCTGCCGGATCCGGATCTGCTGATCCGGACGAGCGGAGAGTTGCGGGTGAGCAATTTTCTGCTCTGGCAAATCGCCTACGCGGAGATCTACGTCACCGACACGCTCTGGCCGGATTTCCGAAGGCGCGATTTGTACGATGCGATTGCCGCTTTCCAGAAGCGGGAACGCCGTTACGGCGGCGTGGATGTCTGATTTCCGGAGTGTCCGCAGCAGAGTAGAACAGGGCCGGCGGGATACTGCGGCCGCCAGGCTGATTTCATGAAGCGAGTTCTTACCGCCATCGCCGGCATTCCGATCGCCATTGGCGTCACGCTCTATGCGCCGGATGGCTGGTTCGCGGCGTTCGTCGGAATACTGGCCTCGATCGCCTTCGACGAATTGCTCGCGTTGGGCGCGGCGCGCGGCGGCAGGCGCGCCAGCCGGATTATCACGCCGCTGGCCGGCGCGGTGGCGGCGTCCTTTGTCTGGGAGGAAGGGAGCGTTTTGCTGGTGCTGGCCGTGGCGCTGCTGATCGTGATGACGACCATTGCGTTTGCCGAGCCTCTCGAATTCAGTCTTCCACGTATATCTCTTGCCGCTTTCGGCCTCCTGTACTGTGGCGTGCTTCCGGGCCTTCTTGTCGGACTGGTCGTTCAGGCGCCCATGGGGCGGTTGCTTGTACTCGTATTGCTGGGCATCGTGTTCGCCGGTGATACTGCCGCCTACTACGGTGGCCGGGCGCTGGGTCGCCATCCGCTGGCCCCGATGTTGAGCCCCAAGAAGACCGTCGAAGGCGCCCTGGCCGGCCTCGCCGGCAGTATTGCGGCCGGCGTCATCCTGGGCCACTGGCTTCTGGGTGGCGTGCCGGACTCCGCCTGGATGGCGTTCATTTCACTGGTGGCGGCGATTGCCGGCCAGTCCGGCGACCTGGCCGAATCCGCGCTGAAACGCAGCGCCGGAGTAAAAGACTCCTCGTCACTGCTCCCCGGGCATGGAGGGATGCTGGACCGAATCGACAGCCTTCTTTTTGCCGCGCCCGTTTTCTATTGGTTCTTCAAGGTATGAAGCGGCTGACGATCATCGGATCCACCGGATCCATCGGACAGAACACCCTCTCGGTGGTCGAGCACTTTCCCGAGCGATTTTCCGTTTTTGCATTGGCCGCCAATTCCGGTGTGGAACGACTGGCGGAGCAGACCGCGGCCTTTCATCCGCGGGTCGTCGCGATCGCGGACGCTTCACGTGTCGATGAGTTCCAGAAAGCGTGCGCGCAACGGGGAATCCGGACGCCGGAGGTCATCTCCGGTGTTGAAGGATTGCGATCCGTTTCATCCGCGTCCGAGGTGGACCTGGTGGTCTCCGCCGCCGTCGGCGCAGCCGGACTCGAACCCACCTACGCCGCGGCCGCCGCAGGGAAGACCATTGCGCTTGCCAACAAGGAAGCGATGGTTGTGGCCGGCGAACTCTTGCGCCAGACAGCCTCAGCCAGCGGCGCCCGTATCATTCCCGTCGACAGCGAGCACAGCGCTCTCGATCAGTGTCTTCGCTCCGGCGCCCACGGTGAGGTCCGCCGGCTCATCCTGACGGCCTCCGGCGGACCGTTTCGCGAGACGCCGGCCGAAGAGCTGGCGGAAGTCACTCCGGAAAAGGCTCTGAAGCATCCGACCTGGACGATGGGCCGCCGGATCACCGTCGATTCCGCGACGCTGATGAACAAGGGATTCGAAGTGATTGAGGCGCGATGGCTGTTTGATATCCCCGAAGAGAAGGTCGATATCCTCGTTCATCCACAGTCCGTGGCGCATTCGATGGTCGAATTCGTCGACGGCTCCATCGTGGCGCAACTCGGAACCGCCGACATGCGGCAGCCCATTCAGTATGCCCTCACTTATCCGGAGCGGATTCCGTCCTGGCTGCCACCGCTGGACTGGACCGCCGCCGCCCGGCTGGAATTTTTCAAGCCCGATACCGTGAAGTTTCCCTGTATCCCGTTGGCATACCGCGCCATCCGGATGGGGGGGACCGCCCCGGCCGCCCTGAACGCCGCCGACGAAGTGGCGGTGGACGAGTTCCTGCATCGCGGTATGCCATTTACCGATATCCCTAAACTCATCAATGCCGTGCTGGACGCTCACCGCGTCCGCGCGGTAACGTCCATTGAAGCAGTTCTCGAGGCGGACCGCGATGCCCGGAAGGCGGCGCGGCAGTGGCGGGCACGGTAGGCTGGACCCCGGAGATCGGGTAGAATAGGAATTAACT
Organism: Terriglobia bacterium; assembly: GCA_036274645.1. GTDB lineage: Bacteria > Acidobacteriota > Terriglobia > 20CM-2-55-15 > 20CM-2-55-15 > DASUFH01. Next base: position 12,159 of record DASUFH010000444.1, read on the forward strand.
TTTATGAGCGACGCATTGTCTTCCATCGGGATTGCGCTCGTCGTACTCGGTGTCATCATCGTCATCCACGAACTCGGGCACTTTCTCGTCGCCAAGTTCTTCAAGATCAAGGTCGAGACGTTTTCCGTGGGATTCGGTCCCCGCCTGTTCGGCTTCAAATACGGCGAGACCGACTACCGGATCAGCGCCCTTCCTCTCGGCGGTTACGTCAAGATGTCGGGCGAGAATCCCGGCGACACCATCACCGGAGATCCCCGGGAGTTCATGTCCAAACCGAAATGGCAGCGCTTCCTGGTGGCCGCCGCCGGTCCCTTCATGAACATCGTGCTGGCGGTTGGCCTGCTCACCGGGCTCTTCATGTACGGCGCCGAAGTCGCCGAATACATGAGTTCGATTGCCATCGTGGGATATGTCGAGCCCGGTTCTCCAGCCGAGCAGGCCGGCATTCGCACTGGCGATCGCATTGTGTCGATTCAAGGCAAGGAACGTCCCGACTGGCAGGATGTTGGGTCGCGGGTCTTCATCAACCCGGAGCAGTCCCTGCCCGTTACCGTTGAGCGTGACGCCCAGCGCATCGATGTGACACTCACCCCTTCGCGCCAGACCAATCCGGACGGGGGTTTTTCAGGGATGGGGCCGCCGTACCCTGGGATGGTCGAGCAGGTGTTCCCGGGAAAACCCGCGGAAAAGGCGGGCATCGAAGTCGGCGATGAGATTGTGGCTGTGGATGGCATTGACCTGAAGCGCCATGGCGAGTCCCTGCAGACGGTTCTGCAGGAGGTAAAGAAAGAAACGTTCCCGATTACCGTCCGGCGAAACGGAGAACTCAAGGAACTCTCCATTTCGCCTGTTGCTGACGAGAACAGTGGCAAGAAGCAGAAGGTCATCGGTATCGCCATTGACTGGCCAAGGGTAAAGATCAAGCTCGGATTCGTTGACGCGTTCTATCTGTCGCTCGACAAGAACAAGGAGAACGCCACCCTCATTCTGACGGTCCTGGGAAAGCTGTTCAAAAGCCCCGAGAACGGCGGCTTACCGGTAGGGACACTGGAAGGGCCGATCGGCATCGTCCGGGTTTCCGGCAACGCGTTCAAACTCGGGCTCGGCCCCCTGATCTTCGTTATGGCGATGATCAGTCTGAATCTTGGACTGCTGAACCTGTTGCCCGTTCCGATCCTGGATGGCGGCGTCATGCTGCTGATCGCGATCGAAGGATTGATCCGACGTGATCTGAGCCTGCGGGTCAAGGAGCGGATCGTCCAGGTGAGCTTCGTCGCGATGCTCATGCTGACCGCATTCGTGATCTACAACGACATCGTGAAGCTGCTGCCGTCGTCGCCAGGCAATCCATGAGACCGGGTCTGATATGAAGACGCTCCTTCCCGAGACACGCGCCTTCATGGGTTATCTCGACGAAAAGGGACTGAAACTGACGCCGCGCAGGGAACTGGTCCTGAACACGTTTCTCGAACACGAAGGCCATCGGAGCGTGGAAGACATCTTCCGCGTGGCCCGTGATCTCGATTCCAAGATCGGCTACACCACCGTGTACCGGACAATCAAGCTTCTGGTCGATAGTGGACTTGCCCGCGAGGTGGATCTGGCCGACGGCGTCACCCGCTACGAGCACCTTTTCAACCACGCGCACCACGATCACATTGTGTGTCTGGAATGTGGCGCCTCCATCGAGTTCTATAATCCCGAAATCGAAGCGCTCCAGGACGCGGCCTCCAGCCAGATTGGCTTCAAGACCGTCGATCACCGAC
>DASUFH010000445.1:0-11204 GCA_036274645.1 Terriglobia bacterium
TGGTCGCGAGTTCAACGACCGAAGTTCCAGACATGGTGGTATCCGGAGGGACTGTTACAGGCCGGGTAACGCGCATGGCCACGGGAAAGGCTCTCCGCCCTGAGACCATAGTCCTCTGCTGTGACTACTTCCGGCAGCTCCCCGCTCCCAACCAGCTCGATGGATCGCAACCGCGTATCGAGGGGCCGAGACGAGGGACTCCGTTCATTCCGACGATATCCGCTGACGGTGGTTTTGTCTTTCCGTTCGTCCCGTCCGGGAACTACGCCCTATCGGTAGCGGACCGGCAAATAATCCCGGTGAGTTGGCCCCTTGCTGTTGGCGCAAACGGTGTGACCGGGCTCCAACTGGAGGTGATGGAAGGCGCCGGGGTCCAGGGAACAGTTCTGGATCAGACTGGCCGCCCTGTGCCGGCATCCGTTACGCTCCGGCCGAAACCGGCGAATTCGGCATTCAGCACGATCGGCCCACCAACGGAAACCAGTGGTCAATCGACAGCAGGTTCATTTTCGACACTGAACGTTTCCAAAGACTCGAATGGCATTTTTTCCCTGGTCGGAGTCCAGCGTTTTATCCCAGGAGCGTTTCCCTCGCTGGATCAGGTACGGAACCGGCTTCAGGAGGTCGCGTACGTCCATGCCGGAAAGGCCGCTTTGGACGGAACATTCTCCTTCTGGGTTTATCCCGGCGCCTATGTCCTGGAAGTCGAGTCCAACGGTGTGACACTTCCAAAGCGGGAGATTCAGGTTGGAATCGAGGGATTAAAGAATATTTCGTTTCAGGTTCCTGCGATTCAGACTTCCGCGAGTCCGGTGACCGGACGTGTTGTTGCTCCGGGAGGCGGCGCCCTGCCGAAGCTGAATTACGTCCGGTTCGTTCGCAGCGGTTCGGACAGCGACGTGTTCTATGGCTTTCCCGATAATGAAGGGCGTTTCTCTCTGACGCTGGACCCCGGCGAATATCGCGTCTTCACGGAACGCCTGGGGCGTCCGGTTCAATCCGTTTCAGACGGCTCGCGCGACATCACCAACACCGCCTTTACGCTTGAAGGCGGCCGCGTACTGCAGATTGTCGTGACGCTCGAACCGTAGCCCGGAACGCCGCGGCCGATCTTCTTCCCGTGGTCGTCGTTTACTAGTCGTGGTTATTCATGGAAGGGCGGCCATCCCAGGCCGGCGATGGCCGCTTCCGGCGGCCACCGGTAGTATCATCTGATACTATCGGCTCATGCCCGCATGGTCCTTTCCCATCTCCGAACGAACGCTCCGGTTGTGCTCCAAAATGGAACGCCTGCTCGGACGCTATGAAGGCTTCGATGGCGCTTGGCGCCCGGCCCCAGCCGCGCCTCAGGCGGCTGAATCGCATCAGCCTGATGAGCGGGATCCTACCCGATGCCGGCCGCTGGCGCGCAGGTGGAGTCGGCATTATGAAGGGCTCGCGGGTTTCGCATGTGGCGCCGAAGGCGCAGTATGTCCAGGGTCTGGTCAAGGAGCTTCTCGGTTCGCTGAAGGCGTCGAATCTGACACCGCTGATTTCGTCTTCGATCTTTCATCATGAGTTCGAATGGATTCATCCGTTTTCCGATGGGAACGGCCGCGTTGGCCGCCTTTGGCAGCACGTGCTGCTTGCGCGTTTCCATCCCGTCTTCGAATTCATCCCGGTGGAATCGGCGGTTCGCGACCGTCAGACGGAGTACTACAAGACCCTGGAAGAGGCGGATCGAAGCGGCACGCCGGAGGCCTTCGTGCAGTTCATGCTTACCGCAATGCTGGAGGCCGCGGAGGGTTTTGTCAGTTCCATGCGTCCCGGGACCGCGAGCGCCGCTGACCGGCTAGAGAAAGCGCGCGTGCGGTTCGGAAGCGAGTGGTTCTCCCGGAAGGATTACCTGGCCCTGTTTACAAGGCTATCCAACCCCACCGCCAGCCGGGACCTCGCGGCCGCGACCGAGCGGAATGCGCTGGAACGCAAAGGTGACAAGGCGGTCGCCCGCTACCGCTTCCGTTGAAGCCAGGCAGCCTGGCTGGAAGTTCACCACAACTGAAGAATGATTCCTGACATGATATGCTGCAGCCGTCCTCCCCAGAAAGACTACTGAAACAAATACGGAGCGGGCATGGATCGAAGGATCTTCGGCGCTGTAGGCGTCATGACTGTATTGGCCGTTGCTGGATTTGGGGAGTTCATTGACCTTGTCCCGTTCGAATTCGTTCCGCTGGACCGGTTGATCCAGAACACGACAGCCTACATCAGTGAGCATCCTGCCGACCCGATGGGACCGTATACCCTGGCGCGAATCCACTACCTTGCGCTGGTGACCCGATCGGCGTCTCTGATCGTCGATAAGAATTACCCTGATGGCGCGTTGCCGGAAGGGCTCTCCGATACCGTCGTTGACCAAAACGGCAAGCCATTGCGTGAATTAAGTCCCCCAAAAACCAAACAAGGAACCGAGCAGTCGCGCTACCACCTCGACGAGGCCGTTCTGAATTACCAGAAATCCATCGCCATGGACGCCCGGAACCCGCTCTTTCACCTGGGTCTCGCCTCCGTTGCGCGTGAGGCGCTGAAAGCCGATTTCAAACCGGACTCGATTCCGGGCGATGCCGCGGGAACACCGGACGCGAAGAACGAAGGCTCCAGGGCTCACTGGCGCGAATACGCCATCGCGGAGTTTAGGAAGTCCTACGAATTGAGCATCGAATCGAAAACCGGCGGCAGGGCCGCCGAACCGGTGGACAGCCTCACCGCGCTGGTACGGTACGAAGCGGCGCAGCGGTACGTCGAGATGGTCCAGTCGCGTGGCGTGCGCGACGCGGAACGGACCACGGTCAAAACAATTCAGTCATCTCTGGAATCGCTCCAGAAAAGCGCCCAGGCGCGCCTCTATTCGGGACCGATTACTCCGATCATTTTCCGCCTCCACGGCAAGGCGTCCCTCGGTGATCTCCTCGACTCGCAACGAACGGTCACGTTCGATCTGGATGGGACCGGACGCGAACAGCGTTACACGTGGCTTGGCCCCGATACTGAAATCCTCGTGTGGGATCCCGCGAACGCCGGACGAATCGCTTCGGGCCATCAACTCTTCGGGTCCGTCAGCTTCCGCATGTTCTGGTCGGATGGCTATCGCGCCCTTGACGCGTTGGACGACAATCGCGACGGCGAGCTTCGTGGCAAGGAGCTCCGCGGTCTCGCGGTCTGGATGGACCGCAATCAGAACGGCGTGAGCGATGCCGGCGAGGTTATACCGATCGAACAGACCGCTATCGCGGGCATCTCGATACGAGCCACGGCCTGTATCGGGGAATCACTGAGTAATGAAGCGGGACTCACGATGACCGATGGACGGGTTCTTCCGACTTACGATTGGCTGACGAGATCGCTGAAGCCGGCGCTGTCGAGCGCGGACGTCATTCCATCTTCGCAACGGTAAAGGCGCGCCAGGAACCACCATGAAATACCCTCTCATCGCTCTGGCGCTGGCGTTGCTGTTAGCCGCTACGGTCGAAGCTCAAACCGGCATGGGGAAGTTGACGGGATCCGTCGTGGAGGCCGGCCACGCGACTTTGCCGGGCGTCACCGTTACCGCAACCGATGAAAAGACCGGTTTGCGCCAGTCCATATTGACCGGCGACAACGGAGTGTTTTCTTTCGTCCTGCCGCCCGGCAACTATACGCTGACCCTCAAGCTGTTCCACTTCAGGACGGTCACGATACGCAAGCTCTCCATACCATCGGGGAAGACGACCACGGTGGACGCGATTCTCGAAATCGATGGACGTGAATACGCTTTCTGGCCGTCCGTCGACGTGCGGCGTTTTGAAGTGGGCGCAAACGCCGCGTCGTCCTTCCGTCAGAGCGGGTCGGAATTCGTTGGCGGCCAGTCATCCCTTGTGGTGAATCTGTCTCAACGCGCTGGAATTGTTGGAGAATTCTCCGCGCTCAAGGAAGTCCACCCACCGCATCGCGTTCAGATGACCTACACCATTGGCCCCCGCCTGTATCTGATGAGGACCGAATCGCGGCTGACCGGCTTTACCGAACTGATGCTCGGTCGAACGCGCGTCACGTCGAGATCGTCATCCGTTGCGCCGGCGAACGGGAGCGTGATTCTGGCAGGCGGCGGCCTCGACTGGAAGGTCCGGCCATGGCTTTCCATGAGGGTCCTGGAGGCGGACTACTCCTTCACACGCGTTTCAGGGGATACCCTGCGCGGTGTTCGGGCGAGCTCGGGGTTGATCTTCCACTTTGGCCGCGAGATCTGCCCGTGCGAAGTGACCTATTGAATCGGAGCCTTCCAATTGGAATCCGGCGGAATGTAGCATTTCTGAATGAATCTGGCTTTGGAGCGGATTGAGGGAAGCCACCCCGACAGGTCCATCGCTTTCCTTCATGGAATTCTCGGAAGCGGGCGGAATCTGCAGACCGTTGCCAGAAGGTTCGTCGCCGAACATCCTCACTGGACGGCCTGGCTTGTGGACTTGCGGGGGCATGGCAGATCGCCGAAAGGAACCGCGGGCGCGTCCCTCGGCGCCGCGGCGCAGGATGTGTCGGAAACGGCTGCAGCGCAGGGCCCTCCACTGGCCGGGATCGCCGGCCACAGCTTTGGCGGCAAGGTTGCGCTGGAGGTGGCTCGGCAGAATACGATTCCGTCGTTGAAGCGTGTCATCGTCATCGACAGCATGCCCGGTTCCCGCGAACCCTTGCAGGGCGCCGACAGCGCGCTCAGCATCTTGAAGCTTCTCGAGTCGCTTCCGGACACGTTCCCATCGATAACGGAATTTGTCGCCGCTCTCGAGAACGCCGGCATCACACGACCAGTCGCTCAATGGCTCGCGGGCTCGCTTGAGCGGCGTAGCGATTCCGTTCGATTTGGTCTCGATCACCGTGAGATTCGCGCCCTGATGCTCGATTACTTCGCGCGGGATCTCTGGCCCGTCGTCGAGAACCCGCCCGGAGAGGTTCAGATCCATCTGGTCATCGGCGAACAATCCGATTCGTATTCCTCGTCAGACCGCGAGCGCGCGCAGCGCATCGCCGTGGTGAACCCTCGCGTCAAGGTAACGCTGTTGCCGGCGGGCCACTGGGTCCACGTGGACGATCCCGATGGGTTGCTTGCCGCGATGAGCGACCTGGAAGTCTAGCGCAGGTTCCCGGGGACGCACGCTTCAACAGACCGGCGGCCGAATTCGCGAAGTTGCTCCAGGCACGGCCAACAATTTTCAAACCAGCGCCCGCGCCGGGCGGTCAGAATATCGCGGACTCATGCTGATGACGCTTAACACGATCTGGCGCACGCGTCTGTTTGCGGGAGGGCTATTCCTCAGCGCGCTCGTGGCCACAGGATCGCCAGCCGCGCAACGAGGACCGCGCATCTCTGAAACCGGTACGATTTCCGGCCGCATCGTGACCCGCGAAGGGAAGCCTGCGCGCGGGGTGCGTGTCGCCGCCCTCGACGCGCGCGCCGGGGATCCGGCCACGAACCCAACCGCAATCCTGAGCGTTCTCAGCCTGGGAGAAACGGATGCGGAAGGACGCTACCGGCTGGAAGATGTTCCTGCTGGAAGTTACTTTGTGAGCGCGGGCCTGTTCGATGCGGCCACCTTCTTTCCCGGTGTTTCCGAACAGACGCAGGCGCGCGTTGTCACTCTGGAGACTGGCGCGCATCCTGCCGCAATCGACTTCAGGTTGACGACGGTATGGTTTAGTGGACGCCTGAGGCGCGAGGGCCCAACAGAAACGGACCATGAGATCCCCCCGCCAATCCAGGCGATCCATCTGCAGGATTCCCTGAATACGTTCACCGCTCTGGTCGGCCAGGACGGCGCCTTCACGTTCCCAACGTTGCGGCCGGGCGAGTACCGGGTAATGACCACACCGATGACCGCGACTGACAGCAGCCTGCTGTCGCCCATCGTCGTGACTCTTGGTGACAAAGACGTCACCGGCTTTCGGCTCACGCTCCCTGCCGGCCTCGCCAGACTGGCGGGCTCGGTGACCGTTGAGGAAGACGCGCCTTTGCCGAGACTCAACCTTCGACTGATAGACACGAGTTCGGGACCAGACCCGCTTTCCGGACAATCGCCGGGAGATAGCATTGCGGCCGTCCAGGTTAAGGTGGCCGGCGCCGTGACCGCCACCGTGCCAGCGGGAATCTACAACGTGATGGTTACCGGACTTCCGAAGCCTTTTTTTGTGAAATCGATCACCAACGGCGCGACCGATCTGTCCGTCAGCGGGTTGAGGCTCACTCCATCCGATGTTGCTTCGATCCGGATCGTGCTCGGTGTCTCCGGCAGATTCAGATGGCCCAGCATCCGCGGCCGCTTTTCCGGCCGCGGAGCTCTGGCAGGAAGCGCCTGGCCGGAAAGCGCCCCCGCCGGATTCACTCCGCCGCCGTCTCCATTGACTTCTTCACGTTCAGGATCCGTCAGCGGCCCCCTGGTCGACCGGCCCGCCATCCTCCGCTACCTGGACGGGTCGTTCGAGATCCCGCGCCTTGTGCCGGGCACGTACACGCTTCCCAACCGGATTACGCCCAGCGGCGAACCCAGGTCGGATCAGGTCACCGTGGGAAATGAAGATGTCGAGAACATCCTGATTGACGTGCCTGCGATCAGAACAACCAACGCGTTCGCGCCGGTTTTCGCGGGGGCGCCTGCGGGTCCACGGGTTTCAGGACAGATTGTCGGTCGGTCCCGGATAGTTACCGGCGAGAAGTACGAGGTTCGCCTGCGCAGCGATGGGAGCGAGTGGTATTTCGCCGCGCCAATCCATGTTGACGGTTCCTTCGAATTCGACCACGTTCCGCCCGGAACCTATACGGCCGAAGTGTCGCCACCCATTCCGGGATCGGCGCCGGCAACGTTCGTCGTCGGCGACCACGACATTCAAATCAACGTCGCGGTGACCGCGACGCGCGACGTCCTGGGTCGCGTTACGAGTTCCGGCACGCCTCTGCCTCGCACGATGACGTTCACGGTAGCGTCACAGACGCTACGAGTGGATGTGCAGGCGGAAGGCCGATTCTCGATCATTCTCCCGGATGGCTACGCCGTGGGGATCGTGGAGGACTCGCTACCCGCTGGTTTCTCAGCACAGTCCGTCACGCTCAAGCAAACGGCAGGTGTTCCGGAACTGCGCGTTGCGCTCAAGACCGGACCGACCGTCGCGGTCCGCGGCCATGTTCGCGCCGACCCCGCGGTCCTCACCGGGCTGTCGGTTTCGCTCATCGACGCTGACGCTGCGCTGCGCGCGACAGAGGCGCCGGTGGGCAACGATGGCGCTTTCGAGTTCCCCAGTGTTCTGCCCGGCTCGTACAGGATGGTTATTCTTCCCAGGCCCGGCGCCTTATTCGGGGAGGAGGTCCGCATCGAAACGACTTCCGGCACGGACCTTGAAGGTCTGGAGCTTATCCCCGTCGCGACGAATATGCCGTTCGCGCAATAGACAACTGAGTTCCGCTGCTCCTGTCGCTCCTGCGCATAACGTCTGCAACTGCGGTTAATCCGTTTTGCGCGAAATGGAAACGTGTACGTGCGGAGGCGACGCCTTCTGGAGCGCGGTCATGAACTGGCGGATTTGCGCGTTGGTTGTCGTTTTACCGCCAAACAGGAGTTGTTCCGCTGTTACCCCTTTACCGTAGATCTTCTCGTTCGCGTTTTCATCCACGCCGATGGCGGACCCGTCGAGGGAGATTCCGGCAAACAGGCCCTTGCTTCGGGAATAGGCGAACACACCGGATTTCAGGAGAATATCCGTTCCCACTTCCGCCTTTCGGCCCAATGGGCCGGCGGCTACGGACGCGTCGGCGCCCAGTTTGACCCTGGACTTCATCAGCCCCCGGAGTCCGTCTTCGTCAGTAAAGACCAGCACGATATCGCTTGCCTGGACGCCGATCTGCAGACCGAAACTGCCGCCGCCGATCTCCATGTACGAAGGCGCGCTCCAGGAACCGTCTTCGCGGCGCTGGGACATCAGCCCCTTTCCCCATTGCCCGCCAAAACCGAAAGCGCCCTTGACGACATGCGGAATGACGGCAATGCCGTGAGCGCGCTTCATCAGATCGTCGGGGATCGTCTCCGGTATGCCCATGATTTCGGTGAGCGCGTCTCTCGCCTCGTTCGCGCGCTTTTCTTCAGCGGAGAGTTTTTCCTCCGCCCGTAAATTCGATCCGCCAATGAACAGCAGGGTCATGAGGATCGTTGAAACAATGCGGTTTGATCTCTTCATCTCAGACCTCCTGAATTCAAACTGCGGACGTCGCCGCAGTGCGCCCCAATGGACAACAGATCGCTTCAGGCGATCGCGTGTTTCGAATCACAACTATTGGGCGCGTCTACGACACTGAAAGCAATCAGGTCGCCAGTAGCGTTTATTGCTGGGGCGCAACAAGTTAGATGAATTGATGGCGGTCGTGGAAACGCCTCCTCATCCAGGCCACAGGGAAAATTTCCATATCGAAGGGGGACGGAAGAACGGCGACGATGGTCTACGGCTGGAAGATGACCTGTAATTCCAGGTCATCATCGGCAGAAAACTGGAATTCCGCGCCGTCTGGCATGACATCGGATTGGCCGTCGCGGACCAGCCTGATCGCGTAATGCGGCTGATAACCCGCCAGGTGAGCGCGCGCTTTGCCAAGCGGCAGCGCCGATTCAAACGCGCCGTCGGCTCGAATGTCGGGACGAACATAGGAAAGAGGCGCCGCCGCGTCATTCGAAAATGAAATGACCAAAGACGGGGGCATGGAGTCGCCGGAGGAGATAACCTTTCCCCGCAGCAACCCGAACTCAAGACCGATGACGTCTTCCCGGGCCACGTCGATGGAAATCGGCATTCCATCCTGGCCTATCCGAAGCGTATAGGTTCCGGGCGGAATTTTCGGGAACTCAAACGTTCCATCCGCGCTGATGGGCGCGTCATGCGGGGTGGCCAGACCGGTTCCGGCTATCGCCACGCGCAGATCGGCGGGAATGGGGTGTCCACCGGAATGAACCCGCCCTTTGACCGCGAACGTCGTCACGGAAAGCATCACCGAAACTTCTCTTGTTCCTGCGCCGGTGATCCGCAACGTTTCACGGGGAAGGCTGTTCGTTCCCTCCGCAATGCCTTTGACGGCGTATGGGCCGGCAGGCTCGTCCAGGGTCACACGGTATTCGCCTTCCGGAAACGCCATCGCAAATGCCCCGTCCGGATGGAGAATCAGTTCCCGGCTGACCGGAAGAACCTCGGCCCCACCGCTCGCCCGCGGCGCGTTCATGCCGATCAGTCGCACGGCTCCACCCGGCAACGGCGCGTCGTCAGCGACAATGACCCGGCCCGACAGATTGACGCGGGCGGGAAGATCGATCCTCATGCTAAAAGGATCGCTCTTTCCGACTACGATCGCGATCGGATTGATCCCCTCGGGCTCGGGATCGAACCACCCTTCATAGGTTCCAGCGGGCGCCTGGATGAACTTAAAGGATCCATCCGCCTGAACGGGCGCCTGAAACTCCAGACCGAGGGTCTCGCTGAATATTCCGAACATGACCGGACCAGCAATCCTCGGGTTGCCGGCGCCCACAACCTGTCCATTGATCCGAACCCATGGCGGCGGACTCGCTACGTCCAGGTTGATGACAATCCGGCTATCGATATTGCTCGTGTCCGTGACGACCAGCGGCGCATGAAGAACGTCTGTTCCGCCGTACAGGATCGATCGGACCTTGTACCCTTCGGCCAGGCCGGAAACCGCGACACGATAGGTCCCCTGGGGCAGCGACGCTTCGATTTCATGCTGGCTCGAAACGGACACCTGAATCGGCGGGGCGCCGGGAACGGCAAATGTGAGCAGGAACGCCGGAACGGGTCCCTCCTGATCGGCAACGACGCGTCCGGTCAGGATGGTGGGAAACGTCACCAGCACATCCGTTACATCGCGCTCGTCGAGGACAATGACGGGACCAGACGCCGGATTGGATGGAATACGGACGATGTAGTCCTCACGCGCGGCGCGCAGAACAATCGTGTACGCGCCGGGAGGGACGTCGCGGATTTCGAAGGAGCCGTCCGGGGCAACAGGCGCCGAAATTTGCCGATTACCTGGAACGAATCCGGTCGCCGTATCGGTGGAAACCGTTCCCCCAATAAGGAGCGCCCGCGGCGCCGTGGCGAGTTGGGCGCTATCCAGTCCACGCACACGGCCTTTCACGCGCAACGGCAGCGAGGCCGTAAAGTCGATTCCCGCAACCGTCGCTCCTGCCGTAACGGCGACGGCTCTGGCATTGGCCACTGTCTTCGCGCCGGGGTAATACGTTGGGGTATCCAGCTTTCCGACGACAACGTAATAGCGGCCTGGTGGAAGGTCATCCAGCCGGTACCTTCCGTCGCTGTCGGTCTCGGTGATGCTGGCCAGCAGCGATGCCCCGCTCACGGCGACGTTCGGGTCCGAGACCTCCATCGCCGCGACACGCGCTCCCGCCGCAGGCTGGCCGTCGGCCGCGCGGATCCGCCCGGTGACCACTCCACGCCCGATCTGCGCGCCGGCCGGAGCGGAGAGCATCAACATGATGAACGCAAGCGTACGCTTCATGATTTTCCGGACCCGCCAGACCGGCAGAGGTCGTCGTCTCCATAGTCGAACCGGTCAGCGCGCCGAACGGCGCCAATAGCGACAACGCTGAAATCGCCGACTCCAGTGTTTTCATGACGGCCGGCCGGGTCTCCAAAGCTCTGTGCGGGAAGTCTAGCACGGCCGCGGTCGAGAGCCGGGCAGCGCTTCAGCCACCGCCGAAGAAGGTCCGGCATTGCCAGGGAACGGGCCAGAACCAACTGCCGCGCATACTCCGCGGGACGGCATCGTTCATGATCACACTTCGACGTTCGGGGCTTTGCACAACGGAAGCATGCTGAGCCCCCGTTTGCTTGTAGGGGCGGTCTATGACCGCCCCCTGGAGTTTGGACTTTTGCCGACAGCTTGGGCCACTGAATTTCACGTTTACGTCTGGAATCTGCCGCTTCATCTCATTGAGATTGACGGCCACGAAGTGTGAGTAACGCTATTAAAGCGCGGATTCCCCGCCTGGTGAAGGCGGGGTGGCTGCGGCCATAAAGAAAATGCCTGCCTCCATAATGGCCGCAGACGGGGCGGTTCGTGGAACTACCTTATAGATTCTGTCGTATTTGCGGAAGTCTCATTCGGATGTTTATCGAACCGCCCC
>DASUFH010000446.1:0-3942 GCA_036274645.1 Terriglobia bacterium
TCTTTCACGGTCATGCGCACGGGACGGAACTGCCCCCCGGCGCGAGCGCATTGTTCTACAGCATGGGGTTCGTCATCGCCACCGGCTGCCTTCACGCCGCAGGGATCGCCATTGGCCTGGTCCATCGCTGGCCCGCCGGACGCGTGGCCCTGCGCTGCGCCGGCGCGTTCGTTGCGCTGGGCGGACTCTACTTTCTTCTCAGCGCGCGGATTTGAGCACGGAAAGTTTGTAATCGATGCGAAGGTCGATATCGACTCTGACTCTGGTGATGGCGGCGGTCATGCTCTTTCCCGCCAGCGCGCACGCGCACCTGGTATCCAGCGGCATGGGGCCTTTTTACGACGGGATCTCGCACCTGCTGCTGTCCCCGGATGATCTGCTTGGCGTGGTCGCGCTCGCCCTGTGGGCGGGTCTCCACGGGAAGCGGCATGGCCGGCTTGCCCTGGCGGCGCTACCGGGCGCCTGGGTCCTGGGGGGAATCATCGGCCTCTTTCAGCCCACGGAAACGCTGGCGCCGGCGGCCTCGGCCCTGTCCATTGTCGCCCTTGGAGTCCTGCTGGCCGCCAACGCGTCATTCGGAGCGGTGGTGTTTCTCGCGCTGGCTGCGGCGTTTGGACTCTTTCACGGCTTCCTCAACGGCACGGCCGCAGCCGGTGGAATGGGATTTACCGGACTGATCGGCATCGCTCTTGGCGTATTCACGCTGGCCGCCCTGTTGTCGTCGACATCGGCGTCCCTCAAAGCGCACTGGATGAAGATCGCCGCGCGGGTGGCGGGCAGCTGGATCGCCGCGTTCGGGCTGCTCATGATCGGGTGGGCCATGCGCCCGAAACTGTAACCGGCGCCGCGCCGAACCGCCACGCCCACATATCGTGTCACGATATATTTGAAACAAATATCACAGCGCCTTCCGGTCCGCCCCGTCTAAAGATTCATCACACTCAAATCGCGCCGGCGGAGCGCGAGTTCCGCCTTCGGACGCGGAGGAGCATAGGCGGATGGTTATCGACAATCGGACTCATCCTCAGAACCCGGCGCCGCGACGCCTCTCCCGCCGCCACTTTCTGTCATGGCTCGTCGTTTCGTGGGCGGCGTTTTCCGCGTCAGTGGCCGTGATGGCGGCGGCGACGACGCGTTTCTTCTTCCCCAACGTCCTGTTCGAACCATCCAGCGAGTTCGAAGCGGGATTGCCGGTGGAAATCAAAACGGGGGCAGTCGATGAACGATTCAAGGAGAGCAAACGGGTGTGGATCGTGCGCGACGCCGGACGGATTTACGCGCTGCGCGCCATCTGCACCCATCTCGGCTGCACTCCAAACTGGTTTCCCGACCAACAGATCTTCAAGTGCCCCTGCCACGGCAGCGGGTATTACAAAAGTGGCGTCAACTTCGAGGGCCCCACGCCCCGACCACTCGAACGCGTGGCGATACGCCTGGCCGCCGATGGCCAGATCGAAATCGATACCTCCGTTACTTTCCGTTACGAAAAGGGGGAATGGAGCGATCCGCGATCATATTTAAATATCTGAGGGTACAGGCCCTTGCAGCCGTCAGGACGGCAGGACGCCTTGGGCGTCGAAAAAGATCCTTGTGCCGGTATGACCTCTGCTTATGATCTCTGTGCGTCAGAGGGTAATGTGATATCGACGGATCGAGCTTCACAAAACGGCTTTCGCGACCACTACGAGTCGCTCCAATTGAGTCCTAACGCGGACTCCGAGACCATCGGCCGCGTCTACCATATTCTCGTCAAGCGGTACCATCCCGACAATCAGACCACCGGGGATCCGGAGAAGTTTGCCGAAGTGCTCGAAGCGCACCGCGTCCTGTCCGACCCGGAAAAACGCCTGGCGTACGACGCGCAGTATGAAGGAAACCGCGCCTCCATCGTCCAGATGTGTCACGACGTGTCGTCCCCCGGAAGCTTTGAAAACGACCGGCGAATGACCGAAGCGATTCTGTCACTGCTGTACGTCGCGCGTCGTCGTGAGCCGGCTCGGGCGGGCATGGGACCGGTTCAGCTGGAACGCCTGTTAAGCTGCCCGCCGGAGCACCTCGAATTCCATCTCTGGTATCTGCTCGAAAAGGCCTGGGTCCAACGCCAGACCAACGGCACCCTGGCGATCACCGCCGCCGGCGTGGATCGCGTCATCGAAGGCGACGCCATCAATATGCGGCGTGACCGACTGCTCACGGCGACAGTTTCCACGGACGAAGAAAAACTCCGCATGCTGCGCTAGCCAGTCGCTTATGCCTTTTCCGAATCCCGGTGAGACACCTTGACGCGATGACCGCCAGAATCGAAGTGCGTCGCCAGCACGTTGGCGATATAGACGGAGCGGTGACGACCGCCGGTGCAACCGATGGCGACGGTCACATAGGACTTCCCTTCCTTCTCATACTGCGGCATGAGGAAGTCGAGAAATCCCTTCAGCTTGTCGAGGAAGGCGACGGTCTCCGGCTGGGCTTCCATAAAGGCAGCCACCTCCGGATCGGCGCCGGTCAACGGCTTCAGGTGAGGAATGAAGTGCGGATTCGGGAGAAAGCGGACATCGAAAACGAGGTCGGCGTCGATGGGCACACCGTACTTGAACCCGAAACTCACCAGCGAAACCAGCACCTGCCCCACCGTGGGCTCCTCAAATGCGGCAATGGCCCGCTGCCGCAGACCGTGAATGGTGAGGTGTGACGTGTCGAGGATGTGATCCGCGAGCGCGCGGATCGGGGCCAGCAGTTCGCGCTCGTGCGCAATCGATTCCAGGACAGGACGATTGGGATCCAGTGGATGCGGGCGCCGGGTTTCACTGAAACGGCGCACCAGTGTCGCGTCCGACGACTCCAGAAACCACAGCGACACGGCGACGCCGGGCTCCTGCCGGAGTTCGGCATAGATCGACGGCATTTCGGCGAGAGCCTCGCCTTCGCGCACATCGACCACCATCGCCACCTTCGGCGATGGCTCTTCGGACTTGAGAATGAGATCGTGGAACTTCCGGATCAGACCGACGGGAAGATTGTCGACACAGAAGAAACCGCGGTCTTCAAGAGCCCTGAGGAACGTACCCTTCCCCGAACCGCTCAGCCCGGTGATGATGACAAACTGGGAAGAGTCCACGAGATGCTCAGGCTTCCGGATCGATCCAGCCGATGTTTCCGTCGTTGCGCTTGTACACGACATTGAGACGCTGCGTCTCCGCATTGCGGAAGACCAGGAATACGGCCGCCGACGCGTCGCATTCCAGCGCCGCTTCATCGAGGGTAAGGGGCTTGGCGGCAACCTGGTGAGTGCGGACGATCTGCGGAATTTCCTCACCGAGGTCCGCAGCCGCTTCGATGGCGGAACTGGCAATGACTCCGATGCTCTGACCGCGCCGCTTTCTGGACTCGGTCCGGCCCTTGGAACGCAGCAGCTGTTTTTCCAGCTTGTCGATTGCGGCCGCAATCGACGTATACATGTCCGTGGACACTTCATGAGCGTTGTGCGTTTCGTGGCGGGTTTTGACGTGAATCTCCGCCAGATGGCGCTGGTGCTTTTCGACACTGAGGGTCAGGTGCGCTTCCATCACGCCGTCGGCCCCGCCGCGCAGGCGCTCCAGGCGGTCCGTAGCGAACTTGCGCAGGGGCTCGGTCACCTCAATGTGACGTCCGGTAATATCCACTTTCACAGCAGTCTCCTTCCGGCAAAAGGCTTAATTATGAACGATGGCGGCGTTGATGCGTGCTGGGAATTCTCAGGTCTTCCCGGTATTTCGTCACGCTTCTGCGCGTAACCGAAATGCCTTCTTCCTTGAGGAGAAGGGCGATCTTTTCGTCGGTAAGCGGGTTGCGGGGGTCTTCGGCTTCGACCAGCTTCTTCACCTTGCGTTTCACGATCAGCAGAGAAGTGGCGTCACCGGTCGGACCATTGGCCGCTTCGGAAAAGAAGAACCGGAGCTCGAGAAC
>DASUFH010000447.1:0-12959 GCA_036274645.1 Terriglobia bacterium
GGCCTTTCGGCCACCGCGCGCCCGATCGAGGATGTGGCGCGATTTCTCCGTCCGGAGGGTGGCGTGCGGATCATCGACAGCGGGCATCGCCGCAAACTGGATCTGGCAGTCGAAGTCCCGAAGGATGAACTCGGGCCGGTCGCCAGCAACGAAATGTGGGCGGAGATGTACGACCGGCTGGCCGAGCTGATCCTCGAACACCGCACCACGCTCGTCTTTGTCAACACCCGCCGACTGGCGGAGCGTGTCGCGCATCATCTGGCCGAACGCCTCGGCCCGGACGCGGTGCTGGCCCATCACGGAAGTCTGGCGCGCGGCCTGCGGCTTGACGCCGAGCAGCGGCTGAAATCGGGCGCGCTCAAAGCCGTGGTGGCCACGGCGTCGCTCGAGCTGGGCATCGACATCGGATCCGTCGATCTCGTCTGCCAGATCGGTTCGCCGCGTTCCATCGCCGTCGCGCTGCAACGCGTCGGCCGCTCCGGTCACCGCGCCGATCCGGCGAGCGTGCCGAAGGGCCGCATCTTCGCCATGACCCGCGACGAATTGATCGAATGCGCGGCGCTGGTCTATGCCATCCGTTCCGGCTCGCTGGACGCGCTCGAGATCCCGCCCTGGCCGCTGGATGTCCTCGCCCAGCAGATCGTCGCGGCGGTTGCCGCCGAGCCGTGGCGCGAGGACGAGCTCTTCGCGCTGATTCAACGGACCTATCCCTATCGCGATCTGCCGCGCCGGGACTTCGAGGCCACCATGACGATGCTTTCCGACGGCATCGCGACCCATCGCGGGCGGCGGGGCGCGTTCCTGCATCGCGACCAGATCAACGGCATCCTCCGCCCCCGCCGTGGCGCGCGCCTGGCGGCGATCACCTCGGGCGGCGCGATTCCCGACAACGCCAACTATTTCGTTGTCGCCGAACCCGAGGGAACGATTGTCGGAACCGTCGACGAGGACTTCGCGGTCGAAAGCCTCGCCGGCGATGTCTTCCTGCTGGGCACGACGTCGTGGCGCATCCGCCGGATCGAAACCGGACGCGTGCGCGTCGAAGACGCCGCCGGCGCCGCGCCCTCCATTCCCTTCTGGCGCGGCGAAGCGCCCGGCCGCACCGAGGAACTCTCCGAGGAAGTCAGCCGCGTGCGAACCGCCATCGTGGAGGAGGCCGATCCCGTCACGTGGCTCATGAACGAATGCGCCCTCGACCGCGCCGGCGCCGAACAGGCCGCGCTTTATGTCCGCGCCGGAAAGGCTGCGCTGGGCGCGCTGCCCGACCACCACACCGTTGTCGCCGAACGATTTTTCGACGAAGGCGGCGGCATGCAGCTGACGCTGCACGCGCCGTTCGGATCGAGCGTCAATCGGGCCTGGGGCCTCGCCCTGCGAAAACGTTTCTGCCGCACGTTCAACTTCGAACTGCAGGCGGCGGCCACCGACAACGGCATCGTCATCTCGCTCGGCGAACAGCACAGTTTCCCGCTCGACCTGGTCTTCCGATTCCTGAACACCGACACGGTCGAGGAAGTGCTGACGCAGGCCATGCTCGATTCACCCATGTTCACCGCGCGCTGGCGCTGGAACGCGTCCCGGTCGCTGGCCGTGCTGCGCTTCACCGGGGGAAAGAAGACGCCTCCGCAGATCCAGCGGATGCGTTCGGACGACTTGATGGCGGCGGTGTTTCCGGATCAGGCGGCCTGCGGCGACAACATCGTCGGCGACGTCCGGATTCCGGATCATCCGCTCGTGAATGAAACGATCCGCGACTGCCTGCATGAAGCGATGGATATCGACCGCCTGAAGACGATTCTCGAAGGGATCGAATCGGGACGGATTTCAACCGTTGCCATCGACACCGCGGAGCCGTCACCGCTGGCGCACGAAATTCTCAACGCGAATCCCTACGCCTACCTCGACGACGCGCCGCTCGAAGAACGCCGGGCGCGCGCCGTTTCAATGCGCCGCACGTTGAGCGTGCGCGACGCGGCGGAACTGGGCTCGCTCGATCCGGCGGCGATCGCGGAAGTCCGCGCGGAAGCGTGGCCGGTGGTCCGCGACGCTGAAGAACTGCACGATGCGCTCCTGACGCTCATCACGCTGCCCCCGGCCACGGAGTGGCGCATGTTCTACGACGAACTCGAAGCCCAGCGGCGTGTCGCAACCCTCGTGTTCAACGGCAAGCCCTTATGGGTGGCCGCCGAACGGATCGACGCCGCGCGCGAAGCCTATGGACCCGGTCCCGCCACGCCGGTCATACGCGGCTGGCTGGA
Source organism: Terriglobia bacterium (assembly GCA_036274645.1). Lineage (GTDB taxonomy): Bacteria > Acidobacteriota > Terriglobia > 20CM-2-55-15 > 20CM-2-55-15 > DASUFH01. Next base: position 2,259 of record DASUFH010000447.1, read on the forward strand.
ATCGACCGGGCCGGCCACGGCCATGGAGTTGCGAGAAACCCTCGCGCTTTCCTCGGAAGCAGTCGATGGCGCGTTGGCGGCTCTTGAAGCGGAAGGCCAGATCCTGCGTGGTCGCTATCGCTATCGCGAAGGCGAGATCGAATGGTGTGACCGGCGCCTGCTCGCGCGCATTCACCGCATGACGCTGGGCCGCCTGCGACGTGAGATCGACCCGGTAACCTCCGCTGACTTCATGCGATTCCTGTTCTCGTGGCAGCACATGGCCCGCGGCTCACAGCTGCACGGCGTGGAGGGAACGCTGCAGATCATCCGGCAGCTTCAGGGCTATGAGATTTCCGCTGCAGCGTGGGAGTCCGACATCCTGCCGAAGCGGGTCGCGCGGTACACGCCTGATCTGCTCGACCGGCTCTGCCTTTCCGGCGAGGTCATGTGGGGACGCCTTTCGCCGCGCAGCGCGTTCTCCGCCGACGCGGACGCCCGCAACACCCGGCGCGCCCGTCCGACGCGCGCCGCGCCGATCACGATTTTCCTGCGGGAGGACGCGCCCTGGATCATCGAGCCGAACAGCCGCGGAGAGGAAGTCACTTCCCTTTCTCACGCGGCGCGCGACATCGTGGAGGCGCTCACCGGGCGCGGCGCGTCTTTCTTCCGCGAACTGGTTCAGGCGACCGGAAGGCTGCCGAGCGAAGTTGAAGACGGGGTGTGGGAACTCGCCGCCACCGGCTGGGTCACCGCTGACGGTTTCGACAATCTGCGCGCCCTGGTCGATCCCAAGCGGCGACGCGGCGAGGGCCGCGAAAAACTCAGCCGGCCGCGTCACGCCGCCGGCCGCTGGGCCCTGCTCGATCGCGCGGGCGCGGGCGTTTCCCCTCCGGACCGAAACGAAGCTTTCGCCCGCCAGCTGCTCACGCGCTGGGGCGTCATCTTCCGGGACCTGGTGACGCGTGAATCCCTCGCTCCGGCCTGGCGCGACCTGCTCGGCGCTCTGCGGCGCATGGAAGCGCGCGGGGAAATTCGCGGCGGCCGGTTCGTCACGGGATTCGTCGGTGAACAGTTTGCGAAACCCGAAGCGATCGATCTGATGCGCGCGGCCCGGCGCAACGAAACCGCCGCCACACCCGAACATGTCGCCGCCGCCGATCCTCTCAATCTCTCCGGCATTGTCATGCCGGGCCCGCGCGTCAGCCCCCTCGCCGCGTCCATGGTGGCCGTCAACGGCGCTCCCGTTCACGCGCACGCCTGAAACCGATTCCGGTCGGTCGGCCAATGTCCACGCCCCCTGTTACGACGCCATTGGACGGACCGTTCACGAAGTCGACACCTGGGCGAAGGAACGCCAGTGGCAGGACCGTGTTCTCATGCTCATCGTCACCGACGGCCAGGAGAACGCCTCAAAGGAATACGATCTCGCCGCCGTGCGAGCGGTGATCGAACAGAAGGAAAAGGACGGCTGGAATTTCGCCTACATGGGGGCGAACCAGGACAGCTATGCCGTCGGCGGCGCCATGAGGTTCCGGCCCGGCTTCATTGCGAACTTTGACTGGACGCCCGAGGGCGCAGCCGCGAACTTCCGGCGGATGGCCGGATCATCCTCCCGGTTTCGCGCAGCACGGGCGAGAGGACAAGCGGCGACATTCTTCGATCCTTCCGTCCAGCAGGCCACCCCGGAAGCTGGAACCGGCCAGGTGAAGCCGAAACCGTCCGCCCAAAGGGGAGCGCCCCCAACGCCCTCAAATCCTCCGAAGCCCCCGACGCAACCAAAGCGCGGAGTTTTCCACTGGCTGAAGCACTTTTTCATGGATAAGCCGAACGCCGCCTGACATCGACATTACTTTATAACCCGGAAGTTGTCGCGGCGAGTCTCGACTGCTCGCCGTCGCAACCCCATGCGTTGCATGAGAAATCACACCTCCGGTTAAAAGGGGGAACGGGGCGAGTATACTGCGAACCGTCCGAATGTTGGATTTTCTGCAGCCGGCCAGGCAACGAATCGCCGCAGGTCTCTTATGAACCGAATTTCATTCGGAGTGGTTGATCGCCTTTCTCGTTTCGCCATTGTTACGCTTGGCGAGTTTAAAAATGCATTTGCACGGTTCGCCAGGGCGCCGGGCGGCGATCTCGGCGGACTGCGGGCGCGAGTTGCCGCCTCCCGGTTCGCCCCAGGTAGACGCCGCATCGTCGTATTGGGCCGTTATTGGAAGTGTTTGCCGTTTCTTGTCCTGACCGTAGTCGTGTCTTCCGTCTCACTGGCGCCGCAATCTGCGGGACAATCTGCGGGAGGGCCGGGTGGACGAGCGGGTTCCGCCGTATCTGGGAATCGTGGCGGTTTGACGAAAGGCGCTGTCCCTCTTCGCCCTGCGTCCCCAATCGATGGCGTGCAGGAAGCAGGCTTTGGAATATTCCGGATTAACGATTTCAGACCTCTCGCTCGGACTGCGGAGTTGGTGCAAAGGAAGTGTGGTATCCCGGTTTCGTATGAAGAAGAGTTCCTGCAGTTTTCAGGAGACCTGATATCCGCCGCGGATATTCCAGCAAACAGAGAGGCGGTTGCAAGAAACCCGGGAGCCAACTGGCCCCTTGTTCCCAGACCCGGAGTCGTCGAATTCAGCATACCGCCGGGAGAAATTCTAAACAGGGCGGCGAACCCGCGAGTGTATATGGAAGAAGCCATTGCCAGCCACGAGCGGAACTCCAACGCAGGGCGTTTCAAGGTGGTTGATCTGGGGGCACACGGGTTCAGCATCGTCATGAATGCGCTGGCGGATAAGACCGGTAAGATCAAACCTGTAAAACCCGCGCTCGATACACTCGTGTCCTTCACGGAAAAAGACCGGACCCTTGGCGAAACACTGGAACTCATTTCGCAAGCGGTTGCGGAAGCGGGCGCCACGCCGTTTCACATCGGGGGGCCTGGATCTGAAGACTTTCTGGAACGCACTCGAATAAAAATGGGAGCGCAGAACGAGCCCGGCAGAACTATATTGGCGAAGGCGTTGAGATTATCCGGCGACAATCTCTGGGCATGGACCTTGAGCACGCTTCCGGACGGGCTCAGGGTCCTGGCCCTGCGACCGGTTGAGATCGAAGTGGATGACGCCGGGCATGTTGGTTTGCAAAGAATGACCGCGCCTCGATAAATCCATCCTGAAGGTTCAGATGTCTCTTTCGCGTCGGGAATTCGTCGCCTTCGGGCCGTCGTCGGCGGGGCTACCTGTGCGGCGCCGTGGTCTGAGCCGGTCGATCCAGACGGGATCACCATCGTCGCCAGGCGAAGTCCCATCGGCCGGAACTCCGGCGGCGATTGCCTTGAAGAATCAAATCGGCCAGGCGCAGTGGAAGGAAGCTGATCGCCCGGCTGAAACAAACGAACGCCGACATCAGGTTCAAGGGACTGAAGACGATCGAGGGGCGCGCCAACGCCGGCGGAAACTATCTCACAACGCGACAAGGCGGCATTCACGCGGCAATCCGAAACGATCAGGAAACTCATCAACGACGTACTTTGGGTTGAAAGGGAGGGGCTCTAGTTCGATCGGAACGAAAAGACGGGCAGGCGGGTCGACCTAAGGTCTTGGCCAGACGAACTTCTGGGGATTCAGCGCCCTTTATTACGTGATGTTGCTGGAACATCAACTTGCTTTGACGCCACATCGCTCGAGCCTGGATTCAGACCGATCATTCGCGATGAGTTGGGCGTGCAATTTGGCGCCGCGTGAGTCTTCTCTGAAATGAAAACCGTCAGCGCCCGAGCTTCCACCGCGGTCGTGGCTGTTTTGGAGGGGCTGTTTGAGCGCTGGCGTTGGCGCCGACGACAATGGCGGTATTGAGCAACTGAAACAAGTCTTCCGAAAGCCGTTCGTAGTGGGCCTGATCGACAGCTTCGAACGACACGTCGTTCCAGGACCCCATGCCGCCAAACACCCAGGCCGCCTGCGCGGCGCCGAGCAACTGGCGGGCCGCCAGCGGCAGCGCGCCGTCGGGCGCCAGGTCACGGTGATAGATGCCTTCGAATGGATCGTCAGCGGTCAGGCGTGCGAGTCCGGAATCAAACGCCGCAGCAAAACCATCCAGATTGTGCCGGCGCGCGAAATCTCCGATGAGCCGCAGGTTGTCCCGCAGGCTTCCCTTCAGAGCGTCCATGTCTGACGCCTGTCGATCCGGCGTCGTCCGCCCGGCGGCGGTCCGGCCGTATTGGACACGCCAGATCCTCTGGTCCTCGCGTTTGCGTTCGCCAACGTCCCACCGCGCTTCCCAGAAATCGGATCCTGTCCGGCTTCACGACCTCGATCAACCACCGTCCCCCACCGCCCACGAATCCCACCGTCATCCGGTCTGAAACGATGCTCTGGCCGGCTTTCTGCCCCGCTGTACGGACGTGCGCCAGGCGCAGCGCGACGGCCCTTTCCTTTTCGAGGCGGTCAAACCACGCCAACGGATCCACTGCGTACGGGGCTTCGAGCCAGCCGTCATTCTTTTTCAGGTCCACGAAGGTGACGGTCTCGCAAAACCTGAACGTGCTGTTGGATGGAAAGAAGCGGTCCCGGTCCATCGGAGACATCCCGGTGAGAAACGCGTTTCCGTTGGTGGTCAGAGCGATGAGCTGCGCGATGGTTCCCTGCATTGGCCCGCAACACTGAATGGTATGAAAATGCACATGGAACTGCAGTGAATTTCTTAACTGTCGAATGAATCTAACCGCGCCGCACCGGCCGCCGTCAATCCTTACGTCAAGCGCAACCAACGAAACGATGCAGACAGACAGCGGGCGAAACACATTTAGCATCCGCCCAAACAGGTTCGAGTCGGCAGCCGTTTCCCTGCCCGCAGACCTCAGGGAAGTAAATCGTCGACGGATATGGCGCAGGAAGGGAGCGCGGAAGGCGACACGGTATCCCCACGGCGGAGTTGGCGGACCGTTTCGTACGCGCCCGGCCGGGGAACGGCGCTGACGAACACGCGCTCCCCGCTGATGTCGCCAAGCCAGTATTCGGCGATGCCCGCATCGGCATACAACCGCGTCTTCAGGCGGTGGTCATAGGCTAGTGAGGAATCCGCCACTTCCACGATCAGAATGATGTCCGCCGGCCCCGCGGCGCGCTCGCGGTAAAAATCATCCCGGGGTTTCAGTAGCACGATGTCGGGTTGCGGCTCATTGAATCGGTCCAGCAGAACGGACCCTTGCACGCGCACGATCGCAGTGTCTCCGGCCGCGCGGACCATCGCGCGGGTCGCGCGGTCCACCGCGGCATTGTGCGGATTGCCGATCGGACTCATCGCGACGATTTCGCCGTCAATGAGTTCCACCCGGTCACCCGAACGCAGGATTCCGGCGTCGCCCATACGATGGTAATCCTCGGTAGTGAACCGGCGGCGCTGGATAAGTGTGGACATGACATTGCAACGATAACGCAATTCATGTTCCCTGTGAACTTGTTGAAGGAATGGGGCGCCAGCCTTCAGAAGGTCCGGATTTCGGCGGAAACGACGCGTCAGGAAGTTCGAGGAAACCTTGCCTACGGTGTGGGAGTCCAGACGCGGACCCTCTTCCCCCTGGCGCGTAACAACGGCGCGGACATCTTCTGCAGCTGAATAATCATGCGGACTTTTTCCGGGAAAGAAAGCCGGCGGAGCGCCAGCCGGCGCGCCTCTTTGGCCTCGAACAGCCGCAGCGCTTCCGTTTCGATGTCCTTCATGTTCATGTGGACCACCCTATAACCGGACCCGCCGCACTCTTGGATTTTCCAGATGGCGATTCTTCTTTCTCTACCGATAACGCCAAATTAATTTATCTTTCTTAGGAAGAACATATATCAGCAGTTAGCACACTGGGCAGCCCTCACGTCAGGTAGAACTATCTGAAGGTCCGTCGTGTTTGCCGAGGCTGGGACAGTCAGTTTCAGCGCCGGGGTTGCGACACTGTCCGGAAACCCTCGAAGCTCATAGCTGCCTGGTAGCACGCGCGCGAATTCAAACGTGCCGTCCGGACCGATCGGCGCGAACCAGTGCTCGGAAAGCTTCTTACTAACCAGCAGCACAGCGGCCGGCGGCGATAAGAACTTGCCAGGGCCGACCTGACCGCCCCGCTCGGCGATTCGCGTTGCGACGTTCGTGACGCGTCCTCCCACCCGAGCCCATGGCGTTGCTGGAGCGGCTCCAATCGTGATGGTCAGTTCGGGCGCCGCCGAGTCGGTCGATATCCGCAGGTTCTCGCTGGTGAGATCCATATCTGCGGCCAGAATCGACTTTAGCGTGTAACCACCGGGCAGGCCCGTGATTGCGGAACGATACTCGCCCGCCGGCAGCCGCACCATGAAGTTCGAGGGATTCCCCAGAACCGTTTTGACCGTAGGGGAGCGCGGAGCCACATCGAAAGCGCTGCCCGTCGCCCCTTCCCAGGTGTTTCCGCGCGTTAACGGGTCGAATCGCTTTCCGGCCGCATTCACCAGTTGAAACCGAAAAACCGGGCGCGGAAGCCCGTCTTCTACAACCACCCGGCCAATCACCGCGGCTACGGCGCGTTTGACGGAGAATTGCTCGGCAATATGAGGGTCAAACAGACCAAACACACCACCCATCGAAATACCGCCAATCTGGACGGCCGGTCTCGTTACGAGAGTCCCGTTCGGGTCGGTGACGCGAGTCTGAAAATGAATTTCGTCCTTTTCTATTACACCATTCAACGTGATCGTTAATTCCAAATTAGGCCGCTTCGCAGCGCTGGGGACGAAGCGGGACGCCAACGAAGAAATCAAATCGGGAAACGCGACCTCCACGCGCGAAGGATCTCGCGGAGGCCGGTATTTGAAGGTAAGCACATCGCCGTTGATGCGGCCATCCCGGATTTCCGCCGGACCGATCAAGCCTCCTTCCTGCCACACCCCGCCGGTGAGAACATCTCCCTTTGCCTCCAGAATGAAAAGCCACGGGCCCTTAGGTTGCTTGGCGGCTTCCCAGGTACCGGTAATTCCCACCGGGGTCGGCGGAGCTTTTTTGCCGGATGTCTGTCCTTCAACGCTGCGCTCCACACTCATCGTCGTGGCGAGAAAAGCGACAGTCACCGTGAGTATCGATACCGCCTGTTTCTTCACCATGCCTTACTTCCGGCTCCCATATTCAACAGTGCTCAGGGCTCGAAGCCCGTTCGCCCGTGTATTGCTTTCAGCGGAGTATGATGCTTGGAGCTATGGCAGCGCGAAAACGAATACGTTCGACCCGTCACCGGACTTGATCTCGGGAGTCAACCTGAGATCGGTCGTCGCAACGAGCGAAGGGCCCGCGGTCACCGCCACGTATTGTCTGCCGTTAACCGCAAACGATATGGGATAACCGCTGACGGGCGCGCCGAGATTGGTTTCCCAAAGAACCTTGCCGGTCCGGTCGTCGAACGCCTTGAAGCGGCCTTCGACATCGCCGCCGAACACGAGTCCGCCGCCCGTGGCCACCAGAGACATCGTGCCGGCGCGCTGCTCATGTTTCCACACCGTCTGCCCTGTTTCCGCGGAGATCGCATACACCGTCCCGACCTTGTCCGCGCCGGGCGAGAACTGCTGGGTGGTGTTGATGCCGTAGACTTTCGAAGGATCCCGCTTGTCCGTATTGGTCGTGGCGGTCATGCACATGTTCTGCAGCGGAAAGTACATCGTATTGGTTTGCGGACTGTAGGCGCCTGCCGGCCAGTTCTTGCCGCCGTTCGAGCCGGGGCACACGAGATGGCTCTCGTTGATCTTCGAAAAGAGCGTATCGGGATTGACGGTTACAGCGCCGGTCGCGCCGTCGATGTATCCGACGACGTTCTGCGTCACGGTGGGACGCGCCCAGAGGAACTCTCCCGTTTGCCGGTCGAGTGTGTAGACGATGCCGGTCTTGCCCGGAATGCCGGTCGTCACTTTGCGGCGCTCGCCGGGCTTGAGTTTCGGGTTGATCCACACGACGTCGCGCGGGTTGGGCGCGACGGCGGTATCGACGAGCATGCGCTCGAAGGGATGGTCCAGGTCCCAGTTGTCGACGATGTGCTGGTAATACCACACGATCTTTCCGGTGTCGGCGTCGAGCGCGAGCGTGGAGTTGTGATAGAGGTGTTTTGCGTCATTGCCTCCGAGAATGAACTTCGGCGCCGGAATCGTCACGGACGTCCCGACGTAAATGAGGTTCAGTTCCGGATCGAAGCTCGGAACCATCCATGTGCCGACGTGCCAGCGTTGATCCAGCGGCACGCCGCCCCATGTTTCGTCGCCCGGCTCCCCGGGTCTGGGAATCGTGTAGGTCCGCCACAGTTCCTTCCCCGTTTTGGCGTCGTGCGCCGTGATGACGCAGCCGTCGCGGCCCGCGCCGGGCTGGCACTGGCGTCCGGCGATGACCTTGCCGTTGGCGACGATCGGACCGGAACTCGCGTTGGCGGGTTTCGCCGGATCGATGACCTCGGAATCCCAGACGACCTTTCCGGTTTCGGCGTTCAGCGCATAGACGTGATTATCGGAACTGCTGTCGTAAATCCAGGCGCCATACATCGCAATGTTCCGGTTCGTCGTACGGCGCGCGTTCGGACGCTGGTATTCCCAGATGAGTTCGCCCTTCACGGCGTCGATGGCCTGGATGAGATCGCCCGGATGCGGCAGATACATCACGCCGTCGTGGACCAGGGGTGTCGCTTCGTTCGTGCCCGGCCCCATCGGGCGCGTCCACACCTGGCGGAGCTGCGCGACGTTGCCACGATCGATCTGAGTCAGCGGGCTGTAGCCCCAGCCGTTCAGTGTGCGGCGCCACATCAGCCAGTCGCCCGGATCCGGCTCACGCAGCATCGCGTCGGTCACCGGAACGAACTTCCTGGCGCTCTGTCGGGCGCCTGCGGCGCCTGCGCCCATCACCAGCGCCAACATCGCGGCAATTGCCGGCCATCGCTTCATCGCGTCCTCCTTCGGAACTGCGGTCACTAAATGCTATAGATGCTTCGGAACCGATGGCCGGAGACTAGGCAGGTTTCGCCCGGGACTCAAGCAGAAAATTCATCGACCTTACATGTGGTAGAGTGCCAAAACCTTGTCCGAAAGGTTTGAGGTCCTTGCCATGTCGACCAGTTCTCGACCAGCGCCCCGAAATCCAAAGCGGACCTGCAGATGGAAGCCCTGCGCCGGCGGCGCAAGGCCGCCCATCAGAGAATCTGGAACACCTGATAGATGGCGCCGCCCGCAACGCGATGACCGTAGGCCACCGAAACAATCCGGTTCAGCCAGCCGTACTTTTCCGAAGCGGTTTCATAATACGGAGTCGCCCGCATGTAATACTCCGACGGATTGACATTTTCACCGCGCGCAATGCGGTCAAGCACTTCCTTCGGCCCGTGCCGCACGCCCAGATACGTCATGCCGATCAGCGCGCCGTCATCGGTCTCGAGGACGAGACGCACGTTCAGGGTCGTGGCGCCGTCGGCGCGCAAGGACTGCCAGTCGCTGCCACCGGAGAGGATTTTGCCCCGCAGCTTCTCGCCTTCAAACCGGCCGCCGGTAATCTCTCCGATCCGTCTGTCGTAGCCCGGAGTCGCCCCCACGACGCTCGGCGGATTCACGTTAATCTGAAATACGAAAAGCGGCGCCGACTGCAACACGGTCAGTTCACGCGGCGTCATGGCCGCCAGTGATTCCGTCATCTTCTTCTGCCTCCTGGACTGCGAGTGTACTCGCGTCTTAGCCGGTTTGAAAACCGCGCGGAATTTTCCCTCCCCGTCCGCATGTAGGGGCGGTCTATGACCGCCCAGCGTTCCAGATAGTTCCACTCCGAAGTGTCGGGCGGTCATAGACCGCCGCTGCATGGGGCAGCGGCGCGACGTGCTTTTCATCTGATTTTCATCGATGCCGCATTGGTATATGCTCCCCGCAATGCCGAACCCATTTCTCTCCCGACACCCGAATCTTCGGTCTCGAATGCGATCGTCTGTCGTGTTCAGCGCCGGCGCGCTCGTGATTCTGTTGACGTTCCTGGCAGCGGGCCATCTGGGCGCCCAATGGATCAAATATCCGACGGCAGGCGTTCCGAGAAAAGCCGATGGCGCGGTGAACATGTCGGCCCCCGCGCCCCGACTGGCGGACGGCAAGCCCGATCTTTCCGGTATCTGGACAACGGCGGAGCCCAACAGTCCGCGGCCGGGAACCCTGTCGAGTCCCCGGGAGCAGCAGGGCGGTCCCGGACAAACACCCGCGGCCGCGGAAGGCCCAGGCGATCCCGGCGCGATCCGGGCTTCGCGCCAGATGGCAAACATCGGCGTCGATATTCCGGGCGGGCTGCCCTATCAGCCCTGGCTTGTGCCGATCGTCAAGGAACGCACGGACAACCTGGCGATCGATGACCCCCATATACGCTGCCTGCCCGACAATTTTCTGCGCGCCTATGGGCTGCCGCACCTGCTGAAATTTGTCCACACGCCCGCCTTGCTCGTGGTGCTCAACGAAATGAACGCCGGGTACCGGCAGGTGTTCACCGACGCGCGTCCCCTTCCGGAAGATCCGACACCATCATGGCAAGGCTATTCGTCGGCGAAGTGGTCCGGCGATACGCTGGTGATCGACACGATCGGAATTCGTGATGACACGTGGATCGACTGGAATGGGAGCGTGCTCACGGAATCAGCGAAAGTTCGGGAGGAAATCCGCCGGCCGGATTTCGGGCGCCTCGAAATCCGCGTGACCGTTGACGATCCGAAGGCATATA
>DASUFH010000448.1:0-2404 GCA_036274645.1 Terriglobia bacterium
CGCTCCACATTCGCCGCAGAATTTGCCGGTCGGGGGATTCTTGCTGCCGCACGCTGGACATGCCGCGGACTTGCGCGCCTCGGAGTTGTTTCGCGCCGCCACTTCACGACTGATCAGCGCATCCAGATCCATCGACGCTTCGAGCTGGTCGATCTCGGCCAGAGTCCGGGCCGCGTCATTCATCAGATCGGCCCGGATGCCGCGGTAGTCACTTTCGGAAAGCTTGCCGCACTTGAACTCGAAATCGAGATCCTGCACGTTGCCCAGGGTGACTTCCTTCTTGCGCTGCAGCAAATCCCACTGGGTTTCTTCGATGATGGCGGATTCGAGCGTGTCCCGACGGCCAAACAGCGGAACCGCAATAGCCATAAGGACGCCACCGCCCAGGAGCGCACAAAAAACGTAGAGCATCAGTCTTCCGGGGTGAGATTCTTCAGATCTTCTTCCGCGCGGCGGTGATATTCCGAGTCCATGGAAGCTTCCCCTTCCGGCGCCGCCGGCCGGCCGGATTCATCGGCGGAATGTTTCCAGCGGCGAACCACCACCACGGCCGTAACCGCTCCCGCCGCAAGCGCGACGTAGGAAACCGCCTTGGCGATCTGTCCCTGCGAACCTCCGCTGGGATTCACCGCCGTTCCATACTTCTGGACAAAAAATGACAGAATCTCCTGATCACTCTCACCAGAATCAATGTGCGCCGCGAGTTCCTTGAGCATGGGCACGGACTTCGGACAGTTCGTATGGTTGCATTTGATCAGCAGCTGCCCACATCCGCACATGCACATCAGCCGCTCGCCCAGATCGTTCATCCGGTCGCGGTCGGCCGCCTGAATCACCGTCGCGGCCGGAAGAGCCGCCGCAACCAGGAGACCGCGCAGAAATGCGCGTCTATTGATGGACTGTTTCAACGTTTGAACCTTCTTTGACGTTTTCCTCGGCCTGTCCCTCGCGCGCCACGCGCCGGGAAGGCAGCGTCTTTCTGTTGGGCAACAACGCGATCAGCGTGCCCAGCGCCAGCACAATACCGCCGCTCCACACCCACATGACCAGCGGGTTGAGATACGCCTTCAGCCGCGCCTTCGCGCCATCCGACGACGACTCCTGAAACACGAGATAGACATCTTCCCGGGGTGTGGACCGGATGGCGACTTCCGTTGTCGGAGTCTGGCTGGCCAGGTACATGCGCTTTTCCGGCTGCATCGTAGCGACAAGCCGGGCTGAGGAGTCCGAATCCGCAATGCTGGCCTTCTCGTAGAGACCCACGGTGGCCTGCTGCGCCACATAGTTGGGATTTCGATTCACGCCTAACTTTTCGACGCGGAACACATAGCGATCGAAAGCAAAGGTTTCACCGACCCCCAGATCGAAATCGATATCCCTGGTGAACGCCTGTCCCGCCCACCCAACGAACAGCAGCACGAATCCAAAGTGGGCGATATAGCCGCCATATCGACGTGTATTTCCCAGTGTCAGATTGATCACCGCCTGCGGCAGGGACTCCGCCGTACCCTTCGAGCGGGCCCGCGCTCCCTTGAAGAACTCCCGGACGATCGTCGCCGCCACGAAGATCGACATCACAAGGGACATCCACGCATAAAAATGACGCACGCCCCAGAAATAGAGCGCCACGCCCGATGCCAGGGCAATGACGCCCGGTATCGCAAAATTGCGTTTAAGACTGTTCGTGGACGCCTTCCGCCACGCCAAAAGCGGGCCCACTCCGGTCAGAAACATCAGCGCGATCGCAATCGGCACCATCACGCTGTTGAACCAGGGCCCCTTCAGCGTCACTTCCTGATCGGTTGCCCATTGAGACAGGACCGGGAAAACCGTTCCCCAGAGGACCGCGAAGCACGCGGCCAGCAGCAACAGATTGTTGAACAGGAAACTGCTCTCGCGCGAAACGACGGCGTCCATCTGCGCTTCGCTTTTCAAATAGTCCAAACGATCGAAAAGCAGATACAGCGAATAGGACAAAGCCAGAACGATAAATGCCAGGAAGTAATAGCCCACTGGCGATTGAGCGAACGCGTGGACGGACTGGATGAATCCGCTGCGGGTCAGGAACGTGCCGAAGATGGACATCGTGTAGGCCATGATCACCAGCACAACGTTCCAGATCTTGAGCATGCCCTTCTTCTCCTGCACCATCACCGAGTGCAGAAACGCCGTTCCGATCAGCCAGGGCATCAACGAGGCGTTTTCCACCGGGTCCCATGCCCAGAAGCCGCCCCAGCCCAGCTCGTGATAAGCCCAGAAACCACCGAGGAGGATTCCGATGCCGAGGATCAGCCAGGCGAACATCGTCCAGCGCCGGGTCGTGCGGATCCACGTATCCCCCAACTGCCTTGTGGCGAGCGCGGCGATACAGAACGCATAGGGCACGACGAATCCGACGAAGCCG
>DASUFH010000449.1:0-3553 GCA_036274645.1 Terriglobia bacterium
TCTCGCGCATGCCATTCACCCGATGGTAGCAACCGGCTTTCAGGTAATGCTTCACGAGCGGCGCAGTTTCGCGGCTATCGTGCTTCATACGTTCCCGGATCAATTCCTCGCGATCATCAGCCCGCTGAACCAGCCCGCCGCCACAGCGGTCGCATTTGCGATCCACCTTGGGCGCGCGGCTCATCGTATTGAAAATGGCCCCACATTGCGGGCACATCAACCGGCCGATCAGGCGCGACATCACCTTCGCCGGATCACCGGACAGTTCGATCACCCAGACTCTGTCGGCGGTCCCCAACTCTCCGCCGAACGTTTCCGCCTGCTGGACGGTACGCGGATATCCATCCAGAATGAATCCGCGGGCGCAATCCTCCAGCCGGACCCGCTCCCGCACGATACCGTTGACCACGTCATCGCTGACCAGCTGGCCGGCGTCCATGCGGGCCTTCGCTTCCATGCCGAGAGGTGTCTGGCGAGCCGCGGCGTCACGCAGCATGTCCCCGGTTGAAATCTGGGGAATGCTGAGGACGCGCATGATCTCCTTCGCCTGCGTCCCTTTGCCGACTCCGGGCTGTCCCAGCAAAATAATGATTTTACGCCCCGTCCTGTGACCCATGATGCGTATTCGCTAGCTCGAGCGGCGACCGCGAACTCGTCCCTTCTTGAGAAAGCCGTCATAGTGACGCATGACCAACTGGGATTCCACCATCTGGATCGTATCCATCGCCACACCCACCACAATCAACAGCGACGTGCCCCCAAAGTAAAAATTCACCTTGAGGCCTTCCGTGATAATCGGCGGCAATACGCCGTCGAGCCAGGAGCCGATGAACGGAATCTTGCGTACGTGAAGCCCCGTGATCATGAACTCCGGAATGATCGCGATGATGGCCAGATAGATCGCGCCCACCAGGGTGATCCGGGTCAGAACGTCGTTCACGTATTCGGCCGTACGCTTTCCCGGACGGATTCCCGGAATGAATCCGCCGTACTTGCGCATATTGTCGGCAACCTCGTTCGGATTGAAGATGATCGAGGTGTAAAAATAGCAGAAGAAAATGATTCCGCCGACGTACAGCAGGTTATACAGCGGATCGCCGTATCCGAGACTCTCCTTGATCCACGTCAGGAACCGGTTGTCCCCCATCATCCCGAACGTCTGGGGGAAGGTCAGGATCGACGACGCAAAGATGACCGGAATAACCCCGCCCGAGTTCACGCGTAACGGCAGGTGCGTGCTCTGCCCGCCCAGCACCTTTCTGCCGACGACCCGCTTGGCGTACTGCACCGGTATTCGCCGCTGGGCACGCTCGACCCGCACGATGAACATGACGATCAGGACCATCACGGCAAGCAGAATCAGCACGAGCAGGAGATTCCATTCACCGGCCTGCAGTTTGAGAACGATGTCGCCGATGGCGTTCGGCAGGCCGACGACAATTCCCGCAAAAATGATCAGGGACATCCCGTTGCCGATGCCCCTTTCGGTAATCTGTTCGCCCAGCCACATGATGAACGCCGTGCCTGTCGTCAGCGTGAGCATCGTCATGGGGATGAACTGCAGGGTCGGGATCTTGACGAAATCGCCCTGCCGCGCCAGCGCGTAGGCAATACCCGCCGACTGCACCAGCGCCAGGCCGACCGTCAGATACCGGGTGTACGTCGTGATTTTGCGGCGGCCGAGATCACCTTCCTTGGACAGTTTTTCCAGATACGGCCACACCACCGCCAGCAACTGCAGGATGATCGACGCCGTGATGTAGGGCATGATGCCCAGGGCAAAAATCGTCAGACGGCGGAAGTTGCCACCCGAAAACAGGTCCAGGATGCCGAGCGCAGTCCCCTGATTTTCCGTAAAAAAACGCGCCAGGGCTTCGGCGTCAATTCCCGGCGTCGGAATAATCGCGCCGATGCGATAAACCGCCAGCAACGCAAGCATGAAGATAATGCGCTTGCGCAGGTCCGGAATCCGGAAAATATTCTGAATCGCGTCAGTCACGACTGGATAACCTCAGCCGTTCCACCCGCCGCCAGGATCTTTTCTTTCGCGCCCGGAGTGAAATAATGCGCCGACACATGCAGCGCGCGATCGATCGCGCCATCGCCGAGCACGCGCAGTCCGTACGGCGCAACCTTGCGGATGACGCCGGCGGCAATCAGTTCATCCGGACCGACTTTCGAGCCGCCCTCGAAGCGGGCGAGATCGCGGACGTTGATGGCCGTCGTTTCCTTCCGGAACGGCGCGTTGGTGAATCCGCGTTTGGGAATGCGGCGGTGCAGCGGCATCTGGCCGCCTTCGAAACCACGCTTCTGGCTGGTTCCCGAGCGGGACCACTGGCCCTTGCTTCCGCGTGTCGCCGTCTTCCCGTGCCCGCCACCAGGGCCGCGGCCAACCCGTTTGCGTTTGTGGGTTGATCCCGGGTTGGGTTTGACCGAATGAATTCCTGTCGGCATCGCCTACTCCACAATCCGCAACAAGTGCGGCGTCTTGGCAACCATTCCGCGCACAGCCGGGGTATCGACCACCTCGCGCACGGAGTTCAGTTTCCCGAAACCGAGGCCCTTCACCACAGCCTTCTGGCCTTTGGAGAAGCCGATCGCGCTGCGGTAATACTGAATCCTGATGCGGCCGCCGGACGGCGCCGTCTTCTTATTGGCTGTCATGTTCCAATCCCATGATGTCTTCCAGAGGCTTTTCCCGGAGACGAGCGACCTCTTTGGGGTCGCGCAGATTTTTGAGCCCGTCGAAGGTCGCCTTGATCACATTGTGCGGATTCGACGTCCCGATCGATTTCGTCAGGATATTCGAAATTCCCGCCGCCTGCATCACCGCGCGAACGGCGCCCCCGGCAATGATTCCCGTTCCCTCGACCGCCGGCTTCAGCAGCACCCGGCCCGCGCCGTAGAGCCCCATGACCTGATGCGGGATCGTGTGCTTCATCATCGGCACGCGAATCATGTTCTTCTTGGCCGACTCGATAGCCTTGCGGATGGCCTGCGGCACTTCCTTCGCCTTGCCGTTGCCATAACCGACATGACCGCCTTCGTCGCCAACAACCACCAGGGCGCTGAAGCTCAGGTTCTTGCCGCCCTTGACGACCTTGGTCACACGGTTGATGGACACGACCGTGTCCTTCAACTGAAGCTGCGATGCGTCGATCCGTTGTGTAATCAAGTTTGAACCCCTCAAAACTGCAGTCCCGCTTCGCGGGCCGCGTCGGCCAGGGCTTTCACCCGGCCGTGATAGATGTAACCGCCGCGGTCAAAAAGGACCGCCTTGATTCCCTTGTCGATGGCGCGTTCGGCAACCGCCTTGCCCACCGCCTTCGCGGCAGCCACATTGCCGCCATTCTTGACGCTGCTCTTCGCGTCCGCGTCGAGCGAAGACGCCGCGACAATGGTGCTTCCCTTGGAATCGTCCACGATCTGCGCATAAATATGCTTGTTGCTCCGGAACACGGAAAGCCGGGGCCGGGCGCTGTCGCCGTTCAGCTTCTTGCGGATGCGCTTATGAATACGGAGTCGGACGACGTTGGAGTCGACTCGGGGCATG
>DASUFH010000450.1:0-9756 GCA_036274645.1 Terriglobia bacterium
AACTCGTCGCGCGTATCGAGGCGCTCCTGCGGCGCGTGCCGGCGGGATCCGCTCCGCGTCCCGAAACGAACGGCGTCGATCAGTTCGGCGATGTCTGCATCGATCGGCGGGGAACCGCCGTGACCAGGGCGGGTGAAGCCATCAACCTGTCGGCGCGGGAGTTTCAGCTGCTGCGATATTTTTCGGACCGGCCGGGAACCACCCTGTCACGCGAGGAACTGCTCACCGAGGTCTGGGGCTACAGCGCCAGCGCATACACGCGAACCGTGGATGTGCACGTCGCCTCCCTGCGCCAGAAACTCGAGCCCGATCCGCGCCAGCCCCGCTACATCGTGACGGTTCAAGCGTCTCGGCTACAAGTTCACGCCGTGAGCGAGCGCGCGCCGACCCGGGCCTTCGTCATTCCCGCCGCAGTCGTTCTTGCCGTCCTTCTGCTTCTGGCGGTGCTGGTGTACCGGTGGAGTAACCAGATCAGCGAAGCCACCAGTGTCCGGCTGGCCGACAGCCTGCAGATGTCGATGACGAACTGGCGGCTGAATCTTTATCGGGACATCTCGGATGTGGCCGGCGCGCTGCACGTGGATTCGGAAAGCAGCGGCAATCTCGATCTGTATGCGCGCCGCTTCCGGGACTGGAGCGCGGGCGCGGAATATCGGGAACTGGCGGAGGGGCTGTTCATTCTGCGTGATGTCGGTTCCGTTCATTTTGGCGCGCTGCGCTTGAACAATGAGGGCTCGCGCTTTGAACCGGTGGACTTGCCTCGGCAGATGGCGATTCTGGGTGAGAGGCTGAAGAACGCCACGCCGGCCGCGGAGCGCGCCGGAAGGCAATTTTTTCCGCGTGGTCTGGCCGGTTGGCGCTTCGAGCCGGAGACACTGACACTGGTTCGCCGGATCGAATCGCTGGACACCGCCTGGCTGGTTGTCGCGCTGGATCGCGAAACGATCCGCAATCGGATTCTGCCCGATCTGGCGCGGCGTTATTTCATGGGGGTGGACGGCCTCGATTACCTCATTGCAGTTGTGCCCGGAACGCCGGATGAGGAGCCGTTGTATTCGTCCGATCCCCGGTTCGGCGTCGAGGAAGTCCGCGACGCGGACGGCCGCATGGACATTTTTGGAAATGGCACCGAGCGCCGTTACGGCTCTCCGATCTATGTCTTTCATGAACTGTCGGAAAACGCGCGAATGGCAGGTCTGGCGGGCTCGCTGGGGCCGTCATGGTTCCCTCTGGTCAACGAAAGCGCCGACGCGCCCGGCTGGCAACTGGTGGTGCGCCATCGCCGGGGCGGCGCGCTCGGCGCGTTTGTGGCGGAACTGCGGCGGCGGGATCTCGCCATTAGCTTCGCCGTGATTATCCTGCTGGCGGTCAGCGTGGCCATGCTCATTCTGGCGAGCCTGCGCGCCAGCCGGCTCGCGAAGCTGCAGATGGATTTCGTGACCACGGTGTCGCACGAGTTGCGTTCGCCGCTGGCGATCATCAGTTCCGCCGCCGAAAACATTGCGCACGGCGTGGTCGGTGAAGGATCGCAGATGAAGCAGTATGGAAGAGCGATCGAGAATCAGACGCGGCGCCTGTCCCGCCTCGTGGAGGAGGTTCTGCTGTTCGCCGCGACGAGCGAGGACCGGCACCGGTATCACCCGCGGCCGCTGGACGTCGGGGAACTCGTCGACGCCGCGCTGGCGGGTACCGAAGATCTCATCGACGCCGCGCAGTTCACGGTCGAAAAGGACATTCCATCCGGCCTCCCGCAGGTGCGTGGTGATCTTTCCGCGCTGACGCAGTGCCTGCAGAACCTGCTGACGAACGCCCTGAAATACGGCGGTCCGGAACGCTGGATCGGAATTCGCGCCTGTGTTGAGGATGGGCCGGGGGGAAGGGAAGTGTGGATTGCCGTTTCGGACCGCGGCATCGGCATAGATGCGAAAGACTTGCCCCGCATCTTCGAGCCCTTCTATCGTGGCGCTTCAGCGGCTGCCGCGCAGATTCACGGGGCCGGGCTGGGATTGTCGCTGGCGAAGACGATAGCGGAGGCCATGCGGGGGCAGTTGTCGGTGGCGAGCAGGCCGGGTGAGGGAACCACGTTCACGTTGCGTTTACCGGTGGCCGGTGAAGGCGGGGAAACTTCGGACTGATTTGTAGGGCGGTCTATGACCGCCCAGCGTTTCATGGCGCCACTCTGTTCAATCAGAGACTTCCATTCCGAAACGTCGGGCGGTCATCGACCGCCCCTACAAGTTAGAATTTTCGCAGGCAGACTGTAAGCCGGGTTCTGTGCTCCGCCGAAGCGGAGTGGCGATCATTCATCTAGGCCGCGAGTCTCCTCGCGGCTCCAGCAGTCTACCCGGGAACGCGGACGGGCCGTCCATGCCGCTTGCGCGGCGTGTTCCCTATTTGACCTTGCTCCATGCGGGGTTTGCCAGGCCGATCCGTTACCGGACCGCCGGCGCGCTCTTACCGCGCCATTTCACCCTTACCTGAGCCTTTCGGCCATCGGCGGTGTGTTTTCTGTTGCACTTTCCGTCCCTTGCGAGCCCTCGAGTTACGAGGCGCACTGCCCTGTGGAGCCCGGACTTTCCTCTCCGCGCCGAAGCTTGGAGCGATCACCCGTCTGCCTGCTCACGCAGGATAACAGCTATTGCGACTTTGCCGGCGCGCGTAAGCGCTCGACGAGACCGGAAAAATCCGGCGGCAGCGGCGACGAAAAGCGGAGAGGTACGCCCGTGGTGGGATGATCGAACTCGAGTTCCGCCGCATGGAGCAGGTGCCGCTCCGGTTCCACGAGGGCGCCATAAGTCTGTCGAAAACGCCGGTGGCTGGTGGCGCCGTACACGCTGTCTCCGGCGACAGGATGGCCAATGGCGGCAAGATGGACGCGGATCTGATGTGTGCGGCCCGTCTTGATCCGGACTTCGAGGAGTGAGAATCCCGCGAACTCTGCGATGACCTTCCATGCGGTGTGCGCCACGCGCCCCTTGCCGGGCGCGGCCGCCATACGGGTTCGGATGCTCGCGTGCCTGCCAATATTGAGCGTGACTTCGCCGGCGGGTTTGGGAAGCCGCCCGTGGACGAGCGCCAGGTAGACCTTCCGGACGCGCCGCTCTTCGAACGCCTTGCTCAGCCGCGCGTGTGTCCGGTCGTTCCTGGCGACGATGATCAGGCCCGATGTCCACTTGTCCAGGCGATGCACAATGCCGGGCCGGTCCGGCGCCCCGGTGGGGCGCGACAGCTCTTTGAAGCGATAGAGCAGCCCGTGAACCAGGGTAGGAACGCGCGCGCCAGCGCCGGGATGGACGGTGAGGCCGGCCGGCTTTTCGATGACGGCCAGGTCGTCGTCTTCGTAGAGGACGTGAAGCGGCAGTGGCGCCGGCTCAAGCGCCGGAGACATCGCATCGGCCGTCGCTTCGAGATCGATGTCGATGCCGTCGCCATCCCGGACGGTATAGCCCGCTTTCTCCGAACGGCCGTTGACACGCACCCCGCCCGCCCGGTTCAGCGACTGGATACGGGAGCGCGTCAGCGATTCCAACCTGCGGGCCAGGAAGATGTCGAGCCGCAGTCCCGCTTCTTCAGGCCTGACGCGGAGTTTCATGTCGGAAGATCTCGATGGCCAGCAGGATGACGCCTATCGAGATGGCGGAATCGGCCACGTTGAATGTCGGCCAGGTGTAGCGGCCCGCGTGAAATTCAAGGAAGTCCACGACATAGCCGTAAAGCAATCGATCGCAGAGATTGCCGATCGCGCCACCGAGAATCAGGCTGAGCGAGAGTTGCAGGACGCGGTCTTCGACGGGATGGCGCAGGCTGTAAATGATCACCACCACCGCAGCGGTGGTGGAAAACAGCGCCAGAAGGACGGTTTGAACGGGGGAGCCGAAGGAATTGAGAATTCCGAAAGCAATTCCGTTATTTCGTACATACGTTATGTCGAACAAACCGTCTATAACCTGAATTGAATCGCCGAGTTCGAACCTGGACAGGACAAGCGCCTTGGTCCAGCGATCCAGAATCAGGATGATGATTACGAACGCCAGGTACGGCAATCGAGCTTTGAATTTTGTCGTCATCCGCGGAAAATTATATCCGCGGACTGTGATATTCTCTGGACGCGTTTTTTGAACCGTCGACCGGGGGTAAAAGCATGGAACCGAGGAACACCGACGAGTCGGCTGTCTTCACTACGGTCACTAGTGTCTCCGATCAGCCATCCTGGATTGCCTCGCTAATCAAGCAGATCCGAGAGTCTTACGAGGCATACAAGAATCCACCCGTGCCTGTCCAGGTGACTGCGGAGCCTGATCCGGAAGCCGTTGGGTTGCTCATTGAGCAGCCGTCAGCGCTGAGCTCCATGTTCGCCTCGATTCGGGGAATGATCGAGGACTGGCGCCATCCGCGCACCTACGATGTCGAGGCCGTGGAAGTCGAAGAGATCTGGGGCCGACGGCGGTACAAGACGCAGGTATTCACCTTCATCGGCTATGCGGCGCTCGGCGCCGTCGTTCTGTATCTGCCCCGCATGGTGAAAGCCGCTGCGATCGGTGACGAGACGGTGATTCAGATCACGACGCTCGTCCCGGATAAGGTGACGCTGCCGCCACCGGAACCGCCCAAGCCGCCAGAGGTTAAACAGGAACAGCCGAAGGTCGCGACGGCCGCGACGGAAGGTGGCAAACCGAGCGGCAGGCCAAAGGAAGTTGCTCCGCCGCCGAAACCAGCTCCGGATTTTGCCGGTGGTGGTGGTGGTGGTGGCAAGAAGGATCTGACACCGGCGTCCAAGGGTGAAATTCCACAGTTTGCGCAAGTACAGCTGGTTCCTCCGCAGCTTGAGGCGGTCAACGACAATCCGCTTATAGCTGCCCCTCAGACGCTCGTTGCGCAGAACGCGCAGCCCTTCCGTTTCGACCTGCCGTCTCCAGCGCTCGTCGGTTTGCCGACGGCGCCTCCGGACCTTCCGAAATCGTCCGGGACTGGAACCGGTGGCGGTATTGGTAACGGTACCGGCCGCGGTCTTGGCGAAGGTGAAGGTCCTGGCTTTGGACCCGGCAAAAATGGTGGCGTCGGCGGCGGGGATACCGGCGTTATTGCCAATCGTATCGGCGGGCCCGGAAACGAAGGTTGCTGCGGTAATGGTGGTCCCAAGACCATCGGCGGGGCCGTGAAACCGCCGGTCCCGGTGTACAACCCCAATCCGGCCTATTCGGAAGATGCCCGGAAGAACAAGATTACCGGTCAGGTGCTGCTCGAGATCATCGTCAAGGAAGACGGAACGGTCGACAACGCCAGCATCAAGCTGCTGCGCAAGCTGGGGTACGGACTGGATGAGAGCGCGATCACGACCGTGCGTACCTGGAAGTTCCGGCCAGGCACCGAGAACGGAAAGCCCGTTCCGGTGCGGGTCACGATGGAAGTGACATTCCGTTTGCTCTAACCGAATCGCATTCGGAATCGTTCAAGGCCGCCGGCGCTCCCGGCGGCTTTTCCGTTTGGGTTCCGTCCCCCGGTCGTCCATTGTCCATGGATAATGGACAACCGGCTGCACCCGTTCCCCCCAATAACGCCTGTGATACGCTCGTGGAGGCAGACTGACCATGAATGATCCGGTCATCCTCAGCGCGGTCCGCACGCCCATTGGAAGATTCCTCGGGGCCTTGAAATCCCTTTCCGCGCCCGAATTGGGCGCGATTGCCGTCAAAGCCGCCGTTGAACGCGCCGGGCTTTCTCCCGTAGACATCGATGAAACCATCATGGGCAACGTGCTTGCGGCCGGCCTGGGGCAAAACCCTGCGCGGCAGGCGGCGATGGGCGCCGGTCTTCCGGCAGAGAGCGCCGCGATGACCATCAACAAGGTCTGCGGGTCGGGTCTGAAGGCGGTGGCTCTCGCCGCGCAGGCGATTCAGACCGATAACGCCTCGATCGTAGTGGCCGGCGGCATGGAAAGCATGAGCCGGGCGCCATATCTGCTGGAGCGCGCGCGGGAAGGGTATCGGCTGGGGAACGCGGAACTGGTGGATTCCATGATCCGTGATGGTCTGTGGGACGTCTACGGAGATGTGCACATGGGGATCACCGCGGAAGTGGTTTCAGAGAAGTATGGCGTCCCGCGGGAACGTCAGGACATGTACGCGCTGGAAAGCCATCGCCGGGCGGTTGCAGCCATGCGGGCGGGCCGCTTCAAGGACGAGATTGTCGGCGTGCCGGTTCAGCAGAAGAAGGGGGCGGCGCTGTTGGTAGATACCGATGAGGCTCCCCGTCCCGAAGCGACGCTCGAGTCGCTGGCAGCGCTTAAACCGGCGTTCAGGAAGGATGGCACGGTCACCGCCGGCAACGCTCCCGGGGTCAATGACGGCGCGGCAGCGCTGGTGGTGACATCGGCGGAACGCGCCGCTCAGATGAAGCGGGCTCCGCTGGTCCGCATTGTCGGCCAGGCCGTGAGCGGCATCGAGCCGATGCTGGTGATGATGGCGCCGGTCGAAGCGGTGCGGAGGCTGGTGAAGAAGGTCGGATGGAACCTGCAGGATGTGGATCTTATTGAGTTGAATGAGGCATTTGCCGTTCAGGCCGTGGCCGTGGTGGAGCAACTCGGCCTTGATCCGGCCCGGGTCAATGTGAATGGCGGCGCGGTTGCGCTTGGGCATCCGATCGGGGCCAGCGGGGCGCGCATTCTGGTGACCCTGATCCATGAAATGCAGCGGCGCGGCGCGCGCCGCGGGATTGCGGCGTTGTGCCTGGGTGGAGGCAATTCCGTGGCGGTGGCGGTGGAGCGATGAGCCCGGCGCCGAAGGTTATCGGGGTCGTGGGCGCCGGCACAATGGGGAATGGCATTGCGCACGTTGCGGCCCGGGCCGGGCTCGGTGTGATCCTGCACGATGTGGCCCCCGGCGCGCTTGAGCGCGGACTGCAGGCCATCCGGAACAACCTGGACCGGGAAGCGTCCAAGGGCAAGATCCCGGAAGCGGATAAATCCGCCATTTTGAGCCGGATTTCGGGCGCTGCGGACGCGGGCGCCCTGGCCGGAGCGGATTTCATTGTTGAAGCGGTGGTCGAAGATTTTGCGGTTAAAGCGCTTGTTTTTGAAATGCTGGACAGGATTGCGCGCCCCGGTGTCATACTGGCGTCCAATACGTCCTCGATATCGATCACCCGCATCGGATCGCGGACGGCGCGGCCCGGAAGCGTTATCGGAATGCACTTCATGAATCCGGTTCCCGTCATGGCGCTCGTCGAGATCGTCCGCGGCGCCGCCACCACCGACGACACTGCCGCAGTTACCGAACGGCTTGCCACAGCGATGGGAAAGACCCCGGTTTCCGTCAACGACTTTCCTGGCTTCGTGTCCAATCGTGTGCTAATGCCCATGATCAATGAGGCGGTGTTTTGCGTCATGGAAGGCGTGGGATCCGCCGAGGCTGTCGACACGGTCATGAGGCTGGGAATGCATCATCCGATGGGTCCTCTCGCGCTGGCCGATCTGATCGGGCTGGATGTCTGTCTCCAGATTCTCAACGTGCTGCACCAGGAACTGGGGGATCCGAAGTACCGGCCGTGTCCTCTTCTCCGAAAGATGGTTGACGCCGGCCGGCTGGGACGAAAGACGGGAAAAGGATTTTATGAATATTGAAGCTTCAGGTGGACCTCTCTTGTCCACTGGAGCGGGAAGCTAGAGCCTATGATTCATTGCCAGAGCTGTACCACAAGGAATCCGCTGAGCCGCGAGTTTTGCTGGAAGTGCGGCGCGCGTCTTCTGGTGCCCTCGGCCGCGGGCGCAATGGGGACGCTGGATGGATCGATTCCGTTTATGGAAGAGCATGTCCTGGAAAGGATCAGCGCTCTTGAAAACTCCATTGCGATGCTCAACAAGCGTGTGGACACGCTGATCGAAACGGTGGAGCGCGTCGCAGCGAGCAACTTCATCGACCACACCATGATCGAAACTCTCACCGATTCGCTGGAATCGGCGGGAATCGATCTGGCCAATCTCGAATCGGACTGGCGCAAGCGGATCGACTCGCGCATCGTCGAGACCGAAGCCGTGGACCGGTTGAGCAATCGCACGCGGCGTGTGTTGGAGGCCTATCGGGGCGCCGATCGCAAGCAGTTCGAAAAATGGATCGAGCGTTCTTACGACCTGCTCGTGGATGGGCGCGGCGCGGCCAGCATCGAACTGCTCAATTCCGCGCTGGATTGCGACCCGGACAATCTGGAGCTGGGCCTGTTGCTGGCGGAGGCGCACTTCCAGGCTTGCGATGACCGCAAGGCGCTCGACTGTCTCGAGCGCGTGCTGAGTTCGCGTCCCGACGATTTTGAGGCCACGCTGCTGGCGGGTGTGCTCGAAGAGCGGACGGGCAACCTGGCGGGGGCCGAACGACGTCTGGAACGCGCCATCGGGCTGCGAAACGATTCGGCGGCGGCCCACGCGGTGCTGGGGGCGATGCTGTCGCGATCGGGTAACCGGAAGGGCGCTCTGAAACACCTGACGGCGGCGCTCGAGTTGAAAGCCAGCGCCCCGGTGCATTTTCTGCTCGGCGGCGTGTACCACGAGGTCGGACAGCACCGGCGCGCCATCCAGCATCTCAAGCAGGCCACCGAACTCGATCCGTCGTTCGGGGAAGCTTTCTACCAGCTTGGATTGTTGTGTCTGGAAATGAACTGGCTCCGAAAGGCGCAGGAGTGTTTCAAAACGGCCCAATCCCTGAATCCCGGCGAAGCGCGCTATCGCAGGCGCGCTCCGAGTTTTTCCGAGGGCGCCGGGCCCGATCAGTTGAATGGACTCGTCCGTGAGGAGTTGCGGCTCGTGCACGACGGCGCTTCCAAGCGGCGGTAACGCAGTCGTGCAGAGTTGAGGCTCGGCACGACCGCGTGTCCAGGCGGCGGCAACGCAATAGTGGGGAGTTCAGGCTCGCGCACGACGGCGTGTCGGTAATCAATAATGGCCGCGGATGCAGGCCCGGCATTCGTCGCTGAAGAAAAAATCAGAGTAAGAGAATGAGGACATACGCATGGCTGACGAAAAAGTAGAGAAGACCAGGGCCCTGGATCTGGCCGTTTCGCAGATTGAAAAACAGTTCGGAAAAGGCTCCATCATGCGCCTGGGAGGTCTCGACCTGAGCCAGCCGATGGAAGCGATTTCATCGGGCTCGCTGGCGCTGGACCTGGCGCTTGGCGTCAACGGATTTCCGCGCGGCCGCGTGATTGAAATCTTCGGGCCGGAGTCGAGCGGCAAGACCACGCTGGCCCTGCACGCCATCGCCGAAGCGCAGAAGACCGGCGGCGCGGCCGCCTTCGTGGACGCCGAGCACGCGCTCGACGCCACCTATGCGCGCAAGCTCGGCGTGGATATCGACAACCTGCTGGTTTCCCAGCCGGACAGCGGGGAGCAGGCCCTGGAGATCACCGAGGTGCTGGTGCGCAGCGGCGCGGTCGACATTGTCGTGGTCGATTCGGTGGCGGCGCTGGTGCCGCGCGCTGAACTGGAAGGCGAGATGGGCGAAGCGCAGATGGGACTGCAGGCCCGTCTCATGTCGCAGGCGCTGCGGAAGCTCACCGGCATCGTTTCGAAGTCGAAGACGTGTCTCGTCTTCATCAACCAGATGCGCGAAAAAATCGGAGTCATGTTCGGTAATCCCGAGACGACCACCGGCGGACGCGCCCTGAAGTTCTATTCATCGATCCGGATCGACGTCCGTCGCATCGCGTCCATCAAGGATGGCGACAGCGTGGTCGGCAACCGGACCAAGGTCAAGATCGTGAAAAACAAAG
>DASUFH010000451.1:0-15405 GCA_036274645.1 Terriglobia bacterium
CGGTTGGTCATCAGTTCGGGCAGTCCGGCGCAGGCAGCCGGCTGGTCGGTTTGCTGGGGCTGGCGCTTTCCATGGTGATTCTGTTGATTGCCGATCTGGACCGTCCCGGTGAAGGGACGCTTCGAGTGAACCAGCGGCCCATGATCGAGCTGGAGCAGAAGCTCCACTCACTCCCCTGAACGTTGCACAACGGAAAGACCTGAGGGCCACGCCTGCTTGCAGGGGCGGTCGATGACCGCCCGGTGTTTCGGATTGGAAATCGCTGATTAACAGAAATTCACCCTGAAACGTCGGACGGTCATAGGCCGCCCCTACAAGCGCAATGCGCGGGAGAGGGCGCGCGTTCCTACCGCAAACTGAATCTCAAGAATGTTCCACTGCTGAACAGCGGGCGTGGCGGCGCATGAGGGCGATCGTCGCAGAACGCTCAAATCGCGCCGCTTTTGCGGCCCGGTGTGTTTTGGCTTTGCGATTGCGCCTTCCGATGAGGAGCCAGCCGCAAGCGAGGTGGCAATAGAAGATTAAAAGGAAAGACTCACATGCATGGTCAGCACGGTTCTCGTGTCCCGGCGCCGAGCGCTGTGGACAGAATGCTGTCGCTGTTTGGCGTTGTCCGTCCCGGAGAGGGGGCGACCGCGCTGCTGATGCTGCTGAATATCTTTCTGCTTCTGACGGCCTATTACATCATCAAGCCGGTCCGTGAGGCGCTGATCCTGGGAGAAGCCGGCGCGGAGATCAAGAGCTACGCGTCCGCGGCGCAGGCCGCGTTGCTGCTGGTGATCGTCCCGGTGTATGGATTCTGGGCGAGCCGTTTGAATCGCGTGTGGCTCATCAACGGCATCACCGCGCTGTTCATTACCAATCTGGCGGCGTTCTACGCGCTGGGGCGTTTCGGCGTGCCGCTGGGTATTCCGTTTTACCTCTGGGTGGGCCTCTTCAACGTTCTCCTCGTCACGCAATTCTGGGCGCTGGCCAACGACATCTATACGGAGGGGCGCGGCGAGCGGCTCTTCGGCGTCATCGGCGTCGGCGCGTCCCTGGGATCGATTGCCGGAGCGTTTCTCGCGCGCCGCCTGTTCGAGCCGGCCGGCCCATACGCGATGATGCTGGTCTCGGCGATCCTGCTGGCGTGTTCGATGATTCTGACGGTGTGGATTCACCACCGCGAAGAAGGCGCGATCCGCGAAGCCATTGCCGAGACGCCGAGCGCGCAGTTCGAGCGTCCTCTCGCGGCGATGGGCGGATTTCAGCTGGTATTCCGGAGCCGCTATCTGTTCCTGATCGCGTTGCTGGTGGTGATCTCCAACTGCGTGAACACCACCGGCGAATTCATTCTGGGCAAGACCGTGGCGCAGGCGGCCCAGGTGGCGACTCACGGAAGCCTCGACCAGACGCTGGCGGTCCGGAACTACATCGGACGCTTTTATGCGGACTTCTTTTTCTGGGTGAACGTGATCGGCGCCGGGCTGCAGATGTTTGTGGTGTCCAGACTCATGCAGTTCTGGGGGACCGGACGGTCGCTGCTCCTGCTGCCGTTCATCGCTCTCGGCGGCTATACCATGCTGGCGCTGGCGCCGGTTCTGGGCTTGATCCGGATCACGAAGATCGCGGAGAACACCGTCGACTATTCCATTCAGAACACCGGCAAGAACGCGCTGTTTCTTTCCACCAGCCGTTCGGCGAAATACAAGGCCAAGACCGCGATTGACAGTTTCTTCTGGCGGATGGGCGACGCATTGAGTGGTCTGTTCGTCTTTGCGGGCACCCAATGGGCGTTGAGCACGAAGACGTTCGCGGCGGTGAACGTCGGACTCATCGTCGTGTGGATCACTGTGGTGATCGCGCTCTCGCGCCGCAGGACGGAAGAATCCGTGTCAGAGCCGGTGGCGGCCTAGGCGAGCCGCAAAGGAGTGGAAGTTGAGTCGTTACCGTTCAATGATCGGGGGCGCGCCGGGCGCGCAGGAAAGCGAGCGGACTCGTCTTGCGCTGATGTCGGTGTATCTCCTGATCGTCATTGCCTGCTACACGATCACGCGGGCGGCGCGCGATTCGCTGCTGGTTGCCGGCGTGGGGCCGTCGCAACTGCCGTTGCTCTATATCCTGACGGCGGCCGGCATCGGCGGAGTGGCGGCGATCTATCCGAAGGCGTTGAGCGCCAGAGGCGTGCGTTCTGTCGTCCGGTGGACAACATTGGTGGCCATCGTCTGCCTGGTCGTATTCTGGCGGGCCGTGGAGCGCGGAGGGCGCCTGCCGCTGTATGCGTTGTACGTCTGGGTCAGCGTGTTTGGCGCGGTGGTGGTATCGCAGGCCTGGTCGCTCGCCAATCACGCGCTGGATGCGCGCGAGGCGAGGCGGGGTTTTGCCTGGATCGGTCTTGGCGGCGTCGTGGGCGGTATCCTCGGCGGCGGTCTGGCGGGTTTCGTGGCGTCCTGGTACGGCGCGCCGGTTCTGCTGCCGATGAGCGCGGCGCTGCTGGCGGCCACCTTCTGGATTGTGCGCCGGCTGGAAAGCGTCGAGGCGCGCGCGCGTGGAGGGCCAGCGGCGAGAAGGCGCCGGGATAACCCCGGGGGCGCGGAGGAAGGTTTGCGGGGGAACCGCAAGGAATCGTCCTACGTGTCTACGCTCGCGTCGCTGCTCTTTGCCGGCGTGATTGTCGAGGCCTTCATCGACTATGAGTTCAAGACCATTGCGGGTCAGGGCTTCGCCTCGGCGGACCGGCTGGCGGCCTATTTCGGCGGCATTACATCGTGTGGCGGAGTTCTGGCGCTGCTCACCCAGAGTTTCCTGACCCAGCGTGTTCTCAAACGGTGTGGCGCGGGCGCCGCCATCGTTCTCCTGCCGATTGCGCTGCTGATCGCTTTTCTGCTCGTGGCGGCGCAACCCACGCTATGGGCGGTGTCGATCCTCAAGTTGACGGACGGTTGTCTGAGCTACTCGGTCCACCGTTCCGGGATGGAACTCCTCTATCTGCCGATTTCAGCCCGGGCGCGCGCGGCGGCCAAGGCGCGGATGGACACGCTGGTCGATCGCGGGGGGAGAGCCGTGGGGGGCGTTCTGCTTCTGGCGCTCACGGCCGGCTTTGCGCTTTCGTTGTCGACCCTCAGCCTGGTGGCGTCCGGCGCGCTCGTGGTGTGGCTGGGCATCGCGCTGACTGCGCGGCGCGGTTACGTGGAGGCGTTCCGGACCGCTCTGGCCCGCAGGGCCATCGAGCCCGAAGGGCTGCGCCCCAGAGGGCTCGACCGTACGACGCGGCGCGCTCTCGAAGCTGCGCTGACAGGGACGGACGAGCGGCAGACTCTGTATGCGCTCAGCCTGCTCGGGCTAAGCCACTCCGAGGTCTGGCGAAGCCGCCTGCCCTCACTCTTACAACATCCGTCCGCCGCCGTGCGTGAGGAAACGGTCTCTCTTCTGACGGCGTCGAAGACGCTCACGCCAGAGGTCGAACCGTTGTGGACTGACGCGAGTCTGGACGTTCGCGTTCAGGCTGTGCGGCATTTCTGCGAGGCGGGACCACAAATGGCGCGATCCACGTTGAGGGAACTGTTGGCAAACGCTGATTATCGTGTGGTGCTGGCGGCGGTCCACTACTGCGCGCGATACCGTCCGTCGGATGCGGATCTGATCGGCGCGCGGACCATCGAACGCGCGCTGGTGATTACGGGGGCCGACAGCGTGGCCGCCAGAACTGCGGCAGCGCAGGCGCTCGGCGTTGTTCGTGTGCCGCGCGCGCGTCAGTTTCTGAACAGGCTGCTCGACGATCCGAATCCGGAGGTGGCGAAAAAGGCCATCTGGGCGTGCGGGCAACGCGGCCATCGGAGCGTCATTCCGCGGCTCATCGCGATGCTCGCCGAGAGGTCCCTCCGTTGGGAAGCCACCGAGGCGCTGCTGAAGATGGGGAATCCGGCTTTGCGGGAGTTGCTGCGGCGTTTCAACGACGACGCAACCCCCATGAATGTTCGGCGGCGCATTCCCAAAGTCTGCTCGATGTTCGGAAGTCAGGAGGTCGCCGATTTGTTCATCGATGGCATTCATCATATGAGCCCCGTTCTCGATATCCCCCTGACGAAGGCGCTGAACCGGATGCGCAGCCGGTCCGGACGCATCCGCTTCGAACCGCCGCGGGTCGTCCGCCTGATTGAAGAGGAAGCGCGCATGCGGGATGGATTTCGCGCCATCCAGCGCGCGATTCGCCGGAGACGGGATGAGCAGGGAACGCATGGGACCGGCGAGATCGCCGACCTTCTGGAGCGGGCTCTGGGCGAGCGCCTGGACGAGAGCCGGCATCGCGTCCTGCGTTTTCTCCACTTGATTTACGACCCCGTGGATATCCGTACGGTGCAGTTCAATGTGAGCGCCTCGCCGGAGCGCCGGGCGGGCGCCGTGGAGTTTCTCGACAACCTGCTGACGCCGGCTTTGCGGGAACTGGTCGTGCCGATCGTGGAGGGGCGTGAGAACGAATCGGGCCGGGAGAGGGAAGAACTGTCCTGCGACGAGGCCTTACAAACGCTGCTCGAGGGCGATGACGCATGGCTGAAGGCGATCGCCCGGGAACTGGTCGATCGATCCACACCCGCGCGGGCCGCATCGTTGCAGCCGGAATTGTGTCGAGGTTGATATGGGGGGGCTATGGATGTCCGCCGTTGAAAAGGTGCTGTTTCTTCAACGCGTCGACATCTTCAAGTACGCCACGACCGAGATGCTCGCCTATATCGGCGCTGTGGCCGAAGTCGTGGTCACACCTTCGGCGTTCGTCATCTTTTCCGAGCAGGAAATGTCCGACGCCATGTACGTGGTCGTCCGTGGCCGGGTGCGGCTGGAAAAGGACGGGCGGGAGATCATTCTGATCGGGCCCGGGCAGAGCGCGGGCGCATGGGCCCTGTTCGATCATTCCCCGCGGCTGATGAGCGCAGTGGCGCTTGAAGAGACCGTGCTGCTGAAGATTCGGAGCGAAACATTTTATGAATTTCTGGCCGATCACGACGAAGTGACGCCGGCGATCTTCAAGGCCGTGATCGAACGGGTCAAAGGACTGACCGCGGACACGCTGTGACGATCGCCGGCCGTCAGGCGAGTTCATTCGGATCGCTGTTTCACGCGAATGAATCCTTCCGGATTCCTTTCAGGAGGCGTTCATGCTGCAGGATCACACCCCTGCCTTTTACATGATTGATCTGACGTCCAGGAATGGCCCGACAGCGAGGCGCATGCAGCCGGAGAAGATGGCTTCGCTGGGACTGCTTATCGCCGGTCTGGCTCACGAGATCAACACGCCACTGGGCGCGATTCACAGCAACAACGACACGATTGCGCGATCCATTACCCGGATCGGCCAGCTGCTCGACCGTGAGGCGAGTCTGGATCCGGCGGAGCGAAGGATGGCGGAAGGGCGTCTCATTGAGGTCATCCGCGAGTTGTGCCAGAACACACTCGTGGCCACGGAGCGGCTCAATTCCATTGTCGGCAGCCTGAAGACCTTCATTCACCGGGACGAAGCCGGGTTCAGGAAGGCCGACATCCATCCTGGCATCGACAGCACGCTGACGATCGTGCAACACCGCCTGACGGATCGAATCCGGGTGGAGAAGCGCTATGGGAGCGTGCCGGCGGTGGAATGCCATCCCGACCGGTTGAATCAGGTGTTCATGAATCTGCTGGTGAACGCGTCGCAGGCCATTGCGGATGAGGGAGTGATTACGATCGAGACATTTCGGAAGGGAAGCCTGATCGGCGTCTCCATTGCGGACACCGGTGTCGGGATTCCAGAAGAGAACCTGCCGCGGATATTCGATCCGGGTTTTACGACCAAGGGTGTGGGAGTCGGAACCGGACTGGGGCTGTCGATTTGCTATCAGATTGTCGAGGAGCACCGAGGCAGGATCGAAGTGTCCAGCGGCGCGAGCGGTACGACATTCACGATTGTGCTGCCGATTGCTCGCAGGGCAAGGTGAAACTATGACCGACCTGGCGCGTCCGGCAATTCTTCTGGTCGATGACGAGGAGATGATTGTGACCTCGATCAAGTCGTTTCTCGCCGTGGAGACCGACTATCACCTTCTTGCCTACACCTCTCCGCTCACCGCGCTGCAGGATCTTGAAGCCCGGATCACGACCATCGACCTGGCGATCAGTGACTATCTCATGCCGGAAATGGACGGGATTTCGTTCCTCGCCGACGTGAAAAGGAAGTTTCCACTCGCGCCGCGAATTCTGCTGACCGGTTATGCGGATAAGGGCAACGCGATTCAGGCAATCAACCGCGTGGGGCTGTACCAGTACATCGAGAAACCCTGGAACAACGATGATTTGCGGCTGGTGATTCATAACGGGTTGGAGAAGGCGGCTTTGTTGAGGCAACTCGAGGAGAAAGTTCACGAGGTCGAGCGAGTCCACAAGGAATTGAACGATGTTCAGCGGGAGATCCTCCGCGTCTTTGTCTGAGCGCGGTGTTCAGATTCTGAACTTGTTCGCAAGGTCACCGGTGATCGTGTAGCAGCGCGGGAGACTGGAATTTGGACATTGTATGCGCGGCGGAGGCGGGTCCGTAGAGGTTCGATTGCGGGGCGCACTGCATGGTTGACCGGGCTATCGTCCTGGCACGTCTCCGGCGGGCACACAACGTGCCTCAGGGAGAAGGTTTTAGATGCTGGGACGTGTTCCCGCCTGCTTGTAGGGGCGGTCTAGGACCGCCCCTACAAGCAGGCGGGGACACACAATGCTCCCGGTGTGCAAAGGTGTTCCAGACTCCCCTCTCCCGCGCGTAGCTCGGGAGAGGGGCGGCAAACCATCAGGGCGCCCTGTGTCGCGAGCGCGATGGAAGCGGTTGTGCTCCTTTCGTATCAGCGGGAGGAGCAACGCATGCTCAGGGATTGGGTCTGGGGCTTCCTGGCGGTTCTGGCCGCGATCTCCTTTTTCCCCGGCTGGTTGCGCGCCCAGCAAATGGAGATTCCTCCACTGCCTGGCGGCGCTGCAGGAACGATTGATCCGGCCAGCGCTCCGCGCATTGTCGAGGGTCCTCCCGGCCATTACGGTCTCAAACGCAATCTCCATCCGGCCGCCTGGGCGGGCGCCGCTATTTCGCCACTCTTGAAGTTATTCGAAAAAGTTGTGCCCGTTGACACGTTCAGGAAGCCGCGTCTCGCGAAGCCGCCGCGCGAGTCCGGCGTGAAGTTTGGAGTAGGGGGGCAGGGTTCGGGTACGGGAATCGGACCGGTGGTCCAGCCGTTTCACAACAATCTGTTCGGCTCGGGCGCGGGCATCGAGGTTCCTCTGTCGCTGACCTACAAGGTTTACGAGGCGTTCGGCGTGCGAACCGGGATTTCGCTGTGGCGGGGCCCGAACTCCGATGGCTTGAGCGCGATCGGTCTGGGCGCATATGCCTCACGGCCCTCCGACAACTTCTTCGGAATTGGAAACGATACGAGTTCCTCGGATGAAGCGCACTTTCGAACCGTTACCCGCAGCGTTGCGGGCGCGCTGGAGGGCCGATTGGCGGCTCGTTGGACCGTACGTCTGGAGGAGGGATACCGCAGCCTGGGCATTACGAAACCGCGGGAGTCTCCATCGATTGCGAGAATTTTTCCCGGACAGGACATTCCGGGCGAAACCGAGGGCGCCACCATGCTGGCGACGACGGCCTACATCGGACGGAATACGCGGGATCGTCCTGTCCTTCCGGCCTCGGGAGGACTGCAGCGGGTGGCCGTGTCGCTCAACGAGGGGCTCGCGGGAGGGGACTTCTCGTACTGGCGGTATCGGGGAGAAATTCAGCAGTTTGTGCCGGTGAGCGCCGACAGGCGCAATGTGCTGATTGTTCGCGCGGGCCTCGAATCGACTCAGGCGAAGGGCGGAAGCGTAGTTCCGTTTTATGACCTGCCCACGGTCGGCGGATATGCGACCCTGCGGGGATTTGACAGCCGGCGCTTCACGGACAACAGCGCGCTGGCTGTTTCCTTTGATTATCGCTATCGGATCTGGCCGTACATCGACTGGGGGCTGTTCGCCGACTTTGCGCAGGTCGCGCCGCAGATTGGGGACTTTGCGTTGAAGGCGTTTCATGCCGGGTATGGGGCGCGGGTTATCGGCCGTTCGCAGGCGGCCCAGGCGGTGAGTCTGGACATCGCTTTCAGCCGGGAAAGGCGATGGGTGCTTTATCTGCAGTTTAATCCCGGCTTTTAGGTCATGCGAAAAGAATGCCGTCCGCTGGTCATTGTTGTTCTGGGAGCGCTCCTGATGGGATCGGCCGGGGAAGCGCGTCCACCGCAGACGCGGGCGCTGTGGGTGGACTACGACTTCAAGGACATTCCCGAGCCGAAGGTCCGTCCGGGCGGTTTCTACACGGAGTTCTTCCAGTCGGAATTTTCGGGAAGCTGGCAGCGCTCAACGGATATACCTCGGCTGGTCCGGTCGATTACGGGGAAACCCGAACAGGCCTCGAACGTCAACGCGTGGGACGAGGTCCCCGATTCCAGCTGGTTTACCAACCGGCATGCGCTGCGGCCGATGAACGTCGACGAACTGGCGCGCGGCCCCAACCGCGGCGCCCCGCCCGATTTCTCGCAGGCGACCATCACGAAGACGAAACATGGGGGAGTGACTCCGGGTCTGCAGATCACCGACAGGAACGGGCAGGCATACCTGATCAAGTTTGACCACCGCGATTATCCGGAACTGCAGTCCGGCGCCGAGGTCATCTCGACGAAAATTCTGTTTGCCGCCGGCTACAACGTTCCGGAGAACTACATCGCGATAGTGGATCCCGACAGGCTGGAGATTGCCGCGGGCCTCGAGGTCGGCCAGGGATCATCGAGGCGTCCTTTCACGCGCCAGGACCTCTCGCTCATGCTGGATTCGGCCGCGCGAAGACCCGACGGAACCTACCGGGTGCTGGCCAGCAGAATCCTATCCGGCAAGCCCAAGGGACCGTTTTCCTTCACGGGAATGCGCGGCGATGATCCCAACGACTGGATCCCCCACGAGCGGCGACGCGAGTTGCGTGGCCTCCGGGTGATTGCGTCGTGGATCAACCACTGGGACATCAAGGAAGACAACACACTGGATATGTACGTGGAGGAAGGCGGGCGGCGGTTTTTGCGCCACTATCTTCTCGATTTTGGCTGCACTCTGGGTGGAAGCGACAGGCCCACGGACGCCTACCACGGACGCGAGTACGCCTTCGATCAGGGAAACATCCTGAAGGAAATCGTCACTCTCGGCATCTATCAGACTCCCGCGGAACAGAAAACATCCGTTGTGGACCCGTCGGTCGGCCTGTTTTCGGCGGACGATTTCGATCCGGGCTCGTGGATTCCGTCATTTCACACCGCGCCGTTTGCGGACATGACGCGCGAGGACGCCTTCTGGGCCACTCGTATCGTGCTGTCGTTCAGCGAGGCCGACCTGCGGGCCATCGTGGATACCGCGGAGTACTCGGATCCCGACGCCGGCAACTTCATCTTTCTGACGCTCCTCCGCCGCCAGCGCATGCTGGCCGCCTACTGGCTCGGGCGGGTCAATCCAATCGCGTACTTCGCGGTGGAACCCCGCGCGGACGGCGTCAGCGTGACCTTTGTGGATCTGATGGCCCGGCTGAACGGCGGTTCAGCGGAATACCGCTATGTCCTGACCGCCGCAGACCGTTCGTGCGGCGTGAATCCCGAATCATTCGTTACAACCGGGGCGTCGCGAGTTCCGTTGGGGACATGTGTCGCCGGAGAGACCTGCATCCATATCTCGACGCACAGTGGTCCGGCAACGAGACCGGTCACCGTGTGTGTGCGGGATCGTGGCGGCGGCAACTATCGAATTGAGCGCATCGAGCGCTTGTAAGGAGGACGGAATCATGCGTTCTTACTATCTGATCCGGCCTGCATTGCTGGTTGGTTTCTGCCTCTGTGTATCGCTGGTCATTGCCCGGATGTACAGCGACGGCGCGGCCGCCGGCCGGGATGACGTCTCGGATTTCCAGGCGCGGATTGACAGCTACATCGAAATTCAACGAAGGGCGATGGCGGCGGTTCCGCCGATCTCGAACAGCGTGGCCGATCCGGCGGTCATCATCCAGCACGAGAGCGATCTGGCAAATGCGATTCGCGCGTTAAGGCCCAATGCGGCGGAAGGCGATCTGTTTCTGCCGGGCGTCAGGGAGGTCATCGTTGCGATCGTCGACAGACAACTGGCGGGACCGAACGGTGAAGCCGTGAGAGACACGATCCTGAGCGAGGGCAACCCGGCATTCCACGACGAGGATGAGGCCGCCACGCCTGTGAAGCTGATTGTGAATCGGTCTTATCCGTCAGCCGCGCCGTTGTCGACGATGCCGCCGTCCCTGCTTCTGACTCTGCCCCGGTTGCCGCAGGGGCTGGAGTATCGCTTCGTCGGACACTGTCTGATTCTGCGGGATACGGAAGCGAACCTGATTGTTGATGTGATCTGGAATGTGTTCTGAACAACGTTGGTGAGGTTGAATCATGGACTTATTGAAAAGACTTCTTTATGCGGCCTGCGCTTCAGCGCTGGCCTTTTCGGTTCAGGTCCGGGGCGTCCAGAATCCGGCGGCCGTGTCGCCGCAATCGGTATCTCCGGTTCGGTTTGCCGTCATCGGCGATAACGGTACCGGCGATGGCCGGGAGTATGACGTGGCGCGCCGGATGGCGGAACTCCGGCCGACGTTCCCCTTTGAGTTTGTACTCATGCTCGGGGACAACATGTACGGTGGTCAGGACGCCAAGGATTTCGTGTCGAAATTCGAGCGGCCCTACAAAGACATCCTGTCGAGCGGTGTTCCGTTCTACGCGTCCCTGGGCAATCACGATTTGCCCAATCGCGAGATCGTGTACAAGGGCTACAGCATGAATGGCCGGCGGTATTACTCCTTCACGCCGGCCCCGGGGGTGCGCTTCTTTGTTCTCGACAGCAACTACATGGACAAGCGGCAGCTCGACTGGCTGACCGACGAGCTGAAGAAGGCGGGCCCGGATGAGTGGAAGATCTGCTATTTCCACCATCCGCTCTATTCCTCTGGCGAAAAGCACGGGTCGAGTCTTGGACTCCGTCAGGTATTGGAGCCGCTGTTCGTGGAGCACGGTGTGGATGTTGTCCTGTCCGGTCACGATCACATCTACGAGCGGATCAAGCCCCAGAAGGGCATCCAGTACTTCGTGGTCGGCAGTTCGGGCAAGTTGCGCAAGGGGAATATCGACACGAAAACCGGAATAACCGCGCGGGGCTTCGACACGGACAATGCGTTCATGGTCGTGGAGATTTCCGGAGACCGGATGACCTTTCGGGCGATTTCGAGGGCGGGGAGCACCGTGGATTCCGGTGTGATCACCCGGAGGGGCGATCATATCGCCGCATAATTGCCAGAATGGCGGCTGAAGCGGCGGGCGCCCTGTTTACGCCCTGAACACCTGTACCGATTACGGACACGGTCTCAGGGGCGATGACCGCCGTGGTCGGGGCGCACAACCGGACTCAGGACTGGAAGGCGTTGCACATCGGAAGCATGTTGAGTCCCCGTCTGCTTGTAGGGGCGGTCTATGGCCGCCCGACGTTTCGGAGTGGATCCCCATTTTCACAAGAATTCACTTTGAAACACCGGGCGGTCATAGACCGCCCCTGCATAGAGAGCGATGGGATGCCGTCTTGTCAGCCGGTTTTTGCCTGGGAGTTCTCTTCTTCCTCTTCTTCCTCCAGAAGCCGGTAGAGGGTGCCGCGGCTGATGCGAAGCGCCTCGGCCGTTTTCACCTTGTTCCCTCGCATGCGTTTAAGCGTGGAACGCGCGTGCCGTCTCTCAATGTCGGCGAGCGGTGTGATGGAATCCCCTTCTTCAGTGGCCGGAAGCGATTGAGGATTGGAGATGGAATCCCGAAGATCGTGTATGTCGATGATCGAGTCCAGGCACATCATGCAGGCGGCCCCAAGGACGTTTTCGAGTTCCCTCACGTTGCCGGGCCAGGAATAGCGCGACAGCGCCGCCTGCGCGCGTGGGGTCAGGCCGCGGATGTTCTTGTTGTACTGTTCGTTGAAGTATTCGATGAAATGGGGAACCAGAAGGGGGATGTCTTCCTTGCGGTCCGCCAGACGGGGAACCTTCAGTTCCACCATCGACAGCCGGAAATACAGGTCGTCCCGAAACTTTCCCTCGGAAATCATCCTGGGCAGGTCCCGGTTTGTTGCCGCAATGACACGGACGTTGACCTTGTGGACGGTGGGAGAGCCCACGCGCCGGATCTCCTGATTCTGGAGGGCTCGCAGCAGTTTGCTCTGCATGCTCAACGGTGTGTCGCCAAGCTCGTCGAGGAAAAGGACTCCGTTGCTGGCGTGTTCGAAGAGTCCCATGCGGTCGCCGGCCGCGCCGGTAAAGGCGCCCTTCACGTAGCCGAACAATTCGCTTTCAAACAGTGTTTCCACGACTGCGGAGCAGTTGAAGTCGACGAACCTGCCGTTTGACGCCGGACTCAGGCGGTGAAGCGCGCGCGCCACCAGTTCCTTGCCGGTTCCGGTGGCGCCGGTAATCAGCGCGGTCCGGAAGTGGGGCGCGATTCTTCGGATGTTGTTGAACAGGTCGCGCATCAGGGGACTCTGCCCGACCATCCCTTCGAAACGATTGGTGCTCAGCACCTCCTTCTCGAGCTTGGACACCTCCCGCCGGCGTCTGGCTTCGGCGGCCAGCCGGCTGATGCGCAGCCGGAAATCCGGGACGGAGATGGGTTTGGTCAGATAGTCACAGGCGCCCTTCTGAATGGCCTCGAGAGCGGAATCCGTCGAGTAGTGGCCGGTCATCAGCAGGACTTCCGTCATGGGACTGTGTTCGACGATTTCCTCGAGCAACTGCATGCCATCGTGTCCGGGAAGGACCAGATCGAGAGCCGCGATGTCGGGTTGCTTTTCGAGAATGGCGTTCAGGCCCTTCTCGGGTTCGGAATACGTGAATATCTGCAGGTTAAGGCCTGCAAGCGCTTCCTCGATGAGTTCGAGGGTCAGGGCGTCGTCGTCGATGGCAACAAGTGTGATTTCTCGTTCCTTCATACCCTTAGCAAGGAGTCGACATGGGCGCGCAAGGCGGCCACGTTGATGGGTTTCGGAAAGTATCCATCGAAGCCCGCCTCGATGGCCTTCTGCATGTCTTCGAGCATGGCAAAAGCCGTAATGGCGACAACCGGCACAGGATTTGCAGCGGGCAGAGCGCGGATTTTGTGGAGCGCCTCATAGCCGTCCATTTCTGGCATTTGGATGTCCATGAGGATCAGGTCGGGCGGTGTCTGGCTTATTTTGTTGATGGCTTCCACACCGTCCGTCGCTTCTTCGACAACATAGCGCGTTTCGAGGGCAAACCGGACCAGTTCCCGGCTGCTCGTGTTGTCATCGACTACAAGAATGCGTTTCAAAGTGTCAAACCCGCGAACGTCAGATGAAGTGTTCACGTTCGCGCCTCCTTCAATTCGACTCCCCCGAGCGTGTGGCACGTGGCGGGCCAAACTCGTGGCGTCTGGCGTCGTGGATTCTGAAGTGCACGGAGGACTCCCGTGAAACCGGCCCTGAGGACATTCCTGCGTTATGGTGGCGCTCTCGGTCTCGCCGCATTGGCGCTGGGCTTTCGTCTGGGTCTGCAACCGTTCCTCGGGCTCCATCATCACTATGCGGCTCTACTCGCCGCCGTGGTCGTGGCTGCGGCGATTTTCGGGTTGGGTCCGGCAATTCTCGTTACCGTGCTGGGCAGCCTCGGCCTGGATGGCGTTGTCCGTGGCCACGTCATTCCCCAGAACCGGGATGATCTGGTGGGGTTGCTCCTCTTCATGGGGGAGGGTGTGTTGATTTCGTGTGTCATTGAGCTGCAGCGCCGGGTGCAGGCCCAGTTGCGCCACAACGAATCGCTGTCCAGCGAACTGCTTACCGAATACGAGAAAGAACTGGCGGAGCGTAAGCGGGCCCGGGCGGCGGAGCGCCGTCACGCGCTCTGGCTGGAGGTCACGCTGTCCAGCATTGCGGACGGTCTCGTGGTGACCAACGAAGAAGGTGTCGTTACGTATATCAACGCCGCAGGCGAAAAAATCACCCGCGTGACCGCGGAGGCGTCGCGTGGAAAAGCCGCCGATGGGTTATTCCGACTGATTGACGAGGATTCGGGCGCCACGCAACCGTCGCCCGTTGACGAGGCCCTGGGACGCGTGAGCGCGGTTGTGCGGCCCGAGAAGACGGCCCTGGTCGCGCCGGACGGCGCCCGCATTCCGGTCATTGTCAGCTCCGCTCTGATGCGCGAAGAATCCGGCGGGGTGACCGGTGTGGTGCTTGTGTTTCACGACATGACCCGGGTTCGTGAAATCGAGGCGCGGCGGGCCGACAGCGAAGGGCGGTTCCGCGCGCTCACCGACGTTGTGCCCGCCCTCATCTGGATGTCGCGGGCGGACGGCAGCTGGGAATACTTCAATTCCGCCTGGAAGGAAATGACCGGACGCAGCCCGGAACAGGAATCCGGCTACCAGTGGATCAATGGTCTGCATCCGGACGATCGGGCGGCGTTCCAGGCCGTCTATCAGAAGGCGCTCGAAGACCGTTCGTCATTCCAGATCGAACATCGCCTGCTGGACAGCGCGGGCGAATACCGTTGGGTCGTCAATCGCGGCGCGCCCCGCTACGGCGCAGGCGGAAGGTTTCTGGGCTTCGTCGGCTCCTGCGTGGACGTCACCCGGCACAAGGAAGCCGAAGAAGCTTCCCGCCTCAGCGAAGACCGGTTCCGGCGCATGAACGCCGAACTGGACCGGTTCAGCGCGGAACTCGCGCAGGCGAATGTCGAACTGCAGCAGCAGAATCGCGCCATCCAGCGCGCTATCGATCAGAAGACGCGCTTTCTGGCCACCATGAGTCATGAGTTGCGCACCCCAATGAACGCGGTTATCGGTTTTGTCGATCTTCTCGCCGAAGAAAGCGCCGGGCCGTTGACGCCGAAACAAAAGAGATTTCTGGGCCATATCCATCGGGCGGGAGATCACCTGCTGCGGCTGGTGGAAAACATTCTCGACTACTCGCGGATCGAGGCCGGACGGTTCCAGCTGGATTGCCACGAGTTCGAGGCGCGGCCGATCGTTCAGGAGGTCGTGGCCGGGATTACGCAGATTGATCGGGAGAAGGCAGTCCGTGTAGTGGTCGATGTCCCGTCCGATTTCAGGGTGTATGCGGACCGGCAGCGGTTCCGCCAGATCCTGTACAACCTGACCAGCAACGCCATGAAATTCACGCCCAAAGGCGGGAGAGTCGTGATCTCGGCATGGCGAGATGAAAACCTCGCCTACCTTTCAGTCCAGGATACTGGCGTCGGGATTGCGCCCGATCAACTTGGACCCGTGTTTCAGGAGTTCCACCAGGCGCGCTCGCCGGAAAGAAACAAGGGGACCGGCCTCGGCCTCG
>DASUFH010000452.1:0-21307 GCA_036274645.1 Terriglobia bacterium
GAACTGGAAGCGCTTCAGGCGGAGGTTGAACGTCGCCGGAGCGCAATGGACCGGGAGCGGGAGTCTGAGATGGCGCAGCTGCGATCGCGCCACAAGGAAGAAATCGCGAACGTGGAGCGGCGGCTGGACGCCATCGTCAAGGAAATGACGGCGCGGGCGGCGCGGGAGCTCGAGAACGTTCAGAACGAAGCGATCAAGAAGCGGTACCGGCAACGACTGGACGCGGTTCGCGCGGAAGCCGCTTCGGAAGTCCGGCGCGAAAAAGAAACCGCGCTCAAGACCTCACCCGTAAACGCGCCGGTAACGACACCCGCCATGGCGCGGGAAACCGCGCCGATCGAAGCCGGCGCCACCGTACGCGTGCGATCGCTGGGCGTAACGGGCAAGGTTGCGCGCCTCGGCGCGGACGAAGCGGAAATCATTGCCGGAACACTGCGGATGTGGCGGCCGCTGGACGACCTGGAGGCCATGGCCACCAAAGGGATCACACTACCCACGGGCGTCCACTTTGCAGCGGCGCCGAGAGATGCGGCCGCAAGCGAAATCAATCTGCTGGGATCAACCGTCGACGAAGCGGTCGCGCGAGTAGACAAGTTTCTCGACGACGCGTTCATGGCGCAACTGGGGCAAGTTCGAATCGTTCATGGCTTCGGGACCGGCGCGCTCCGCAACGCAGTCGCCGCGTTGCTGCGCGATCATCCACATGTCGCGAGTTTCGAATTTGCGCCGCAGTCGCAGGGCGGGCGGGGCGTGACAGTCGCGACAATGCGGGATTAGCGAGCATGCAGCAAGACTGGCCCCCCAGGGGGCGCCAGGACTTCCGCCTTCGTCAGCTTGGCATTACGGAAACATTTTGAGTCGGGTTGTAGGGGCGGTCTATGACCGCCCCTACAAGGCAGACGCGATAGACTAACGGCGGGGCGCAGCGCCCGGAGCGACCGGAGGCCCGACCAGCGTGATCTCCACGGGATTTTCCAGCCGGAACGTCAGTTGGGTTTCCGCCGGAACTTTCACCTGATCGCCTTTGGCGATAACCGAAGCGGCCACGCCGGCGCCGCCGCCGATGCCCGCCCCGATCAACGCGCCCTTTCCTCCACCGGCCAATCCACCGATCAGCGCGCCGAGTCCGGCCCCGATGCCGGTATTGCGCGTGGTGGTCTTGCCCTGGGACTGGCCCTGAGCCTGGTAAACGTTACTGTCGACGTTGTAGGTCTTGTTCGCGACCTTGACGCTGTCCAGCTGCAACTGGAGTTCGCTTCGGCCGCTGACCTGGCCCGCGCTCTTCGCCTGCGCGAGTTTGACAACGACATCGGCATTGCGTGGAAGGACAACCTCTCCATTGAGGACCACCGCCTCATCGATGGAGGCGAGGAAGGTCTGACCGACACGATCCGTCTTCGAATCGACGGAGTCAATCATCCGAACCGGAATCAGCGTGCCCGACGGAATCGTCACCTGGCGAGTGACCGGCGCCGGGGGAGGCGGCGGTGTGCGATCGACCGGGACGGGCGGAGCCACGGCAACGGGCGCCGGGGCCGGCGCCGGCGGCGTCGGCACATAAACGGGAGCGGCGGCGCGGGGCTGTTCCACCGGCCGGGGCGCTTCCACTACAGGTCTGGGTTGTTCTACGGGACGGGGCGGCTCAACGACCGGCGCCGGCTGCGTAACCGGAGCGGGAGCCGTAACGATGGGTTCGGGCGCCGTCCGGACATTCGCCGTCTTAGCGACGGGTTCGGGCGCGCTCTTTTTGACGACCGGCGCTGGCGCGGGCTTCACAACGGCTTTCGCCGCGGGTTGCTCGACCGGCTCCGCAACGGGCTCTTCGATCGGGTCGGCTTCCCTGGGCTGAGCCTCCTCAGTGTTCGTCTGATTGCGCGGATCACTGGAGGCGCGGCGGCTTGCGACATCGTCTTCCGGCCCCGAACATCCGGCCGCGACCAGCGCGGAAAGGAACAAAGCGGTTAACAAACCATGCAAACACTGTTTCACGGCAGGCACCATCCTTTCTAATTGGAAACTGAAAACCGGACCTAATCTTACCAAAAAGGCCACATCTCTCAGACGCATGACGCGGCAGGCCGTTAGGAAAAATGATCCATGGAACCCTAAACCCGGGCCACGATGAAGGCTAGTGCCATTCCGCGATGTTGCAGAGATTGCCATAACGTGGGCGGTCATAGAAGGCCCTGGAGTTTGGACATTTTGCCGTCGTCAGCCTGGGCCAGTG
The DNA here is from genome assembly GCA_036274645.1 of Terriglobia bacterium. Classification (GTDB taxonomy): domain Bacteria; phylum Acidobacteriota; class Terriglobia; order 20CM-2-55-15; family 20CM-2-55-15; genus DASUFH01. The sequence continues at coordinate 2,228 of DASUFH010000452.1, forward strand.
AATTTCGTTCAGACGGCAACTTCCCGGAACGCGTCGCGGGCGGCCGCGATCGTACGATCGATATCGGCCTCGGTATGGACGGTGGAGATGAACAGGCACTCGAACTGCGAACACGGCAGATAGACGCCGCGATCCAGCATGCCGTGAAAGAACGTCCTGAAGCGGGCGGTATCCGACGTCTTTGCGGAATCAAAGTCACGAACCGGCGTCGCTGTAAGGAAAAGGGTCAGCATGGATCCCACGCGGTTCACGCGAGCCGGAGCGCCCGCGCTTTGGGCTGCCTCCAACAGGCCGGTTTCCAGACGGGCGCCCAGCGCCTCCAGAATCGGATAGGGTGGTTCGCGATCGAGCTTCTTGAGGACGGCCAGGCCGGCGGCAACGGCCAGCGGATTCCCTGACAGGGTTCCGGCCTGGTAGACGGCGCCGGCGGGCGCGACGTTGTCCATGATGTCGGATCGTCCTCCGTACGCTCCGAGGGGCAGGCCGCCCCCGCAGATTTTTCCGAGGGTGGTCAGATCGGGTGTGACTCCGTAGAGTTGTTGCGCGCCTCCGCGAGCGACGCGGAAGCCGGTCATCACTTCATCGAAGATGAGCACGGCGCCGGAGCGCGTGGTCCATTCGCGCAGCAACTGGAGGAAGACGGGATCGGGAGCCACGCACCCCATGTTGCCGGCGATGGGCTCAACAATGACGCAGGCGATCTCACCGCCTCGCGCTTTGAATTCCGCTTCCAGCGCGGCGGAATCGTTGAATGGAAGGACCGTCGTCAGCGCCGCCAGAACCTGGGGAACGCCGGGACTGTCGGGCAAACCGAGAGTGGCGACACCGGAGCCGGCCTTGACCAGCAGACTGTCGGCGTGTCCGTGGTAACAACCGTCGAACTTGACGATCCGGTCGCGGCCGGTAAACCCGCGAGCGAGACGGATTGCGCTCATGGTCGCTTCCGATCCGGAACTGACAAGGCGCACCTTGCCGATCGAGGGAACCATCCGTTCGATCAGATCGGCGAGTTCGACTTCGGCCGCGGTGGGCGCGCCGAATGAAACACCGTCATTCATGGCTTCGGTCAGCGCAGCGAGGGTATCGGCGTCGCGGTGGCCGAAGATGAGGGGCCCCCAGGAACCGACATAGTCGATGTAACGGCGGCCGTCGGCATCCCAGATCAAGGCGCCGTCGCCGCGGTCGATAAACAGCGGATTGCCACCCACGGCGCGGAAGGCGCGGACGGGGGAATTCACGCCGCCGGGAATGCGTTTCAGGGCCTCGGCAAACAGATTTGCGGAAATACTCATAAGGATCGGGCCAGCTCCAGCGCGTAATAGGTGATCAGGATATCGGCGCCGCCCCGGTAGATGGAGGTGACGGTTTCGCGGATGGCGCGTTCGCGGTCGATCCAGCCGGCGCCGGCGGCCGCTTCGATCATGGCGTATTCGCCGCTGACCTGATAGGCGGCAATCGGCGTGTTGAACCGGCGGCGGGCGCGGGCAATCACATCCAGGTAGGGCAGCGCGGGCTTCACCATGACGATGTCGGCGCCTTCTTCGATGTCGAGCGCGATCTCGCGCATGGCCTCGCGCGCGTTGGCGGGATCCATCTGGTACGAGCGTCGGTCGCCGAACTGCGGCGCGCAGTCGGCCGCGTCGCGAAACGGTCCGTAAAACGCGGAAGCGTATTTCGCGGCATAAGCCATGACGGAAACCGCGCCGTGGCCACCCGCGTCGAGCGCCCGCCGGATGGCGCCGACCCGGCCATCCATCATGTCGCTGGGCGCCACCATGTCGGCGCCGGCGCTGGCGTGCGCCACGGCGCTGGCGGCCAGCAGTTGCAGGGTGGCGTCGTTGTCGACCTCCCCGTTGCGGATCACCCCGCAATGTCCGTGCGAGGTGTATTCGCACAGGCACACATCCGTGACCAGCAGGAGGCTTTTGACGTTTTCCCGGATCGCGCGGAGCGCCACGGGAATGATGCCGGCGTCATCGTAGGCTTCCGATCCTTCCTCGTCTTTTCCGGCGGGCAGTCCGAAAAGGATGACACCGCCGACGCCAAGCCGTTCGGCCTCCCGCGCCATCTCGACCGCGGCGTCGACCGACAGGTTGTACTGTCCCGGCATCGAGGAAATTTCGGTCTTTCCGGTGGCCCGGGCCACGACAAACAGCGGATAGATCATGGCGGCGGGATCGAGACGCGTTTCGCAAACGAGTCTCCGCAGCGCTTCGCTCCGCCGAAGGCGGCGAGGACGATGAATCGGAAATGGCATGCTAATAAATTCTCTCTGCGGGACTGAGCGTTCCGTACGCTCCGATATTTTTCAGCGCAAACGCAAACCGGATGCGGCTTTCCTTGCGCGCTCCGACATCGAATGCCTCGAACTGTACGCTCCACCCGTAACAGCCGCCATTATAGCCAACCTGGGTGGCCCCGCCCTGAAAGAGCCTCCGCTCGATATCGTAGGCAAAGCTTCCGTTCAGGCTGAATCCCGGCTTCTGGCTGTTTCCATAACGGAAGCCGCCGCGCGCCTGATGGCTGGAGAGCTCAAACACGGTGCCGTGGCTGTAGTAGTAAGAAACGCTGGAGGAAAACAACCCGCGATCGTAGGAGGCGAGCGCTCCGAGGCTGCGGACCTGGCCCCGTGACGTGTCCAGCTCCGCCAGCAGTTCGGTGCTGACGTTGTGCAGGCTGGCAGCGCGAAGGGACGATACGACCGGAGAAAACCGGCGCTCCATATCGGCGAAGGAAAAGCCGGTGAGATCCGTCAGGGGAGCAAACGCGTTCCGCCTTCCGACCACAAAGGCGTCTCCGAAATCCCGATCGAAGAATACCTTTTGAAACACGCGCCAGGTGAGGAGTTCCCGGTCGCTCATCAGCCGGTTGACGATGCCGTATTCCACCTCACTGGTGTTGGCGTAGAGGTCGACGTCATCCACGACGATGGTGTCGCGAAAACGGTCGACGCCGGTCACCAGCCGGTATTCCACCGTGGGCTCGATGACATGCCGCATCCCTTTGAACGCCTTTTCCAGGCGTGGTCCGGTCCACCAGACACCCGCATCCGCCATGGCGCGGTTCAGACCTCCGGGCGTCGATGTGGCGCTGTTCAACGCATAGGAATAGGCAGTCTCACGGACGCCGAACCGCGCGCCAAAGCTGAACACATCCGAAGAGTTCAGGGGCAGTTCGAAGGAGGGATGGAGATCCAACCTTCCCTCGGGCCCCGGCGTCTGGACGACCCCGTCCTGCCGGGAATACCCGGTGAGGCTGGTCTCGAAAGTGAAGTAGAGGGGAATGCGCCGGGAGATCAGCCTGGTGGGTGTCCCGAGGCGCACCGTCGGAAGACGGGAAAGAGAAGCGCTCGGTTGATCCTGAAAGAAGATTGTCGTCCGGTCGAAGGCGACGTTGATATCCGCGCGGGGCGTGCTCTTGTACAGCTGAGCCTGCGCCTGCTCGATGGGAGACGAGATCTGGTTGAACCCGTTTTCGTAGACCTGGCGAAACACGAGTGAACTGACGACGTTCATCTCGACGAGACCGTGGAACCCCCCGAGCGTGGATGCGGCCAGGATGTTGGCGCGGCGGCCGCCCTGCCCGTACCGGTCGCGGACGAAATACGTATTGATGAATACGCCGGTGTCTTCGTTGGGCCGGGCCCGGAAATCCAATCCGAGCGTGGAGCCGCGTTTGCTGAAGTATTCACCGGTAATGGTGGCGTCGGCGCTTCGATTGATGGCCCAATAGAACCCTTCGCTGACAGTCCGGCCTTTCGTCGTCGACGACCCGGTGCTGGGGATGAGAAATCCGCTCGACCTTTTGCGGGCCTCGGTCGGCACGAAGAAATACGGAAAGTAGAAGACGGGCACGTTCTTGAACCGGAAAATCGTCTTCGTCGCGGATATCCGGTGTCCGGGAACAACCTTGATGTGGCCGGAACGGAAAAACCACGACTCGCAGTCCGGATCGCACGCGGTCGTGCGCGCGTTGACCAGGTCGTAGCGGCCATCGGGAAGACGCACGGCCTGTTCGGCCGTGACGAAGAAACCGGGATCGACATTTCCTTTAGCGTTGGTGATGGACCCCACCTTGGTTTCGAGGTTCATCAACAGGCGGTCCCCGTCCAGGCGCTCTTCGCCGCGGGTGAAATGAATGACGTCGCCGGCGGAAAGGTCATGGGTGGACTTGTCGTAGGTGATCCAGTCCGCCTCGATGCGCATGTCCTGGTAAACGGCAACGACCTTGCCATCGGCGCGGATGACACCGTTCTCGTCGGACTGGTTATCGGATTCGAAACAGGCGTACGAAGGGCCCAGAGGAACGCACTTTGAAACCGCCGGCTCCTGACCAGCCATCGCCATGGCGACGGCGAAAGCCGCTATCCACATGGGCACGGAGTATGACACAGGAGGGTCGTGTTACACTCACGCGCCAGACACCTGTAGTGAGCGAGTTCGCGGAAGGCGGTTTATCGCAGGCAGTCCCAGACCCCACTACGGAATTCACACTGACACACGACGTATGGAGCGCAAGGCGCGGCGCACTCTCATCAATATTTCCGCGGGCCAGCCGCAGCTGGCTTTCGAGGAACCGGCGCGGCTCCCGGAGTTCACGACGCCGGAGTACCAGATGGCGATTCTCCCGGCGCGGATTTCCGCGGGCGCGATCGATTTCGGCGTCACGGCCGTTGTGTACGGCGTGTTCATCGCCGTCACGCAGTTTCAGATGCCGGCCGGTCTGGTGCTGGACCGGCGTCTGGTTGGCGTTTATGGCGCCGGATTCCTGATCCTGCTGGGCGTCTATTTCATGCTGTTCATGATTTCGAGCGGGCAGACGGTCGGGATGAAGGTCCGCGGCCTGACCGCAGTGACCCGAGACGGAGATCCCATGGCCCCGGGTCAGGCGATCGTGCGCGGCGCAGGATATTTCATTTCAATCTTTCCCGTAATGGTCGGCTTTCTCTGGGCGTTGATCGACCCCGAACGGTTGACCTGGGCCGACAAAGTCTCCGGAACCTACGTGAAGAAGGTTTGACGCCGGAAACGGTGGCCGGCCTGGCTACACTGAATGCCCCGACAGGCAAATGCCCCGCCTCCGGATGTCGTGGGCTGTTAAAATAGTCCGCATGGAAAACTTCGCGGCGATCGCACTTGCAGAGAGCCTGAAGGCCGCGACAGGCGACATCATCATCCGTCGCGTCATTCAGCACCAACCGGCGGGCTTCATCTTTCAAACACGTTCAAACCGGCTTCCCGCGCTCAAGATCCTGATGGACGCGCGCCATCCGGCCATTTACAGCTCGGAGGCCAAGCTGCCGGTGGAAACGCCGCCGTCCGATTTTCTGATGACGTTGCGGAAGCATCTGACCTCGGCGGAGATTGCCGCATTCAACAAGCCACTCTCCGAGCGTGTGGTGGAGATCGTCTTTAAGACCGCTGTCCCCTCCCGGGAACTGGAAACGATGACGCTCGTGCTGGAGTTGATTCCGAACGCGCCGAACATGATCCTGCTGGACGCGGAGCGGCGGGTACTGGCGTCCTTCTTCCCGTTGAGTCCTCAACACCAGACGGGCCAGTTCGACGCCTATGCTCCGCCACCGGCCGGGGAAGGCAAGATCGACCTCGAGCGCTTTCTCAATGAAGAGGTCGACCTGTCGGAATATGCGGCGCAGGCGTCGCCCGCCCAGTGGCTGATTTCGCATGTGGCGGGAATAGGGCCGGTCTTTGCCGCCGAAGTGGTCCATCGGGAGCGCCGCAACCACCGCCCGGTGGTCGAGGAAATCCGCGATATCCTCCGGCAGGCCATGGCGCCGCGGGCGGCCTGGCTCTACACGCGCCTGCCACTGGGCCACATCCTGGACAACAACGACCTCGAGTCGCTGGGGCGGGCGGTGATCAGCCCGATCGAACTGCACTCCATGGAACGTTCCGCCAGTTCGCGCCAGTTTCCGAGCATGGTCGAAGCGGCGCGGTTCTACTTCGACGAACTGGAAAACCGCGCCGCGCTGGAACGGGCCAAGTTGCCCGCGCTGCGCGGGATGCGCGTGGTCGCGAAACGTCTGGCCGACCGGGAAAAGAAGATCGAACGCGAGCAGCGCCGCTATGACGATGCGGAAGCCGTCCAGCGCAACGCGCAAACGCTGGTCTCGGGCGGGATGAATCCGGACCAGCGTTACGACCGCGTCACGGTCACCGACTATTTTGGCGACGAGCCGCAGCCCGTCACGATCGAACTCGATCAGGCGCTGACGCTGCGGGAGAACATCGACAAGATGTTCCGGCTCGCTGAAAAAGCGGCCCGCGGCAAACCGGTTGCCGCGCGCCAGCTGGAAGAGGTACGCCAGCGGCGCGCCGGCGTGGCCGAACAGCTCCGCCGGTTGCAGGCGATCAAGGACTGGGATACGTGGCTGGCCGTTTCCACCAGACTCGGCAAGGGATCGCAACCGAATCAGCGGCGCGCAATGCCGGAAGGAAGTGGTTCGCGGCGCCGTTTCCGATCGGCCATCATCGACGGCTGCCAGGTCTTCGTGGGCCGGAGCAGCCGGGAGAACGACGAGATCACGTTTGAAATCGCCGGACCGAACGACTTCTGGCTGCATGTGGCCGACTACACCGGATCGCACGTGGTCGTGCGCAATCCGGAAGGCCGGCAGAACCTCGACGAAGGCATCCTCGTCAAGGCGGCGCAGGTCGCGGCGTATTATTCGCAGGCGCGCAACTCATCGAAGGTTGAAGTGCGCTACACCCGCCGCAAAAACGTCGTCAAACCGCGCAAGGCCAAGCCCGGCATGGTCCGGCTGATGGAATTCAAGTCGATCGAAGTGGAGCCGAAAAACTGGATGGACTAACAGGGAGAATCACACGCGATGCTCGAGTTGGATTACACGAACACATTGGACTCCCGCGCCGCCCGCGCGAAGGTTTCATGAAGATTCCCAGCCTCTCTGCGCTGTTTCTGATTGGTGTGCTCGCCGCCGGATCGACCGCTCTGGGCTACTACTACTACTACGTGTACGATCCACCCCTGCAGGCGGCGGAACAGTTCATGAGGGCAATGGAAACTCGCGATGCGGAAAGCCTGAAACAGATCGTTCTGGTCAGCGACACGGTGGAATCCGAGAAGTTACGCGAACCTGAAGATTCGGAAATCCAGGCGCTGCTTGAAGATCCCTTCGTGCGCGGCCGTATTCTCGATCAGCGCCGGCGAGAAGGCGGCAGCCGGAATTACGACTATCTCGTCTATCGTGAACGTGGGGGCCAGGTTTATGCGTTGCTGTTGACCACGGTCCTGGGCAGGTACCGGGTGGTCATCCCCGAAACTCCGTCCGTCAGCCACAGCCGCTTTTTGTGGGAATACGCATGGACGAACTGAAGTGGCCTCCAGTATACTTGCCCTGTTTTCCTAGGAGGGTCCCATGCCAGGTTTAGGCTTTTCGGAACTGGTGATCATCGCCATCATCGTGTTCATGCTCTTTGGCGCCAAGCGTTTGCCCGAGATGGGCCGGGGCATCGGCGAAGCGATCACGAACTTTAAGAAATCCATGAAGAGCGACGATCCCAAGGCGTCGTAGTCCCGGATCGTTCCCGTTTATTCGGTTTACTCCAGGGCCTGCCGCAGGAAGTCGACCACGAGTGGAAGCGGCAGTCCCATCACATTGAAGTAGTTTCCTTCGATTCTGGGGATGTAGGCTGCGGCGTATCCCTGGATTGCATAAGCGCCCGCCTTGTCGAGCACGTCTTCACGAGTGACGTAATCCCCGATCTGTTCCTCGCTGAGTTCCCGAAACCACACCGCGGTTCGCTCCATTCCTTCCCTGTTAATATTGCGCGCATGATCGCCAACCCACACGGCCGTCAGGACGGCGTGTTCACGGCCGGAGAGGCGGCGCAGCATCCGCCGAGCGTCGTCCAGGTCGCGTGGTTTGCCCAGGATCTCTCCGTCGACGACCACGATCGTATCCGCCGACAGAATCACCGCGTTGTCCCCGATGCGCGAGGACACCTCGATTCCCTTCTCGCGGGCAGCGCGCCGGACAAAATCCTCGGGAGATTCACCGTCGCGCGGAATCTCGTCGATGCCGGCGGGTTCCACCGTGAAAGGAATTCCAAGAACCGACAGGATTTCGCGGCGGCGGGGGGACGCGGAGGCCAGAATCAATCGTTTCATGACTGGCAGCTTACCGGAAAGTGAAGGAGGACCCTATGCTCGGAACGACCAGATACCTGACTCTCAAGGGCGCCCGGAAGATGATGGATGCCGCTGAAGCCGAAGCAGGCAAACATGGCTGGAACGTGGCCATTGCCATTGTGGACGCCGCAGCCAATCTGATTCTTTTCGAGCGGCTTGACGATACCCAACCGGGAAGCATTGACGTCGCGCTCGGAAAGGCGCGGACGGCGGCGAACTTCAAACGGCCGACGAAGGCGCTGGAAGATCTCGTACTGTCCGGACGAACCATGTTTCTGGCCATCGACGGAGTGGCGCCGATGCAGGGGGGCGTGCCGGTCGTGGTTGACGGAAAGGTGGTCGGCGCTGTCGGGGTGAGCGGAGTCACTGCCGCGCAGGATGAACAGGTGGCGCTCGCCGCTGTCAGCGCGTTGAGCGGCGGGGCAGCGCCAGAAGCAAGATGAGCGCATTTTGGTCCCCGCCTGCTTGTAGGGGCGGTCTATTGACCGCCCTCCTGTCCCCTTCGTTGTCCGTTGTGCGCTGGCTGTTGTCCGCTGTGTAATGAACCTGGCTAAACTGCCCAATGACCCACTGGCTTACTGGTCAATGGATCAATGGATCAGTAGGCGTCCTTGGCCTTGATCCTCACCTGCTTGACGAGTTTCTCGATCCGGTCGAGATTTTCGAACACCTTCGCCGAAACAACATCCTGGCCGTTCTTATCGATTTCCTCGCTGACCTTGCGACTCAGTTCCGCGAGTTCGGACGCGGAACTCTTCAGTTCGTTGTACCGCTTTTCGCGGGCTTCGCGTTCGGAACGGCGCCGCAGTTCATCCAGCGGGTTCAGGGGCGCGCCCTCGAGTCCACGATCCGGCTGGGAACGAACCGGGTTCTGAGTGACCAAAGGGAGACCGGCAACGATGCCGGCGGCAAAAAAGAGTAAGGCGCCCATCAAACCAGCGCCAGCCAACAAACGTCGAATCTGTTTCATGGGACCTCACGCTCGGATGGTCTATTTTACGCATCCGAAATTCGTCTGTTTCCAGAAATTTGCGGGATTGGCGGCTGGCGGGTCCATGCTACACTGGCCGTTCGGTCGACGCCGCCCGGGCAAGCCCGTGACAAACCCCTTCCCGAATCGAAGCGGACCCGATGCGATATGCCAATGATGGAATCGATTGCCACATGGCTGAAGGTAACACTCCTGCCACTTGGAGGCGTGGGCCTGATGGCGCTGGCCGTGTGCGACTCGTCTTTTCTGTCGCTACCGGAAGTCAACGACATCCTGCTGATGACCCTGGCGATCAAGGAACCCGACAAAACGCTGCTGTACGCGTCATTTACCACGGTTGGATCCGTGATCGGGTGCGCATTGCTTTATGCGGTGGGCCGAAAGGGCGGACGGGCATTCCTCACGCGCCGATTTGGAGAGAAACGGTTGAATCGGATCGGCGAATGGTATCGGCGATTCGGCATGCTGGCGGTGATTGTGCCGTCGATCCTGCCGCCGCCCACTCCATTCAAGATTTTCGTGCTGTCGGCGGGCGCGTTCGGCATGTCCTGGCCGCAGTTCATCCTGGCCACGTTCGTGGGCCGGTCCGTTCGCTATTTTTCCGAGGGGTTTCTGGCGGCCTGGTACGGAGCCGCGGCGATCGATTTCGTCAAACGGAACTTCGGTCTGATCGGAATCTGCGTGGCGCTCGTGATGGTGGGGGGCGCTCTCGTCTGGGTGTTTGCCGGTCGCCGGAAAGCGCGTAGCGTCGAAGCGTGAACCGGAAAGCGGCCAACAGAGGAAACACGTTGCGATTGAAAGCATGGAGTCTGGCCGCTTTGCTGGCGCTGCTGCCGTCCTGCATATTCCATAATCCATTCCCGCACACGACACGCGTCGACCCGCCGCTGCCTGCCGTGGCGCTGAGCCCGGCGGAGCTCCTCGAAAAGCTGGACGAAACCAGCGAGGCGGTGGAAACCCTGCGGGCATCGGGAGACTTCCACGTTTCCGGAGGCGCCCTGAAGACTTTCGAATCCACCGAAGCGCAGGCCTCCGGAATACTGGTGGTCGAACGGCCCGACAAGATTCACGTTCAGGTCAAGCTGCTGGGAGTGACGGTCGCCGACATGGTCTCGCTGGGAAGCGAATACCGCATGCGGCTGCCCAGCAAGAAACAGTTCTTTACCGGAGACGCGGCGAACCGCGCCACCACGTCCGAAAAATGGTATGAGAACATGCGTCCCGGCCACATTCAGGACGCGCTGTTCGTGAATACGCTTCCCTATCGAACCGATCCCCACGTCAAATACACGATTGAGCAGGACAAACAGGGACGGCGCAGCTTCTACGTGATCGACTTTCTGGAAGAGACAACTTCGGGCGCGCTCGAAAAGCGGCAGCGGATCTGGTTCGATCGCTACGACAAGGAAGTGACCCGCAAGAAGATCTTCCGCAGCGACGGAGTGATCGAGGCGGACGTGGAATACATGGAATATCAGACGTTCTGCGGCGTGGCCTTTCCCCGCACCATTGTCATGCGCCGGCCGCTGGACGACTATGAACTGACCATCACGCTGGCGCCCGACAAGATTCGTCTCAATGAACAGATGAACGACGACATGTTCGGTCTCAGTCCTCAACCGGGGGACAAGGTCATCCTCCGCGATGCCCGAGAAAATTCGGTGACTCCATGAGAAGACAAATTATCCTCGCCGGGCTGAAGGCTCGGCCCGTCCGTACAGCGGTCAGCGTTCTGGCTGTCGCGATTGAAGTCACGTTAATCCTCGTGATCTCCGGACTCGCTTCCGGAATGGTCGGCGAAAGCGCGCGGCGGATCGCCGGCATCGGCGCGGACATCATGCTGCAGCCTCCTCACGCGTCGGTGCTGCTGTCTTTCAATAGTTCGGTGATGCCGCAGAAACTCGGGGACAAACTACTCGAGATCGAAGGGATCAAAGCGGTTGCGCCGGTTCTTGTTCAAATCAATGGACAGGGTGGACTCGAACAGGTGTGGGGCCTGGATCCCGCGAGTTTCGACACGGTCAGCGGTGGATTTCACTACCAGCAGGGAGCGGCCTTTTCCTCGCCGGACGAGATCGTGGTGGACGACTGGTACGCGTCGGCCAAGAAGGTGAAGATCGGGGATCGCGTGGAGATCCTCAACGAAAAGCTCCGCATCGCCGGCATCATCGACCATGGTAAGGGCGCGCGCATCGTCATGGGACTGCGGGCGGCGCAGGAACGGACGGGCTCGATCGACAAGGCCTCGATCTTTTTCATCAAGCTGAACAATCCGTCGGACTACCCGGCCGTCGCCGCGCGGCTCAAGGAGGTTCTGCCGGAATACACGGTGATCAACCTTCCTGAATATGAGTCGTTGATGACCCCGGATCATCTGCCCGGCCTGAGCGAGTTTCTGCAGGTTGTCAGTTTCATTGCCGTTTCGATCGGCGTGCTGGTGATCTTCCTGTCGATGTATACGTCCATCACGGAGCGAACGCGCGAAATCGGCGTATTGCGGTCGCTGGGGTCCTCCAAAGGGGTCATTGTCGGATTAATCCTCGAAGAGTCTGTGGCTCTGTGCGCCATTGGCGCGGTTGCCGGCCTGGGGCTGAGCTACCTGGTCGGACGCGGCATCATCATGGCGTTCCCGACTCTCAGCGTCAATTTCACGCCGGGCTGGATCACGACGGCGCTCGTGCTGGCCATCCTCAGCGGGGTCATTGGCTCGCTCTATCCGTCCTACAAGGCGGCGCGGCAGGATCCCATCGAAGCGCTGGCTTATGAGTAGTTCTCGATTGGGCGTGGCGTCGGGGTGTGATACAAAATCGAAAACGGATGGGAGGCAGCGCATCGACAGATGAGCGCATTGCTTGAAACGACCGATCTGCGCAAAACATACAAGGTGGGCACGGTAGAAGTCGAAGCGCTTCGGGGAGTCACTCTCGAAGTCGAGGCGGGCGAGTTCGCCGCAATCATGGGCCCATCGGGCAGCGGCAAATCGACGTTGATGCACCTGCTGGGCGCGATGACGCGGCCGACGAGCGGGCGGGTGGCGATCGAAGGCAAGGACATCGCCGGCATGAACGACAGCCAGCGCACCGAAGTCCGCCGCAAACGCATCGGCTTTGTGTTCCAGCGCTTCAATCTGCTGCCCGCCCTGACCGCGCAGGCCAACATCGACGTGGCGCGCTGGCTCTATGGCGGCGCGCCAAACGCCGAGAGCCAGGCTCTCTTTGATGAGGTATTGCGCCTTCTGGAAATCGGCAACAAGCTGAACCGGCGTCCCTTCGAGCTCTCCGGCGGCGAACAGCAGCGCGTCGCCATCGCGCGCGCGGTCGTCAACCGGCCGGCCATCCTGCTGGCCGATGAGCCGACAGGCGCGCTGGACACCAAGAACTCCGAGATCGTGCTTCGCATGTTTCAGGAACTCAATCGCAAGTTCGGACAGACCATTCTGCTGGTCACCCACAATCCGGAACTCGCCTCCTACACCGGACGATTGATTGAAATGCGCGACGGGACCGTGATCCATGACGATGGCGCCCCGAGCCGCCGCAAGGCCCGGGAAACGATCTCGCTGTCGACGGGCGCCAATTCATGAGGCGGTTCCTGCTCTGGTCCTTCGAGCGGGGATCGCCCCAATACGACGTCATTTGCGCGATCATTCTGTCGTTCATCTTTCTGACACCCGAAACCGTTTTTAACGACCGGCCCTGCTACCTGCGCGTGCCGGCGGCGTCGGATGTGCGGGAATGCCGGGACGACTACGGCCGGACCGTCTACACGGTACGAATCGAAACGCCGCTTTTCGCGTCTGAAGAAAGACGGCTCGAGGACGCCGAGCAACACCTCCACAAGGCTGTTGAAGGATCTTATGCGGTGTCCAAGACCCAGCCGATTTACGACACTTGGGGAGTTCACCAGGGCTATGCGATTTGGATTCAACGGTAAGAGGCGTCTGATCTTTGCCGCTGGCGTCATTTTCGCGGCCATGGGCACGGTGGCCCGCGCGCAGTCCACGACGCCCACGACGGATACGGTTCTCTCCAGAATGGACAGCGCGAGCCGTACATTCACCGGCATGCAGGCGTCCATCGATCGCCTGATCTATTCCTATTTCGCAGAAGACGAATCCAAAGACAACGGAAAGGTTTTCCTCGCGAGCAAAAACGGAGAGACGCGTATCCGGATTGACATCACCGACCCCGGACAGCAGTCGCTGGTGATCGAGAAAGGCTGGATCCGCCTCTACAACAAGAGGCTCAATCAGCTCCAGGAACGCGAGATCGGCAAGACCCAGCAGCACGACCTGGCGGAATTCCTTCTCGTCGGCTTCGGTCAGTCCGGCGCGGATATCCGGAGACTGTACGATCCGGCGGTCAGGGGAACGGACAAGATCGATGGAAAGCCGGTCGTCATTCTGGAATTGAAACCGAAGGCCGGTTCGGAAGCCGCGTCGAAGATCACGTCAATTACGCTGTGGCTGGATTCGGGAAAATGGATTCCGGTCCGTACGAAAGTCACCCAGCCCAGCAAAGATACCCATACCGTAACCTACCGCGACCTCAAGATGGGCGCGCCGGGAAACAAGTCGTTCGATTTGGATCTGCCGAAAGATGTGAAGCGGATTCCCTTCTAGAATCGTCCACACAACCGCCCTCCTGCTGTCCTCATTGTCCGTTGTACGTTGGCTGTTGGTTGTACGTTGGCTGTTGGTTGTACGTTGGCTGTTGTCCGATGTGTAATGGACCTGGTTCGCTTACCCACCGACTCATGGACCAATGGGCTGTTTAGCCAGGCCCAATGACACATCGGACAACAAACCATCAAGCCATCAACGATCCTGCTTATCGTGCTTCTCTTTGAAGATATCGCGGCTGGCCTTGTCGAGCTGGCGGTCCAGCTTGAGTCGTTCCTGCAGGGTGATTTCGCCGTCCTTCCTTGCGCGGGTTTCCGTTCGGCGGATTCTCGCCTCTTCCTTGACCAGCCGGCGTGTTTCGCTTTTCGTGAGTTCCCCGCTGCGGACTCCCTGGCGGATTCGCTCGCGCTGATTCTGCTCCCGCGTATCGATTGGATTTTTAGCGTATAGCGTTGATCCGAGAAGTCCGACGAGACCGATCACCGATAAGAATTTTTTCATCACATCCTCCTGGCGCAATAGACAGAACCCGGAGGATGAGGTTTAGCGCAGAATCAGGCGCCTAGGCGCCTTCGCGCTCGATGCGGGAGGATTCCTGCCAGGTGTACCAGATGCGCTGCGAGACGGTCCAGTTGGACAGGATCGCCATCACCCACAACACGGCCGGCATCCGGTTGGACAGCGCGCCGATGATGAGCAGAACGATGCGTTCGGGTCTTTCGAGGAATCCCACCTTGCACTGCGGGATCAGCGATTCGGCGCGGGCGCGGGTATAGCTGGTCATCAGGGAGCCGATCAGCACCATGGCGGTCAGGCCGACATAGAACATGCGGTTCAGCTTGGCGTACCAGATGACGAGCCCCAGCAGGAGCACGACATCGGAGTAGCGGTCGATCACGGAGTCGAAGAACGCCCCGAACTTGGTGACGCGTTTGGTGCGCCGCGCGACCTCGCCATCCACGATGTCGAAGACGCCGGCAAACATCACGACGAGGGCGGCCCAGAAGAACATTCCCTTCGCGAACAACACGGTCGCGACAATGTTGATGGCGAGACCGATAAGCGTGAGGATGTTCGGATGGACTCGGAGAGCAGAGAGAATGCCGACGATGCGATCGACCACCCACTTTCCGCCGGCCCCGATCCGACCGGTGATTCCACTGACAAATGTCCCGGGCATGCTTCGGACTAGCTCTTTTCTTCGTGCATGGTCGTGAACCGGAGAATCTCGAACGTGCGGGTTCCCGACGGAATTTTGGCTTCAACGGTCTCGCCTTCGCGTTTGTTGAGAAGGCTGCGACCGATCGGGGACGTCGTCGATATCAGGCCTTTGGCCACGTTGGCGTCCTCGCTGGTGACCAGCGTAAATGTGATTTCTTCGTTCTTTTCAACCTCAAACAAAACAACAGTAGAGCCCAGAGAGATGCGATCTTTGGGAATCTTGTCGAAATTGATCATCGAAAGTTCCGCCAGCCGCTGCTTCAACTGACCGAGCCGGACGCGGACGAAGTCCTGTCGTTCGCGGGCCGCCTGGTAATCGGCGTTTTCGCTGAGGTCGCCCAACGCGGCCGCGGTTTTCAGCGCCCGTGGAAGCTCTTCGCGAAGCTCGCGTTCAAGCGATTGAATTTCTTCCTCGAGTTTTTTCCGGGGATCTGCGCTCATTGTTCTCCTCTAAAAGAGCTTGAATTGGATGTTCATATATCTTTTGGGGTCCTGCCGGAAATCGTATATCAGTTTCTGGATCTCCGCAGTGGTGTCTTTCAGGCTGTTGTAGACGCTGGGATCCTTGATCAGTTTCCCCGTCGTGCCGTCGCCGTTCTCAATGTGGTCCACCAGGGTCGAAACGCGGTTGATGGTCGAGCGCAGTTCGGCGTAGAGCGCCTCGTCTCTGTAGAGCTTGCCGAGCGTTCCCTCCCCACGATCGATGTGTTCGAACATGCCGCGCGCCTGCGTGATGAGTTGATTGGCGTTGTCCACCGCGGTGTTTGTCGTATCGACCATGTGGTTGGCGTTTTCGACCAGCTTGTTGGCGTTGTTGTACAGGGCCGGATCGTTGATGAATTTGGCGGCTGTGCCCTCGCCTTTTTCCACCCGGGCAATCAACTCGTCGACGCGGTTGCTCAATCGGGTCACGCTGTCATTCAGATTCCGGTACAGCGTATCGTCGGAAATGAGACGTCCCACCGTTCCTTTGCCGTTGTGGGCGTCGGCCACGAGCGAGTCCACCTGCGAGAGCAGGCTGGTAATCTTGTCGCTGATCTCGTCAACGGACTGGTTGGCGTCCTGGACCGTCTTGTCCACATGTTCATAAATGGATTCGTCGTTCAGGAACCGTCCGGCGGTACCCTGACCACGATTAACCTTCGCGGTAATCTCCCGCAAGGTCCGGCTCAACTCGTTGAAGTTGGCGATGACGTCATTGGCGCCCTGGATGACTTCTTTGATTTCGGCCACGCCCTTTCCCTGCAATTCTCCGCGATCGGGAATCGGCTCGCCCCTTTCCGTGCCTCGCGAAATCTCGATGGTCTTGTCGCCCAGAAGACCGACGGTATCCATTGTAACTGTCGAATCGGACCGGATCACGTCCTGGTAGCGCCGATCCAGCTGCATTTCCACGACGACTGAACGGGAGGGCTCGGGATCGCCGGAGATGCGCACGGGATTGCATCGCCAGGCCATCCAGGTGGCGCATCCCACATTGCCGATCGTGACGCCTTCAAGGTGCACTTCCGCGCCGCTCTTCAGGCCGTTGGCGGAAGGAAAATAGGCATAAACCGTGTACTTCTTCGTCAGAAAACCGGATTCGCCGCCGATAAAGAAAATGGCGAGTACCAGAAGTCCAAAACTGACGATAACCAAAAGACCCACACGGAGTTCCGTCCACGTCAGGGATCGTCGTTGTGCCATCGATCATGCCTCCAAATTGCAGCGGGGGCGCGGCGGCTGTTTCAGACGCCGGCGCGCCGATGCTTCGAGCCAACCCACCATCAGATTATCCCTTAGGCCAGAAAACGCTTGATGTAGGGATCGGCGGACCGTCGAAGAACTTCATCGGGTCCCTCAAAAATGACCTTGCCCTCACGCAACATCAGGAACCGTGTGTTGGCGATGCACAGGTCCTCACCCTCTCGATGAAAGGACACTGCGCCCGAACCGTTGACCGCGTATTCCGTCGCCAGCGTGAACGCGTCGCGCATCCGGTGGGTCACAAACACCGCAGTGACGCCCTGGACGTCACGCAACGCAATGATCAACTCGTTGATACGGCGCGACGTAACCGGATCCAGTCCGGCGGTGGGCTCATCGTACAACATGATGTCGGGCTCGCCAATGAGAGCCCGGGCCAGGGCCACGCGCCGTTTCATGCCTCCGGACAACTCCGATGGATATTTATCGATGGCGTCGACAAGTCCCACGAACCCCAGCGTCTGGCGGACGCGCGCCTCGATCTCATCGTCGTGCTCGCCCGCCTCATAAAGGCGGTAGGCCACGTTCTCGCGAACGGTCAGTGAGTCGAAGAGAGCGGACTCCTGAAAGACCATGCCCATCTTTTGCCGGATGGGCGTCAGCGCGCGCTCGCCCAGTTCCGTGATTTCCACGCCATCCACCGATATCGTGCCCTCATCCGGCCGCTCCAGGCCCATGATCAACTTCAGGAGGGTCGACTTTCCGGAGCCGCTGGCGCCGATAATGATCTTGGTTTCACCGGAAAGAACACGGAAGGACACGCCATCGAGAACGTTCCCGCCGCCATACGACTTGACGACGTTCTTCAGTTCCAGCACGGGCTGGATCATTGGGTATACGCCAGAATGAGGCGCGTCAGAACGAAGTCCAGCATGAGGATCAGAATGGAAGCGGCAACCACGGCCTGGGTGGTTGAACGGCCAACGCCCTGGGTGCCACCATACGTGCGAAACCCGCAGTAGCAACCGACCAGGGACAGGGTCGCGCCAAAGACGACCGGCTTGATCAGCCCGCCCAGCAGATCCACGTACGTCAGGCCGTCCCACGCCGCGCTCAGGTACAGCCCCGAGCTGAGCCGCAACAGGGACACCGCAACGAACAGTCCGCCGACCACGCCCATGGCGTCCGCAACAATTGTCAGCAGCGGCATCATGAATGTCGTCGCGAGGACTCGCGGCGCCACCAGTTTCTTGATCGGGTCGGATCCGAGCGCGCGCATGGCGTTGATCTGTTCGGTCACGAGCATCGATCCCAGTTCCGAAGCCATTCCCGAACCGACGCGCCCGGCCACCATGAGTGACGCCAGAACCGGACCCAGTTCGCGAACGAGCGCCACGGCGACGAGCTGACCGGTCAGCGCCTTGGCGCCGAACTGGGAAAGACTCTTGGAGGTCTGCAGGGTGAGGACCGCGCCGGTAAAGAATCCGGTGAGCATGACGACGGCCAGCGAACCCACGCCGACCAGATCCATTTGCGTCAAAATGTCTTTCAGGTAATAGGGGCGCCGGACAGAACCGATCAGGGTTCGCGAAGCAAGGAGGGAGATGTCCTGCACCTCCTTGACGACAGCTAGCGGCGAGAACGGCATCGCCCGCCATCGTAACGGAAGGTTTTCAAAGGGTCAACGCGTAAGGCCAAAATGCCAAAATCGGCCGAAGATTCCGTATACTCCTCGGGATGCTCGTATACCGAACTGCCGGTGAATCTCATGGACAGGCCCTGATCGCGCTCGTTGAAGGCCTTCCCGCCAATCTTTCCATAGACTTCGAATCGATTGACCGGGAACTGCGACGCCGCCAGGGCGGCTACGGCCGGGGCGGCCGTATGAAGATCGAACGCGACCAGGTGCGGTTCCTGTCCGGGGTCCGGCATGGCCGGACGCTGGGCAGCCCGATCTCGATGATGATCGAGAACCGGGACTGGCCCAACTGGGAAGAGATCATGTCCGTCCGGCCGGTCAGCCCTGAGGCCGCCGCAAAGCGGCGTGTGACCCGGCCCCGGCCCGGTCACACGGACCTGCCCGGCTCTCTCAAATTCAACCAGACGGACGCCAGGAACATTCTCGAGCGCTCAAGCGCCCGGGAAACGACAGCCCGGGTTGCGGCAGGCGGGCTTTCGAAGGTATTCCTCCGGGCGCTGGGAGTGGAAATCCTGAGCCACACCACGGCCATCGGAACCGCGCGGGTTCCGGCCGGATTCAATGTCACGTGGGAGCAGCTGGAAGCCATCCGGGACGACGAAGTTGTGCGCTGCGCGCTGCCCGACGTGGCCGGCCAGATGGTGGCCGAAATCGAGAAGGCGCAGAAGGATGGCGATACGATCGGCGGAA
>DASUFH010000453.1:0-4618 GCA_036274645.1 Terriglobia bacterium
GGCGGATCTGAACGAAGAGAGTCCGTCCGATCAGGGCGAGGGCAATGAGGCCGATGCCTGCGGTAACGAAGGCCGCCGAGTATCCGCGCGCTTCAAGGATGTGGCCCAGCGCGATGGGGCCGACGGACTGTCCCATGAAGAAGGCAAAGGCGAACAGGGATATTGCGGCTCCGCGGGCTTCCGGCGCCATCTCGGTAGCGCGGGTTTGCAGCGTGCCGTGCATCGTATAGAAGCCCATTCCGAGCACGATGACCAGCGGAATGAAACTCTGCCAGTTGGGAATCAGGCCGATCGCCACAAAGGCCGCGCCGAGCAGCGCGCCGCCGAGCAATAGAATGCCGAGATCACCGATTCGGGTGAAGAGTTTCTTGACGGAGAAGCTATAGAACAGTCCTCCCACGCCGAAGCCGGCGAGCATCAGTCCGGCCGTGCTGTAGGCCACGCCGAAGCGGTCGGTGAGCGAAGAGGCGAGGTAGGCCAGGCCGCCGAAAACGAACAGGCCCTCCGTGAATACGGTCGCCAGAATGACCTTGGAGCTCTGCCGCTTCAGAATGTATCCGTACTGGGTTGCCAGAGCGTACAGGAGCACCGCGCCTCCGGCCGTGAGGAGAATGCCGGTGACAAGGGGTGGCCCCGCGCCCACCATACCGGCAAAGAGAATCGACCCGCCGGCTGGAACCGTGAACATTGACGGTGTGAACAGTTTGCCGGTCTTCTGTTTCTCGGGGAACCGGCGGCTTTCCCGCGCGAGCAGCACGGACACGATGGCGGCAGCGACGCCAAATGCAAAGAAGACGTTGCGCCACCCCAGAAACTCTCCGAAGACGCCACCCAGCGTGGCGCCCGCAATCTGTCCCATCATGAGCGCGCTCATGAATCGTCCAAGGGCGATCTGCCGGGTCTCGTAGGGAAACTTGTCGCCGATGTATCCGAGGGACATGGGAACAACCGCGGCAGCCGCCACGCCAGTCAGGAACCGCAGCACGGCGAACGATGCCAGATTCGGAACAAATCCGCAGGCGAATGTCCCAATCGAAAAGAAGGATAGACACGCCATCATGACGCGCAACTTGCCGATGCGGTCGCCGATCGGACCGTAAAACAACTGGAACAGGCCGTAGGGAAGGGCGTACGCCGAAATGACGATGGAGGCCCTGGCAGGAGCGGTCTTGAAGTCGTCCGAGATGACGTGCAGCAGCGCGTCGATGACCCGGGCATCCGCCTGCGCCATAAATGCGGCTGCGCCCAGCACGACCAGTGACGCGCGTTCTGCCCGGACGGAGGCCGCAGACTTCGGGATAGCGGACTGCAATGGGCCGGGCTCCTCCTCCAGGGTATCGTCACCGCGCGAGCGGTCACGTAAACGTGCCACGGAAGGCGGCTCAAGGGAAGTGTTTTCCGGTTTGTGGTCGTCGTGGCCGGCGGAGGTGGGGATTACTCTCCGTCGGGGTTCAGTCCGTCATCGGGCTCGACGTTTTTGGCCTGGCGGTGTACAGCCGGGCCGCCGCCGGCGGTAAGGTTACGAGCGGTGTTGATGAGTCCCACGTGCGAAAAGGCCTGGGGAAAGTTTCCGAGGAAACGGCCGCTGGCGGGATCGTACTCCTCGGCCAGCAGTCCGACATCGTTGCGGAGGCTGAGAAGGCGCTCGAAGATTTCCCGGGCTTCGCTGTGCCGTCCCTGAAGAGCCAGATTGTCGGCCAGCCAGAACGTGCACAAAAGGAACACGCCTTCGCCGGGCGGCAGGCCATCGATTTCCGGGATGGTCGCATAGCGGTCGATCAGGCCGTCGGCGCGCTCGAGTCGCTGCTGAATGGCGTTGACCGTGCCGACCATACGAGGATCGCCGGCAGGCAGGAATCCGACCAGGGGCAGCATGAGCAGGCTGGCGTCGACCGATTGGCCGCCATAACACTGAACGAACGAGTTGATTTCCGGGTTGAATCCCTTGCCACAGACCTCGTTGTGGATTTCGTCGCGGACGCGGCGCCAGACATCCAGCCGGCCCGGGAGGCCCTGCGCTTCAACGGCTTTGACTCCGCGATCCAGGGCGACCCACGCCATGACTTTCGAGTGGGTGAAGTGGCGTCGAGGGCCGCGTACTTCCCAAATGCCCTGATCGGGTTGCCGCCACGCGGTTTCGAGGAATTCCAGCAGCGCTTGCTGGACCCGCCACGCGTTCTCGCTGGGCTCGAGTCCGGCGCGCCAGGCGAGGTGCATGGCGTCCAAGACTTCGCCGTAGACATCCAGTTGGTGTTGTCCAGCGGCGGCATTCCCCGTCCGGACCGGACGGGAAGATTCGTAGCCGGGAAGCCAGTCGAGGACGTTTTCGCTCAAGCGGCGTTCGCCGGCCAATCCGTACATGATCTGGATCTGGGACGGCGTGCCCGCGACGGCATTCACGAGCCAGTCGCGCCAGTGACGCGCTTCGTCAACATAGCCGCCGATCATCAGCGCATATAGCGCAAACGTGGCGTCCCGGAGCCAGCAGTAACGATAGTCCCAGTTGCGTACGCCTCCCAGATGTTCGGGAAGAGAAGTTGTGGGCGCCGCGACGAGGCCTCCGGTCGGGGCGTAGGTCATCGCTTTCAAAACGATCAGCGATCGCATCACCGCGTCGCGCCACTCGCCCCGGTACCGGCAGCATCCGGTCCACTGTTCCCACCAGGCAGTGGTTTCCCTGACGGCGATTTCGGGATCCTTTTCGGGGGGCTCAGGGTCATGAGTTCGCGTCCAGACGAAGTCGAACGTGTGGCGTTCCCCCTCCGCCACGGTGAAGTCGGCCACGGTGTGCATGTCCTCTCCGCGCAGATCGACAGTGGTTCGACAGTAAACGGTGTCGGGACCGGCGGTGGCGCGGATGCCTTTGCCGGCGCGGCGGACCCAGGGCACGATCGATCCGTAGTCGAAACGAAGAATCAGTTCCATCCGCATCGGCACGCGTCCGCTCCTGCCTTCGACAATCCGGATGAGGTCCGCGGCCTCCGATCGCGGCGGCATGCAGTCGATGACGGCGACGGTTCCCGAGTCGGTTTCAAACTCCGTTTCCAGAACGAGGGTGGCGCCGCGATAACGTCTCCGCACGCAACGCGCGGGCGTCGCCGGCGCGATCTTCCATCGCCCGTTTTCGGGACCGCCGAGCAGCGCGGCAAAACACGCCGGCGAATCGAAGCGCGGGAAGCAGAGCCAGTCCACGGATCCGTCCCGGCCAATCAGCGCGGCGGTATGGCAGTCTCCAATCAGCGCGTAGTCTTCAATTCGTGAGGGCACAGATGTTCTCCTGCTACTGATTCGACGCCGCGTGATGTTCCGTCACGCGGGTCAGGCCTTGAGATAACTCTTCACCACGCGGACCGCGTTTTCGTTCGGCGTGATGCCGGCGCCACGCCATCGCGCGTAGACCTGGGTAAACTCGCCGCACAACAGAAAAATCTGCGCGGAGTAGTAGATCCACAACAGAAAGACGACCAGCGAACTGGCCGCGCCGTACGCGGAGGCGACAGTACTGCGGGTCAGAAAGAGTCCAATCAGGGTTTTCCCGATCATGAACAGCACGGACGCGGTGATCGCCCCCACCCATACGTCTTGCCACTCGATTCGCGCGTCGGGAAGGATCTTGTAGATACCGGCAAAGGCGAGTGTGACCACCGCCAGCCACACAACGAAGTTGAGAATCTGGAAGTAATGAATCGTGAACGGCAAGAAGCTGTGCGTAAATGCGAGAAGCGCGTTGACCGCGGCGCTGGCCGCGAGCGCAAGCACGACCATCAGGCCAAGACCGAGCGCCATCAGAAACGAAACCAGCCGCCGGCGCAGGAATGGCCACACGCTCCAACTCGGCTTCGGAGCGACCGCCCAGATCGTGTTCAGCGCGTCCTGCAGTCCGACGAACACGGCCGTCGCTCCGAACAGTAGTCCGACAATCCCGAAAGTGGTCGCCGCGCCGGAGTTCTCTCGCGCGTCCTCCAGGGTGGTCGCGATGATCTGCGCGCCTTGCGGCCCGATCAGGTCGAGGGATTCCGTGAGGATCCGCTCCCGGATGGTCTCTTCTCCGTACATGACGCCGGCGACCGCGACCAGAATGACCAGAATGGGCGCCAGCGAAAACACGGTGTAGAAGGCGATGCTCGCCGCAAGCTTGGACGCGCCATCCATAAACCATTCGTTCAGGGTCTCCGAGAGGAGTTCACCGGTTGTCCGGATCGCCGCTACGCCTTTCGCAAGAGTGGGATTCTCATTCGGCGCAGGAACGTCCTTCATCCGCCCGATCGGGCGCTTCATCAATGACTCCTTTTCGAGGCGTATCGCGCCCGCGCTGCGGGCCCGGCTACGCCGCGCGTTCCTCCATCCGGTGATCCACCAGATCGACCATGACGGGTCGCGCCAGCCGTTTGAAATCGCCGAACGCCATGCGGATCGTGTCGTTGTGGGTACCCGCGTTGAACTCGATGTAGGGACTGAGTTCAAGTTGCGTATCGCAGTACACCGGGATGCCGAACTCATTTCCAAAAGGCGGCATGGCCCCAACCTCGCACGTCGGAAAGGCGCTCACGAATTCCTTCTCGGTAGCCAGTCGCAGGTCTTCCGACCGCAGGATGAACTTCAAATGATTCAGATCCAC
>DASUFH010000454.1:0-26294 GCA_036274645.1 Terriglobia bacterium
TTATTGATCTAGTTCCTTGGGAGACCGCCCCTACAGGCAGGCGGGGACGGAACACGGCGCGCCTTACTGCAACTTCACCGAAGCGGTCTGAACGCGGGGTTGTTCCCCGGAAGCCGTCCACGTCAAAAACAGGTCATCGCCGGACCGCTTGATCCGCGGAAAGGCGTCGGGCTGTACCCCCGCGGCGCCCGAGACAGCCAGGGCGGGGCCCACCGATCCATTCGACTCGACCCGGCGGATGCGCAGTTCACTTTTCTGATCGGCGCGCTCGACCCAGCTGACAATCGCTTCGCCCGATTCGAGACTGGCGACATCCACATGGCCCTTGGGGTTCCCGTCGTCGATCTTGATTGGTTTCCCGAAGGACTGGCCTGCGTCGGTGGACAGCGCCAATCGTACCTGGGGCTTCTCATCGACCAGCGTCAACCAGGCCACGGCGACGTTTTTGCCGTTGGACGCAACCGCGGGCCCGTTAACCGGACAGCCTTCGATTTTCCATCCGTCCTCAGCGACCGGCGCTGGCGTCGACCATTTTCCATCGGCAAAGCGCGTTACCCAGATATCGCGGACTTCATCGGGAGACCGGTCCCGATAGACGGCGATCATCCCATCCGCAGTCGCTGCCGCGGAGGTCTGACAGCATTCGCACACCCGTGGATCCAGGGTCGTCTCATCGGTGATCGATCCATCCTTGCCGATGGAAGCGAAAAGCAGGGCCATGTCGCCCACGGCTTCTTCGGACAGATTCCGGCCATCGAGCCAGATCGCTCCGAGATGCCCGTCGGGCGCCGGCACAAATGAAACGAAGCCGTGCTGGCGCTCCTTGGTGTCGCGGTGCAGCGAGACTGGAGCGCTCCAGGTGGCGCCGTTATCGTGAGACATGAAGATGTTCGTGTTGTAGGCTTCAGCAATCAGGTTGGTTGCGATCAGCGAGTTCGCGACCATCGTACCGTCGGCCATGAAGGCGACCGATGGATAATCGGCGCCGCTGACAAACCAGTCCTTGCCTGTGGTGATCGTCTGCGGCGCGGACCATCCCTCGTTTCCATGAAGGGAAAACCGGAGGGCAAATTCCCCGTCCGCCCCCGGCTCCAACCAGGAAAGCAGGACATGGCCGTCCGGAGAGACCGACAGATTAGGCGCCAGACTGTCCCGGGCGGCCGGGGTCGGAAGTTCGGTGACCGCCAGCGGGACGGGGGCGGGTTTGTTGCAGGCCGCAACAAACGCGATCAATAACACTCCTATCCATCTATACATGAGCAAAATCCGTTTGGTTTTATGGTTTTACACCGCCAGTCGTCTCGTTCCCAGCGGCTCCGGCAAGTCCCCTAAAGTACGATTGCCGAACTCGTGCCGTTCCATTACGGTTGCCGAGTCTGGAGCTTTGTGCAAAGCCCCGTACGTCTGTGTTCCCAAAACTTGTATCACGTCTCAGTCAGGATGATGGAGGACGAAAATGAAGTTCCGATGGATCGGATTCTCCCTGCTGATGGCCGCCGCGGCTCTGTGGCCGGCCATGCTTCCCGTTACCGCCCAGAACAACTCGGACAATGTACGGGGATTCAACGGCCGCGTTTTGCGTTATCAGGCCGCCATGCGCAGAGCCAACGCCGCCGAAGCCGCAGCAATCCGCGCGGAAGCCGCGCCGGTCTTCGCCCAGCGCGCCGCGGCGCTGACGGCCCTGATCCGGGAAAACCCGGGCGCTGCGCTCGGGTTGGCATTCTCCAGGGAACTGAGAGACGAGCTGGCATCCGACTTTCCGGACGCCGCGTCGTCGCTGGAGCGCCAGGGAGAATGGGAAGGAACCTCCGATCACCTGATTTTTGACGATCCGGCGCGGCAGGTCCGGCGCTATCAGGTCCAAATCCAGTCTGGAAACGATGGCGCTGAGGTCTATTCGGCCGGCGGCGAGCCGCATTGCGTGTCCGGCAACACGCTGCTGGTCAAAGGCGTCCGTGTCGGCAACGTCATCGCGGCGGGAAGCACGTCGGTAAAGTCCGGCGGCGCCGCAGTCGCCGGAGCGGGCTGCAGCACGACCGGCGCGCAGAACGCGGCAATCCTCCTTGTGCAGTTCCCGGGCGTTACCCTGCCGGCCAGCGTCACCCCCTCCGGAGTCTGGGACATCTTCTTCAGCGCGTCCGGCCGGAGTGTCACGAACTACTGGAATGAGGCGTCGTACGGCAAGGCGTCGGCGACAGGAAATGTCTTCGGACCATACACGCTCGACCGCGTCTACTCCTGCGATGAGTACAACCAGATGCGGACTGCGGCCATTGCCGCCGCCGACCCCGATGTCCACTTTCCAAACTACACGCGTCTCTTCATTGTCTTTCCCGATCCGGGATCGTGCGGCTGGGCCGGACTCGGCTCGCTCGGCTGCGGCTCGTTGTCGTCGGCGGACGGCACGTTTACGGCGTCCACTTCCTGGCTGCTGGCAACCTACATGGGCAGCCGAGATAACGGCGTGAAGCTGTCCACGCATGAAGGAGGCCATAACCTGACGCTCCATCACGCCAGCTCCCGCGACTATGCCGGAGAACCGCTGGGTCCGGTCGGGTCCGCAGGCACGTTAGGCGAATACGGCGATCCATTCTCGACCATGGGAAGCTGGAATTTCGGCCATTACGGGGCGCCGCACAAGGTTCAAATGGGCTGGCTGGGATCATCCAATGTCGTTACCACGGAAACCAACGGCAGCTACTCGATACAGCCTTATGAGCAGATCACCGGCGGCGTGCAGGCATTGAAGGTTCGCCGGGGCACGGGTAACGACGCCTGGCTCTGGCTGGAATACCGGCAACCGCTCGGCCAGTACGACTCGGCGCTGAATTCGCAGATCTTCAATGGCGCGCTGGTCCACTACCAGGATTCCACGACAGGAACGCACACGCACCTGCTGGATTTCAACAAGAGCACGAGCACGTATTCCGACGCGGCGCTGACGGGCAGTTATGTGGATCCCTACAGCAATGTGTCGGTGTCGGTGACCGGCGCAACGTCTTCCGCGCTTTCCGTAAACGTCTTCTATGGTCCGGTTCCCTGCGTGCGCGCGACGCCTGCGGTCACACTGTCGCCGCCCAATCCCAGCGTGTACTCGGGAGCCCAGGCCACCTACACCGTGACCATCTTGAACAACGACACATCGGGCTGCCTGCCGACCAGCTTCGATCTGGGCTCGACCGCGCCGGCCGGCTGGGGCACGGCGTTCTCGTCGTACTCCCTCACCGTCAATCCGGGCCAGTCGGCCAGCGCGACGATGACCAAGGACGTTCCCGCCGGAACCACTCCGGGCACGTATGCAGTCAACGCCGGGACCTCCGACAGCGATCATGCGGCCGCGGGCGGATCCGCCAACATCACGGTGGTCGCTCCTCCCGAACCGCTGTTCGTCGCGCTCACGGCCACACCCAGCGCCGTCAAGGTCCGCAGTTCGGTGACGCTGAATGCGGTTGTCACGAAGAGCGGCGGCGTTCCGGTCAACGGCGCGTCCGTCACATTCGTGGTCACCCGGCCCGGCGGATCGACAAGCAAAACCGTGAAGACGAATGCGTCGGGAGTCGCCACCTATGCGTACAAACCGACGCAGAAGGGAACATACTCGGCAATGGCCAACGCGTCATCCGGCGCGTCCTCCGGCTCGGGAGGTCCCGTCACTTTCACGGCCAACTAAACCCTGGGAAGAGCCTTGTAGGGGCGGTCTGTGACTGCCCGACGTTTCGGAGTGGGAATCCTGGATTTGATGAAACCCGAAGCGCTGGGCGGGTCATAGAAGCTGTGAATGAATTGCGGACAGCCCCCGAATTCAGTGAATGTGGCGTTGATAACTCAGCATTTGTCACCGAATTCGGAGGCTGTCCCCAATTCATTCACAGCTTCATAGACCGCCCCTACAAAGCTGTCCCCTGCAACTTTTCCCTCCGGAATCGACCATCGTTCGCGTTAAGCTCAAGCGCCGGCGCCGCAGATCCCGCCGGGCCGAGGATAGCGTTGGTTACGAAAGAGTTCATTACGGAATTGGAAAGAACCCGCGACCTGTTTGAGTGGAAACTCACCACGTGTCCGAGTCCCTTCGCCGAGAGACGCGCCGTCCCCCGGTTGCGGGTGCGCGCGACGTTGAAGAACAATCCGGTAAACACGCGATTCGAACCCATTGGCGCCGTGTGCTTTCTGTTGAAAGGTCTGACCTTCAGCGAAGACTACTGGGTGGAGGCGGCCATTTCGATCGGACTGTCGGTGCAGGACGCGCGGGACCTGCTGGCCGCCGCGAATGACATGACCTGGCGGAATGTGGCGGACAACCGCGAACCGGATCCCTACCGGATGGCGCTGCGAAAATGGCTCGTCGAAGCCACCGGCCTCGACGCCGGCGCGGCGCCGGGCGCCTAGTCCGCTTCTTTTCCCGAACCCTGCGTGTAAAACCGCAGTCCTCGAATGTAGGCCTTCATTTCGAGCTCCTTGGAGCGGACCTGAAGGATGCGGCTCAGTTCAACCGAATCGTCCGCCACGAGCCGTTCCAGTTCTTCCGTGTACCTGGCGACGTCGGCCTCGCTGCGCGTGATTTCATCCACCAGGCCCTGAGGCGCATGCGGATTCTGACCCGACACAGGCGCGGGAACGATGGAGCCCGGGACGCGCTGTTCGTACTGCTTGCGAATCTCCGCAATCTCGGCCTGGACTTCGGCCTGCAATATCTTCGACAGATCGTCGAGGTGCCGCTCCGATTCCGCCTGGTACCAGGCTTCGAGCGATTGCAGGCGCCTCACAAAGCGCTCCTCCGAATCATCGCGCTCCAAATACGTCTTCTCTTCATTTAAGGTTCCGTTTGGCAGCATCACTGTGCTCCTGGCTCAGCCGCATCATCCACCCTTGGCGCAACAGGCGGCAGTGACCGCCTCCAGCAATAGAAGATGGATCCACACAACTGCTCCTCAAAAAGGACTACGGCAGCGTTACGCTTCGCAGTTTCACTCTCCTGGTTTTGAATAGCGCCAACAAAGACGGGTATAAACCGTCTGGTGTTGCCCGGGCTCAGACCGATTGTTTCGAGATTCCGCAAAACGGCGGTCGGCCCGCCGGAGCCGTCAGACGGTACTGAACTTCAGTCCGCGCAGGTAGGCTCTGGTCTCCAGTTCCTCGACCTGACGCTGCAGCAGCCGGCTGATGGCGGCGGCGTCCAGCGACTGCCCTTCGTTCCCGACGCTGATGATGTTCGTCTGACTGTTGACAGTCGCCTCGACCCTGGCGATTTCCTGCAGCAGCGAGTTGGAAGGCAACTTTTGCCGCAGATCCTGTATTTCCGCCGTCAGGGACGCGCGCTGCGCCTGCCACTCGCTGGCCTGCGCGTACAGACGTTCTTCGTATTGTTCCCGGATCCGCTCCGTTCGAGCTTCCAGCTCGGCGGAGTATTCAGCGCGCAACTCCTCCGATAGCTGCGTTTTTAGCACATCTGCCAGACTGGAAATGCGCCGTTCGAAATCGGCTGCGTACCACTTCTCCAGGGAACGAATCCCATCGATCATCCGCGTCAGCTTGACCGCCGATCCCGCGAAGGGCTCAGGCTGAGCTGCCGGCGATGTTTCCTTGTCGACCTCGACTGGCTCTGAATTCACGCTTTCCTCCCAAATTGTAGGCCCCTGATATATCAGGGCGTTGCCCATCATATGGTCGGGTCTTTCCGTGTCCAC
Source organism: Terriglobia bacterium (assembly GCA_036274645.1). GTDB lineage: Bacteria > Acidobacteriota > Terriglobia > 20CM-2-55-15 > 20CM-2-55-15 > DASUFH01. The sequence continues at coordinate 5,685 of DASUFH010000454.1, forward strand.
GCTAAAAATTTCAGCGGAACCGATCCTCCGGCCGACGTCAGGCAGGGCTCATTTTTCGTCGGCCCCGATCGACAGACTCTTCAGCAATTGATCGGTCGCCGCCAGCAGCGGATCGTTCTGAGCCGGCTTGAGCCTCTCGTTCTAAACTTTTCATCCTGTGTTAACATCCGTGCAATCTGAAAGCCACAGGATGTGGCCACTGCGGCTGGCGTTCTCGCGCCAGCTTTTTCGATCCGATCCATTCGCGCAATCGTCTGGCTGCAGCGTAGCTGTGAGTTGGCCTGCGCGCGGCAAGTCGTGATTCTGCGAAAGGCGCGGAACGGCGTAACGCTGAGATTTGCCGCAAGGAGCCAACACCATGGACACCATCGCACCGATTTCCGTACGCGTTTTTCCTCTGGAAGCTTTGCCCGCCATGCTGGAATCCATGCAGGACCGGATCACGGGCTATGACTATGACAACTTCGTGAAGCGCCGCGCCGACGGACAGACACTGGAAGACGCCGTCGACGCGGAGCGTCGGCTGCTTGTCCGGCCGGACGCCTCGATCCGCTGCGCCAAAGGGGATGTGATTGTTGAAGCGGTCCTGCCGAATATCGGCTTCCCCAACGTCACCGTCTATCTCGGCTCAAACCAGCTGGTGATTTCATCCGATCCGAACGAATACGGTCTGCAGATTTTGAAGATGGTCGAGTTGCCCGTTCATGTGGCCATGGACGGCGTCGACGCCGAATTGCGGGGGAACCGGCTCCGCGTCGCAGCCGTCATCGAGCCCCGCGCTCAGGCCGCCGCCGCTCTGAGCCGCCTCGCCTAGACCGCAGCACAAGCGGCATCCAGCCCGCGAGGCAAGGATGCCGCCGCTCCACCCCGTGTTTACTGAAGCGCGCCGCTTTACTCAACAGAAGCATTGTTGGTCCCCTGTAGGGGCGGTCAGAGGCCGCCCCTACAGCAGACGATGACGCGTGATGGAGCGGCTTCACGTCCGCTTAGTTGCTTCGCGTGTCTACCCGAACTCCATTACCATGGTCATCGAACACGCGTTCATGCCATGAATGAAATTGTCCGCTCCGACAGCATCGGGGCATTCTGCCGTCACACCCACGTTGAAGTTCAAGGAGCGGACAACGGGCCGCTCGCCGGGCTCACCTGCGCGATCAAAGACATTTATGACATCGCCGGGCAGAAGACCGGCTTCGGCAGTCCGGACTGGCTGCGCACACATAAACCGGCGGTTCGCACAGCTCCGGCCGTACAGTTGCTCCTCGACGCCGGCGCGCGCGTGATTGGAAAGGCGCAGACGGAAGAAATGGCGTGGAGCCTGACGGGCGAAAACGCGCATTACGGCACACCGGTCAACGTGAACGCTCCGGGCAGAATTCCTGGCGGCTCGTCTTCCGGTTCAGCGGCGGCCGTCGGCGCCGGACTGGTCGATTTCGCGATCGGCAGCGACACCGGCGGTTCCGTGCGTGGACCGGCAAGTTACTGCGGCATTGTTGGCATTCGGCCGACACACGGGCGGATCTCGATGGAAGGCGCTTGCCCCCTCGCGCCGAGTTTCGACACGTGTGGCTGGTTTGCGCGGGATCCGGAAGTGCTGGAGCAGGTCGGGCGCGTTCTGCTCCGAGACGATTTGCCCGCGACAAAACCGGGACCGTTGTTGCTGGCGCAGGATGCGTTTGCGCTTGCTGAAGACGCCGCGCGGGCCGCGCTCGTTCCAGCGATCGAGAAGGTTGCGGCGCTTCTTGGCAAACCTGAAACCGTCACGGTTGGCGACGAACCGTTAACCCGCTGGGCCGACTATTTCCGGTTCATTCAGGGTTCCGAAGTCTGGAAGGCGCATGGCGATTGGGTGACGCAGGCTCGTCCACAATTCGGGCCGGGAATCCGGGAGCGGTTCGAGTGGGCGCCGACCGTTGATAGGCAGGACGTGGCGCTGGCGCGCAGACGGCGTGAAGAAATCACCCTTCGCATGAGCGCCCTTCTCCAGGGAGGGGCCGTCCTCCTGCTGCCCGGCATGCCGGGAATTGCGCCACTCCGAAACTCTCCCGCTCCGGTCGTCGACGCTGTGCGGGCTCGCGCATTGCCGATGATGAGCATTGCGGGACTGGCCCGGCCATGGGTTTGTAAAAGACGGGACGGGCCGGAATGCAGGGACGGTCTCTGTCCATGTGGCTGTCCAAATTAGAAAGCCCGGCGTGACTTTGCATAACGGGAGCGTTTGATGCCCCCGTCTGCTTGTGTCCGCTTGTAGGGCGGTCTCCCAGGAAAATTCGCGGCATGACCCCCTGCAGACAAACCTGCGGTTCCTACATGGGCTCCATAATGAGCAGCGCGCCGTCATCCTCGTCGGTCAGCAGATAAAGCAGGCCGTCGGGTCCCTGCCGGACGTTGCGGATGCGTTGTCTCCAGTCCGCCAGAAGCGCTTCGCGGCGAATCTCTTCCCAGTTTTCGTTGAACACGATGCGCTGCAGCTGTCCGGTGCCTGCAATCCGGCCGAATTGCAGCCCCCCGACGAACAGGTTATTGCGCCAGGCGGGGAAACGCGTCCCGGTATAAAACGTCAGACCTGAAATCGCAATGGATGGGGTCCAGACCAGCACAGGATCTTCGAGGCCCGCCTGTGAAGTCTGGTTGGAGACCCTGGCGCCGCTGTATTGCCGGCCGTAGCTGACGAGTGGCCATCCGTAGTTGGCGCCGGCCTTCAGGATATTCACTTCATCACCGCCCTGCGGACCGTTCTCCGTCTCCCATATTTCCCCGGTCACCGGATGGACCGTCAGGCCCAGCATGTTTCGATGCCCGTAGGAAAAGATCTCGGGCGCCGAGCCCGGACGGGCGGTGAATGGATTGCTCGTGGGGATTCCTCCGTCGTCGGTAAAGCGGAGGATCTTGCCGGTATGACTCGTCAGATTCTGCGCGATCTCGTCATTGGCGCCGCCGACAGCCATATAGATGTACCCGTCCGGACCAAACACCATTCCATTGCCCGGGGCGGGACCCGTAGCGACGCCGTTCGACACAAACAGTTCCTGCACATCCGTCAGCCGCATGCCGTCCAGCCGGCCGCGAATCAGGGCGGAGGTGCGGCCCCCCGGCACAGCTTTGGTGTGGGTGAGATAAACCAATCCGTTTTCGGCGAAGCGGGGATGTAGCGCGATGTCCATCAGGCCGCCGGAGCCGTCGGTGTACACGGCGGGAATGCCGGCAATCGGTTTCGGATCGAGTCTCCGATTGCGCACGATTCGCAGCCGGCCCGGGCGCTCCGTCACCAGAATGTCGCCGTTCGGAAGGAAGGCAAGGCTCCACGGATGCGACAGCCCCTTCATGACGTGGACGCGAACGCGTCCCTGCTCGGCTGTATCGATGGTCGCAAATCCAGCCGGTAGCGGTTTGTTCGGCAGCGACGGTACCGCCGGCTGCGGAGCCGGCGCCGCAGCCGGGGCAGCGCCCTTGTTCTGCCCTCGAACGAAAGCGGGCCCCCCCACAGACAACAGCAGCGTCGCCGAGCACACGGCGACCAGACTCCAACGATCCCAGATCATCCTCATTGATGCGCCTCCGGCGCTATTTTTGCCCGATCTGCCCTTCTCTCCAAAGCGAAACCGGTGGAAGCCGCCTGATGAAACCCGCCAATGAAACCCGCCGGAGGGCACGGGGCTGACCGCGTGCTATCTTGCCGCGTGCTCCGAACGCTTCAAACCCTCTGCCTGCTCTTGGCGACGGTCGCCGCCGGTTCGGTCGGCGCGCAGACGAGCCCGCGAAAGCCACTCACGCGCTTCGATCCCGGACTGGACATGCTGCCGATACGCAACACCGGCGTCCCCCGATCGATTGAGCAACTGCCATCCCAACGGAAACCCACCGACGACGGATGGTGTCAGGGGATCACAGACACGTCGGTCGGATACTTCATCGATCGAACGGCCTCCGGCGGAAAGAGCATGGCGGATCTTTCCAGAGCGTTCGTCCAATCGGCCGCCGGCGTGCCCCGGCAACTGGCCGAGCGGGCGCAGATCATGTCCATGCGCAGGAATGTCACACTGGCGCATCCCGATAACGTCGCGCCCAGGGATGTGTCTTCGCTGATCCTGGAACGTCTGCAGCGGGAAGGCATGCCACAGATCCTTCACCTGATGGGTCCGGGCGGGAATCATTCGGTGGCTGCATACGACGCGGTCGAGTTCCGCGATCGCATCGTCTTCAAGGTGGCTGATCCCAACTATCCGCCGGGCGATCCCATGAACGCGCGCCGCGAGGTCGTGTACGTCCGTTCCATGCCGGGACGGCAGGGGGGGTGGGCAGCCTACGAAGGCCTGTACACGGGCGTGGGATTGCGCGCGGCGGATGCCCGCGCCACGGCGTACTTTGTCGACAGCCTCAAGGAAGCCGCCAGAACCGGCAAGCCCCTGCCATTGCCTCCGTCCGGTCCAAACGACAAGCCGTTAAAGGCCATATCCGCCGGAAGGGACAAGGCTGGAGGCGTGCTCGTCTCGTTCGAGCCGGCCACGGGCGATGGACCGCAACTCACCGCGGCGGAATGGCAAACGAAACTGATGGCCTTCCTCGACGAGAACCGCCCGGGGTCGCTCGTATTGACGGCTGAAACATCGACTCCGCTTGAAAGACTCTCGCTTCGCGCATGGCTGGCGTCGGGCGCTGCAACGCTGGGTCGCGTCAATCGCGTATTCGGATATGAGGCGTCAGGCGCCGATCTGGTGATCCTGGGCAGCCACGCGGACGACGCGCCACCGATCGACGGCGACATTCTGATCGCCGCCCTCATCGCCATCTATCGGGATGGCGGGGCGCCGTTCGTCTCGCTCGATCCCGATCCGATCACGTACTACGGCCCCCAGCATGTGCGTGTCGGAGGGCTGTCGGGCGCTCTGGCGCGTTCGGCATTCGTTCGCGTGCTGCTCGACGCGGACTACGACATGAAGCGAATCAATCTGGGCGAACTCATGCCAGAGACGCCGGACTTCCGCTCGTTCGCAGAAATTGCCCGCCGCGCGGAGCGCCCATCGGGAGGGTCCAGCCGGTTCTGGATGACGCCGGCAGTCTGGCCGGCCGGAGATGTATTTCAAAGCGAACACGGAGCACTGTTCCGTTCCGGGGTTCTTGTGCAGACGGAACGCGACCTGCAGCTGGCGGATTATCAACTCTCCGCCCCGCCCCCCGATCGGGAAGCGCAGGAAGCGGCCGCGGAGATGACCCGGCGGTTCGACGCGCTCGCGCGACGCGTGCCGACATTTGCCGCGTTGCTCGGGGCCTTCGATGTGGCAAAGCTGGCTGCCGTCCTGCGCTTCAACGGCGTGCGGCTGGAGGTCCTCGACGAAGCGATGAAGCGGCCCGTGCGGGAGGTCGACGTTCCGGCAGCGTATTCGGGTATCGGCCCGAAAGTCATCAACGGCACGACCATCGTCATTGGCGGCGGGGTCGAGACCGAAGTCCGTCTGTCGCGAACCTCCGTTGTGCGAACCGGCAGCGTCGATCGATTTCCGGCCGAATCGCGATCCGATTCCGATGGCGCAACGGCAGCGATGTACCTGCAGGACGCGATATCGAACTACCGGAACATGCGCCTGGAGGCCTGCCTGGAAAGTAGCGCTCAGGCGATCGCCCTTGATCCCCGGCTGGACGAAGCGCGGATCTACCGCGCGCTCGCGCTGGCAAGTCTGGGCCGTCCGCGCGAAGCGGTTCGCGAATTGGACGCCGTCGTCGCCCGCATGAAACCGCTGGCCGGCCTGCGGGGAATGATCCGGATGCTCGCGGGCGACGTGTCGGGCGCCAATGCCGATGTGGATGCGGCGGCGCGCGAGGCGCCCACGCTCGACGAGGTCTGGGAATGGAACGCGCGGGTCAAGGTCCTCAGCCTGAATTTCAGCGCCGCGAAGGTCGCCATCGACAAGCTTTTCTCATTCGATCCTTCGAGCCTGCGCGCGCAATCGCTCGCGGCTGACGCGCGCATGCTCTCGCGCATGGGGCCGGCTCGCGCCCGCGCGTTTGTCAATCGTCAGCTTGCCGTGCCGCTTCCGCTGGCGGACGCGCTATGGGACAACTACAGCAATCTGCTGCTTGCGCGGGATCCGTCGTCCGGCGCGGGACTCGATCACGCTCTCGACCTGGCGGAGCGGCTGCCGCCGGAGACGGCGGCGTCCACGTACGCGGTTGAACGCATCCTGCTGCTGCGGGCCCTTCAGGGCGCCATGGGAATCGCGGCGTCACTGCCGGCCGCCAACGGCGCGTCCGCAACGGACAGCGCCGGCGCGATGGAAAAACTGGGCGAGGAGTTGCGCTCCGGCGTCGCGCTCTGGCGTACACGGTTCAGCAGCGAAGCGGAATACCGCAAGCTCGCCGAAGGCATTCGCCGTCAGCTGCGGGATCTGATCGAGACGGATTTTCAAAACACTCCCGCCGCCCGGGACGCCACGCGGCTTGCAGCCAGACACAGCCCCGTGTGGCCGAGCGCGCGACTCGCCGATGCCATGACGCGACTCGCCCTGGCAACCCGCGAACGCGCAATCAGCCGGGACCTGACAGCCCAGGCATTTGGCGACATCGCGAACGGCGTCGCTTTTCTTGATGAAGCGCAAGCCCATGCTGAAGCGGCCGATGAAGCGACGCGGCGCGCGGCTGAAGGTCTTCGCGCCGTGATGACGGCGCCTCCCGGACAGGATCCACTGCTGGTGGAACTCTCCGATTACTACGGGCAGCCGGCGCCCCCCATCTTTGTGGCCATGGCGTACTGGATGATCGACTCCTCCGGCGACAGCATGTTGAACGCGAGTCCGAACCGCCGTTCGTTTCTCGAGATGCTGGCCAGTTCCGGAGGCTCGACCGGATCGATGGCGGCAGCGCTGGTCCGCGTTGAAAACCGCCTGGTGACCGAGGGCATCACACAAGGGGGTCGATCCAAATCTGCGGACGACATGAAGCGGATCGTCGCCGGACTGTTGCAGGATCTGCGCGGTCCGGCCGAAGCGCTTCTGACCAATGGTCCGGGAGAACGGCTCGACGCCGTCATCCTGTTTGGTTCGTATGCGAACCGTCTGGCCGCGGCCGCAGCCGGGTCCGACCCGGCGCTGGCATTGCGGGTGACCCGGTCGATCCAGCGCCTGCCCGGCGATTGGCCCATTCCCGAAGCGATCAAGGCCACCGGAGGACTGCGCGCGGTCGGCTTTGGCGCATTGTGCGAGGCGTACCGGGGCGTCGCATTCGACCACGCAGACATTCGACGGGTGATTGACCGCGCCGTTCAGGGCGAATTTGTTGCCGCCGATCTGCAGAGAGCCGCCACCGAAGCCGCGCGAGCCCTCAACGCGGACATTCGCAATCGAGACGGCGCCTTTGCCGCAGCCATGACTTCGGTGTTCCTCGGAGACCTCGTCCCGGACATTGAACGGCAGGCGATTCACACCATCATGGAGCGTCTCGGGAGCGGAGCGGCCGCAGACCGCATCCGCGATCTCGGCCGCCGTGAACTGGATCGCCTTGATGCGGAAATCGAACGCCCCGGGAGAGGACCGGACCCGTTCGCCGACATTGCTTCCAGGCTGCGTCCGGCCATCGACGCGGCCACGACGCCTGGCGACCTGGAAATGTTCGACAGCGTCACCACCATGTTCTTCGCCCCACTACAGCAGGAGGCGCTGCACAGCGGCGAACTCGAAATGGTCGCCCGCATCGAAGCGCTGCGTGAGGGATTGCGCGGCCAGAGCCGCTTGAAGCGGGCCACGCTGTTCCGCGTGGCCCCGATCGCGGATCGCTAGTATGGTCGCCGGACGGGCGCGGCGAAGGCAAAGGCCCTTCCGATCAGCGCAACCAGGGAAGGAATAATCACACCACCCGCAATCAGGCCGCCCCCGCGCGCGCCGAGAATCTGTCCGAGTGTGGGCGTGGATCCTTCGGGAATGTTGAGCGCGTCCCAATGCAGGAAGTACGTGTTCAGGGACGCCGCGTAACTGATCGCGGTGGCGGCAAAGATCAGGATCTGCGAGAACAGTCCGATGGCGATGCCGACGAGCGCCGTACCTTTCCAGTCATAGCCGCCCACGGTCTTCGAAATCGCGCCGTAATACAGGCAGCTGATGATCGTCAGCCCGACAATGGAAAATACCGCGTTGCCGCGCGGAGCATAAGGCAGCCCGCTCAGGCTTAACGCGAAGCGGCCTACCGTCCAGATCAACAACAAAATGTGCGGCAGTCGAACAAAACGAAGCACAGAACTCGGCATGACGGTCCTCTTGGTTTCTCCTCTCTTCCAAAAGCGTGTGATTATACGCGCATCCCGAGCATGAGGTTCCCGACGGCCCGGACCGGCCTGTGCCCCGGGGCGCGCCAGTGAGCGCCCCGGCTGGCAACGCGCCTAGGCGCCTTCCTTGACTTCAACGATGTGATCCGCGACGAGTCCGTGCGCTTCGCGGTGCACCGCCATGGCCGCCTCCTTGCTCGGCGCCTCGACCAGGCAGAACACCCTGGAGGTTTCCTCGTCGAACCAGTAGCGCAGATACCGGACTCCATACTTTTCCTGAGTCCGAATGTCCGCCTGATGAGCGTGTGAAACCGCGTCCGCGGTCAATCCTTCGATGTGTTCATGAGTATCCATATACAGGGGCATTGTCTTCTCTCCTTTGTTGTGGAACGGCTGTTGTGGAACGGCGTCGTTGCGGCGCCATTCCTGAAAAATGACCAACCGGTTACCGGGCGCGTTGCGGATGCTTCCGCGCCACGCTTAGAATGTGCCGCGGCCTGTCTGGTCCGGCAATGACCGGAGGTACGGAGAAATTGACCGGGAGTCCGGAAGCGCCGTTCGTTTTGCCGCGAATCCTGAGGTCTTTGCCGCGAAGCCGGATACATCACCGGGATACATCAATGGATGCGTTCTCTGAAATTCTGGGAGGAGTCGCGCTGCGGGGCGCGTTGTTCTTCAGCGCCGAACTGTCCGCGCCGTGGGGCTTCACCGCTCCGCAGGCGCGGAATCTCGCGCCGCTGCTTGCGCCGGGAGCTCCGCACTTGATGATCTACCACCTTGTCGTCGCCGGCGCGGGCATCGTCCACATGGAGAACGGCGGCGAGATTCCTCTGGAAGCGGGAGACGTAATCGTTCTGCCGCACGGTGACGCGCACGGGGTATCGAGTGGAGACGCCTCCAGAAACTCCGAAAGTCCGGCCATCCTCCGGAAGGTGCGCGCCAGGGATCTGTCGGCGTTGAAGGCGGGTGGTGGCGGCCCGGTTACACGTTTCGTGTGTGGATACATGGTTTGCGACCCGCTTCTATGTGGACCGATCCTCCGCAGTCTTCCACCGGCGTTCAAGGTGAACCTGCGGACGGACGGTTCCGGCCACTGGCTGGAACAGTCCATCATGCATCTGGTCGACGAAGCCGCGTCCAATCTGGCGGGAAGCGAAGCGATGCTGGCCAAGCTGTCGGAAGCCCTTTTCGTCGACACCTTGCGGCGCTACATTGCCAGCCTGCCCAAGCGCGAAACCGGATGGCTGGCGGGCGCCAGCGATCCCGCCGTCGGAAAAAGCCTGACGTTGCTCCATCACCACGCGCAGCGTCCCTGGACGATCGCCCAGCTGGCCAGGGAAGTGGGACTCTCCCGCTCCGCCTTTGTGGAGCGCTTCACCCGGTTTCTCTCGGAACCGCCCATGGCGTACCTGATGCGCTGGCGCCTGCAACTGGCGGCGCGCGCTCTGAAAGCAACGTCGCGCGGCGTGGCGGAAATCGCAGCGGACGTGGGATACGAATCCGAAGCCGCTTTCAACCGGGCGTTCAAGCGCGAATTCGGCCAGCCCCCGGCGCGATACCGGCGGGAACACCGACAGGCCGGCCTGACAGGAACGAATCCATTGAACTGAACGACAACCCAGGAGCCTCGTCATCGAAGCCTTTTCCAGGTATCCGGCATGCATCTGAACAATCGACCGCCAGCTGCTCGCCCTCGCGGACAGGCCAGGCTCCCCCTTCGTCAGGTCCTTCATGGGGATGTCTTCGTTTGAACGGTTCGTTTACTACCACGAATTCGCCCATGCCCTTCAATACTGGCATCCGTCGCTGCGATTCCGCGACAGCGCCGTGCGCCGTGAAGAACTCGCCGCCGACTGCGTGGCCGCCGCGCTCCTCAAATCCGTGTATAAGGACGACGCCTTTGACCAGCGCAGCTGACAGGAAGGCTTCAAAGCCATCGCGTTTCAAAGCGGCGACAATGCCGTCGCTTCAACCCAGCATCACGGCACGCCGGAAGAACGATGGAAAGCGGTCTCTCAGGGAATTTCAATCGCCGAACGCAAGCTGGCGCAAGCGCGCGGATCGACTGCAGGCATGACTTCGGAATGGTTTATCCGGCAATGTAACGACGCCGTGCGATGAGAAGTCCGCAGTGGTTTCTGCCTGTCGTGAGACAAAGGGAAAGGGCGGTCATAGACCGCCCCTACATCAGCGGATTCAACCTTTGTAGGGGCGGTCTATGACCGCCCTTGCGCCCGATCAGGGCGTTCCGGCATCGAGATCGTCAATGGCCTGGACGAGGGTTTCGACATCGACGGGCTTCACCAGGTGCAACGTAAAGCCGGCCTCGTCGCTGCGCTGCCGGTCCTGTTCATGCCCGTAACCGGTGAGCGCGATCAAAACAGGCTCGGGCTCGCTCAGGCGAGGCCGCAGTTCACGCGCAAGCGTGTAGCCGTCCATCACGGGCAATCCAATGTCGAGTATGGCCACCTGCGGCCGGAATGTGGTGGCCATCGAAAGCGCCTGCGACGGGTCGTTGGCCACCTGCACGTCGTGTCCGGCTACGGAGAGAATGCACGAAATCATTTCCGCGGCGTCGGGGTTGTCGTCCACAACGAGAATGCGGCGGCTCCGCGCTCCGGCCGAATGCCACTGCGGCGCGTCGACGGGCGCCGGCATCGAACCGGCGTCAGGCGCGGACACCGGCAGCCGGACAGTGAACTCACTGCCGCAGCCCGGACCGTCGCTGTGCGCGGCGACGGCGCCGCCATGCAGTTCGACGAGCGTCCGCACCAGAGACAAGCCGAGTCCGAGCCCGCCCTCCGCGCGATCGGGGCCGCGGGCGCCCTGCACGAACATGTCGAACAGATGCGGCAGCAGTTCCGGATCGATACCCATGCCGTTATCGCGAACGCGAAGAACAATCTTATCGTCTTCACGCAACGCGCTCACCTCGACCCGGCCGCCGGGAGGCGTATATCGCGCCGCGTTCGTGAGCAGATTGCTGATGATCTGGGTGAGGCGTACTTCGTCCGCCTCGACCAGCAGACCTTCGGCGGGCGCCGAGAGGACCAGGTGGTGCTGCCGTTGTTCGAGCAGGGGGCCGATGACTTCGACCGCTCGCGCCACAACCACGCCAAGTTCGAGCGGTTTCCGGTTGAGGGTGACCTTCCCGCGCGCCACTCGCGAAACGTCCAGCAGGTCGTCGACGAGTCGCACGAGGTGCTGCGCCTGACGGAGAATCACTTCTCTTTCGCGCGGCGTTGCGATGTCGCCGCGCAGCTGCATCAGTTGCGCCGCGGTGATGATCGGCGCCAGCGGATTGCGTAACTCGTGCGACAGGAGCGCCAGGAATTCGTCCTTGCGGCGATCCGCCAGTCGCATGGCGGCTTCGGCCTGTTTCAGCCTGGTCACATCGACGAATGCGCCGATGGCGCCGCGAGGCTTCCCGTTTGGATCACGCAATGGGACAGCGCTGCCATAAAGGTGAATGACCTGGCCGTCTACAAAATGAATCTGCTCCTCGTGGTTTCTGACCTCGACGCCTCGCGCGGCTCTTTGCAGCGGAAGTTCCTCCGGAGGGATCTCCACGTCGCCCGAAAAGACCTTGAAATGGCCGGCAGCGGCGGGGTTGGCCGCTCCCTTCGACAGGTTCTTACGGGTGTCGCTGCGCAGAAGTTCGGCTCCGGTCCGGTTGGCGCGCACCTCGCGGCAGGCCGGATCCTGCGAAATCAGCACGGCGGCGGGCACCGCGTCCATCAGCGCCGTCAGTTCATCGGCGCGCGCCCTGGCCAGCGACTCATTGTGCCGCAATGCGGCTTCCGTCGAGAGCCTCTCCGTCGCGTCTGCCGCAACATTCACCAGGCAGAGTTCTCCCCCGAAATCGATACGGGCGCTGGCGATCAGCAGCGTGAGAGCGCGGCCGTCTTTCGCTCGAAAAGAGACTTCGACTTCAGCGCTCGCTGCCAATCGCAAGGGAGCAACGATCGCGTCTCGCTGCTTTTGCGTCCATATGCCCAGACTGACGGTGCTTTTACCTATGACCTCCGCGCGGGAATAGCCCGTCAATTTCAGGAATGCGTCGTTGACATTCAGGAAGACTCCGTCGGCCAGGCGAGTGATCGCCGTGGGTTGGGGGTTGAGATGGAAGACCGTCTCGAATCTTCTTTCCGACGCGCGGAGCGCCTCTTCCGTCAGGCGGCGATCGTGAATATCAAAGGCGGCGGCAACCCACCGGGTGATAAGCCCTTCTTCAGTGTGTTCGGGCGCCACCCGACAGACGTGCAAACGATAGTCCCCTTTCCGGGTCCGGATCCTGTACTCCATTTCACACGGGGCCTGGGTCGCCAGCGCCTGCCCGAAAGCCCTTTGCAGTTGTTCACGGTCCTCGGGATGCACAGCCGTCAACGCGCCTTTGCCGGTCAGGGACTGTCCCAGACTCATGCCGGTCAGTTCCATCCAGCGATCGTTGACCCATTCCAATCCACCGTTGCTGTCGCAGATCCAGATGATGATGGGCAGCGCGTTGGCAAACTTACGATAGTCGGGTTCGCTCTTCGTGCGAGCAGAGTTGTGTTCACGCATAAAAGTCTCTCGGTAGGAAACCAGCGGAATCCAGACGCCGCTCTTTCCCCGACCGCCAACATGGTCTGTTTTCAGATTCACCCGGCCTACATTGCGAGACGCTGAAAAAACTCAAGGCAGGCTGACAAGACATTTAAACGGGCGCCTGCGAGTATACCCGCTCCAATGGATGGAGTGGGCAAGACATCGGAAAGATTGGGCCTTCGGGCGGCGTCGAAACAGAAAGGCCCGGCCGAAGCCGGGCCTCTCAGGAGAGGGCCGGAACTACTTGCGCCGGCGAACCAGAGCGAGGATTGAAAGACCGGCCACGAGAAGCAGCGCGCTGGGACTGGTTTGATACCGGACGGCGGCTGAGCTGCGTCCCGTCCGAGTCGATCGATGGTGGATGCGTTTTACGATATTATAATCGATCGCATTAAGGTTTCCGGAGGTCAGAATGGACGCGCTGACGATTTCACCGAAATTTCAGGTCGTGATCCCGAAAAGGATCCGCGAGTCCCTCGGGCTTGAGCCCGGGCAGAAAGTTCACGCGATTGCATACGACAACAGGATTGAACTGATCCCGGTCCGTTCGGCGAAGGAGATGCGCGGTTTCCTGGCGGGAATCGATACCTCCGTTCCGCGGGACAAGGATCGCGTATGAATGTTGTCGACTCGTCCGCATGGCTCGAGTATCTGGCGGACGGTCCCAACGCCGGGCGGTTCGCAGGAGCGATCGAGAACACCGCTGACCTGGTTGTGCCCTCGATTTGCGTGCTTGAAGTCTTCAAGCGGGTGTTGCAGCAGCGCGACGAACAGTCTGCCCTTCAAGCTGTTGCTGTCATGCATCAGGGCGCCATAACGGACCTGACGGCAGAAATTGCCATCGATGCCGCAAGGCTGGGCCTGGAGTTCAAGCTTCCGTTGGCCGACAGCGTCGTTCTGGCGACTGCGCGCGTACATTCTGCGACGCTCTGGACCCAGGGCTCCGATTTCAAAGGGATCGAAGGCGTTAAGTTCTTCGCGAAGAAGTAGTGGTCGACTCCCAGTGCGTTACTGGACTCAGTCCGCGTCTATCGGGCTGACAAGACATTTAAACGGGCGCCTGCGCGTATACCCGCTCCAACGGATGGAGTGGGGGAAGACATCGGAAAGAATGATCCTTCGGCGGTGTCGAAATAGAAGGGCCCGGCCGAAGCCGGGCCTCTCAGGAGAGGGGCCGGAATTACCTGCGCCGCCGAACCAGAGCGAGGATTGAAAGACCGGACCCGAGAAGCAGCGCGCTGGCCGGCTCAGGCACGGTGAGCGAATGATCGCCCGAAGACAGGGTTCCGGTCGTGTGGGTGTATTTCACAACCTGAGTCAGCGAATACGGCGCCGACCCCACCGCGGCGCCACCGATGGTTGCTCCGTACGGACCGGCGCCCAACAGCCCCGAAGTTCCCAGCAGCGACGTCTGGGCGAACAGCGCATTGCCGGTGTCCGCATACGCCGAATACTCCACCGTGCCGCCCCCGCCGACCGTGCCGCCAAACATCAACGAGGAAGAACCAAGGCCCGAAAAGCCCGTCTCGGAAAACTCGATGATCAGAGTCCCCGGGCCCGAGGACTGGTTTACTGTGTTGAGGTCCAGGAAGGGGCTCGTCGCCGAGCCATTGAACGGCTTCGTGACACCCGTACTGACATTGAGTGTCCAGACGCCGAGGGTAAAAGTTCCGCTCACCGAACCGGCGGTACCCATTGTGTTATCACCGCTGGCGACGCCACCCAGAATACAGGCGGCCGCGGCTGCCCCGTCAATCAGGGTACAGCTCGCGCCAGACGCCACATCCGTCAACCTCAGTGTGGGTGTTGCATAGGCCGCGTTCGCCGCCACCATGACTATCGCGACAACAAGTCCGCCCATCCAACTTCGTTTCATCCGTACTTTCAGACTCTCAATCATTGTCTTCACTCCTTGAAGCTTTTCGGTCTCTAGGGTCGCAGGGATGCTCCTATCCAAGGCCCCTGCGCGAACAATCTCCGCGCCTGACGAAGCAAGCAGCCTGCCATCTTTCCGGAACGCGGCGTTGAATCGGCGTATTCAGCTGATAGCAAACGCGCGAATACAGCCGCCCCCGCTGCCGCGAAGACGCGCTATTCGGTCCGCGTTGTAAGGCATCCAGACAACATTTATTCGATCAGGCGATACGTCGTTTTTTGCGAGAAGTTACGGACGTTGGCGGAATGTAAGTGTTTCCGACGGGACCATCACACTCTTGCAGTTGGAACGTGTCTGCGAGGGAAGAAATTGGGACCGGTGTCCCGGAAGAATCAGGACTGAAAAGTCTTCCCTCTCCCGCAGACCGCGGGAGAGGGAAACCCGGATCGCTACTTCGGCGGCCGAATCGTGGCGGGAAGATCTCTGGCGTTGGGTACCGAGGAGGGCATGGCCATGCCCGTCGGAACCAGCCAGACTTCAACCCGGCGATTAGGCGCGGCGGAATCCGTGGGAGCAATGGTCGCTCCGGGGATTTCCGTGGCTGATGGTCGCGTCGAGGTGCCGCAGAATCCGGGCTCCTTCGACGCGGTCTGCGTGGCGCCGGTCCAGTCCACCTTGACTCGTTCCGGCTCAACGCGCACCTGGGTGTCCGCGCCGGAAACCAGGACGCGGGCCGCGCTGTAGGCGCGTTCCCGATCAAGGTTGGCGGTCCTCTCGTTATCGTTGATATGTCCGACGAGAACGACGGTGTACGCGCCGGACCGGATTCGCGGAAACACTTCTTCCAGCAGGATCCGTTTACCGCAGTTGTTCACGCGCGAACTTCCGGAAGTAAACAGCACATCCGGAAGACGGACGATCTCCGCGGGCCGGCGAACCGTGACCGCGGCCTGGGCGCTGGCGGAAGCGCCGCGCTGATCCCGAACCGTTACGGTCACGTTGACCTGCTTCAGTTCGTCACGATCCGCAACCGGTGTAAACGACACGTTGCGGGAATCGAATGTCGCCCGCTGGGGCGCTCCCTGGGCTGGCGTAACCACGCCCTCAGAGGCTGTCCACACGTACGACAGGGCCCCACCGCAATCCCCCTGTCCCGTCGCTGTCAGGGTTGCGGTGTCGCCGCGACGAATCTCCGATTGCCCCGTAACCGCGGCCTGCACGCCCGGACGAACGTACGGCCGAGCCTGGAACGTCAACATCTTCGTGACAGGCGCAGCGCTGGTCGGACCGGTGGCCACATCCGTCACCTGCACGGAGACATTCTGGCTGCCACCGGCATCGGATGGAGTAATCGTCACGTTCGGCTGATTGGCGCCGGTGACATTGCCATTCAACATCCACTGGTAACGCACGGGGAATCCACTCGTCGTGGTTACTCCCAACGTCACCGGTGTTCCCCCACACACCTGGTTCGTGTTGCCACCCTGCATCTGAATATCCGACACCGCAATGACATTCCGCGGCGGTGGCGGCGGTGGTGGCGGTGGCGGCGGCGGCGGTGGTGGTGGCGGTGGTGGCGGTGGTGGCGGCGGTGGCGGCGGTGGTGGCGGCGGTGGCGGTGGTGGCGGCGGTGGCGGCGGCGGAGCTGCCGCGATCGCCGGCTCTTTTCCGAACCACCAGTTCAGACCCACCGTCGGCTGGAATCCCAACAACGTTCCGTCGGGGATATGGACGCCACCGGAGACCGGCGAGGTGGCCAACCCGAACTTGGGCACTTCCGAAACCAGGCCCCGGACATCGAAGCGTAGACCGAATCGTCCATCGGAGGTCAGGCGCACCTTCACGCCGCCGCCGTAGTTGAACGTCAGCTGATTGCTTGTCTCCAGGTTCGAGAACGAAGCGCGAAGAGCGGAATCGGTGATCCGGTCCACCGTGTTTCTCGCTCCCGTCAGAGGATGGTATGAATCCAGTCCGATGCCCGCAGTGAGATAGGGCCGGACCCGGCTCTCCCGGTCCGTGAAATGGTACACGGGGTTCACGCCAATCTGAAGAGCGCGCGTGCTGAGTCCCAATTCAGTGGACGGGGCGGTCGTCAGGCGGAGATTGTTCTCCACGAACGCCGCGTTGGCCTCGACGGCCCATCTCTTCCATTTGTCGACAGTGAACGCGCCACCGACAATTCCACCATCGACCAACTTGGTCTTGAACGGATCGTCCATCTCCCTGAAGAAGGATCCGCCTCCAAAAATCGTCAGTTCGTATTTATGCGGTACATCCTGCCCGAAAAGCATGGTCGTGCCGCCCACAAACAACCAGAGCGCGCACAGGACCAGGGCTCGCATCTTCCTCATCGCAATCTCGCCTCCATGTCAGGGTAAAACTTCCGTCGCATTTGAATTAATGGCGTCTTCGTGAAGTCCCATGACATTCCGCACGAAAACACCGCGAGTTGAGCCAATGGCGTATAACTTGTCGTAATTGGGCGACCACTGCAGTTCCAGAACGGCCTCGTTGGGCGCTGACGAAATATCGACACGCTGCCAGGTAACGCCGGAATCGGCGGAAGCCCAGACGGTCCCGTTCTGTACCGAAAACATCATCCGGGTTCGCGTGGGATGCCAGAGAACGGAACTGACCGTCCCGACCGGCAGCCCTTCGGACGGAACGGTCCAGTGGCGCCCGGCGTCATTCGAGAACATGAGGCCGCGAAGCGTTCCCACGAGAATCTCGTTCTTCCAGTTGAGGGCAAAATCGAAAACCGGGCCGGCTTCAGAGGGAATCTGCGCTTCGGTCCAGGTTGCGCCCTCGGTGTTGGAAAGAAACACGCGGCCATCGGACAGGATGCCCCAGGTGGTTCCCACAAACGACGATCTCAGCTTGTCGACGCGAGCGATGCCGCCCGGCAGAGGAATGTGGCGCCATTTCATTCCCAGATCCCGGCTCACATAAATACCGGTTGTGGCCGCAACCAGCAGGGTCTGGTTTTCCGGGATCGCTCTCATACCCGTGATCATGCCGCCCGGCGTGAGCGGAAGCGCCTTCCAGGTCCGGCCGCGGTCACTCGATCGGAAGAGGCGCTCCAGTCCCGAGGCAAATACAAAGCCCGGGATCGTTTCCAGGTGGAAGATGTGTTCCCCGAATACGGTGGACCCGGGGCGGGCGGTCCAGTCGCGCTCGCCGGTTTCGGTCGCAAACAGCGTGCCGGCGCCGACGTCGTACACGGACGTCGCCAGCAGCGCGTTCCCCGTATCCAGAAACGCGCCCAGAGCGCGATTAACGAAACCCGAGTTGGCGGGATGGAGTGTCGCGGCGCCGTCGTCCGTTCTCCAGAAGCCGATGTCGGTCGCCATGATGACGCGCTGCGCGTCGCGCGGATCGAACGCAATCGCGCGAACCGGCAGCGGCGACTTCTGCGACCACGTCGTTCCGCCGTCTGCGCTTTTCCAGAGCCCGTTGCTCGTTCCGGCGTAAACGACCTGACGATTCGTGGGATCCCCTTTGATGACATACGTCCGGCGGGACTCGCCCGGAATGCCCAGGATCTTCTCCCACTGCGCGCCGGTGTCCATGGTGCGATAAATCCCGCTGCAGGCGCCGATCAGGATGCGGTCTCGGGCGACATCGATCGAAAAGATATCGGAGTCATCGACAATGCCGACATGAATCGGATGCCAGGTCTTTCCCCCGTCTGTCGTCTTCCACGGCAGTTTGGGCGTTCCGGCGTACAGGGTGTTCGCCGAATCGGGCGCGAACGCGATCGACACGATGGGCTGCGCCTCCATCTCGCCGGCTGGAGAAACGCGCCGCCAGGTCTTTCCGGCGTCTTCCGAGATCAACACTCCCGTCAGCGTTCCCGCGGCCAGCGCGCGACAACCGGCGCCGGAGACAGCCACGGACATGACGGGCTCCGCCTGGAGGGTTTGCGTAACCTCCCAGGAGTCGCCCTGACGGGTGACCTTGAAGATCCCGGCGCGCGCCGGATCCGAGTCTGTTGTGCCGATATAGAACGTGTCGCCGCTGCAGGGACTGGCAACCAGAGCGTTGAGCGTGGCCGACAGGGAGCGCTCGAATGGCACTGCCTGCCAGTCGTTCCCGTCGTCGGAAGTCTCGAAAAGGAGAGCGTTTTTCGTTCCGGCCAGGTATGTCCCGGGGCGGCCGGCGTCAGCGGCTAACAGATTAGCGCCGCCTCCGGCGGGTCCAAGCGCGGCCCACTGCGCCATCGCCAACCCCTGACAGAGCCAGAGGGCAACAGCCAGCGTCAGGCCGAAACGACCGGCAGGCGCGGCCAGATTAGGTTTTCCAACCCGTTGCAATGGGCGTTCTGCGTACAAGAGCTCCACCTTGCCAGCCCGTGACAGAAACCTCGACAACCGCAGACAGCAGGCTCAATCAAAATGATTTAGCCGACATCCTCGGCGGCTTTGTACCTCTGCCGCAGGCCATTCGAAATCCAGTTCAACAACAGTGTTGACAGAACGATGTCCTTGCCCTTCCCTAGACTTAAATATCTTTCCTCAGTTGGGCAGCCGTGTCCATCGGAATTAATGGCCAGGCCTGGTGGCTCAGGACTGGTGGCGCCGGACGGAGATCGCTTTGGCGTGGCCGGTGAGACCTTCGGCGGTGGCAAAACCTTCGATGGCCTCGCCGAACCGCTCGATGGCGCGGCCGGAATAGCGGATGACGCTGGTGCGCTTCAGGAAGTCGGGAACACCGAGCGGAGAGAAGAACCGCGCGGAACGGCCGGTCGGCAAAACGTGACTGGGTCCGGCAAAATAGTCGCCCACGGGTGTGGGCGCGTAACGGCCGACAAACAAGGCGCCGGCGTTGCGGATGCGATCGGCCACGCGGTCGGGTTCGGCCATCAGCACCTCGACGTGTTCGGGCGCGATGCGATTGACGAACTCCACCGCGGCGTCTTCGTTATCGACCACAAACACCGCGCCGCGGCTTTCAATGGCGCGGCGCGCAATGGCGTTGCGTTCAAGGGTGTTCAGACCGGTTTCCACCGCCTCGACGGCAGCGGCGGCCACGCTATCCGACCAGCACACCATCCAGGCGCCGGCCAGTTCGTCGTGTTCGGCCTGCGCAAGCAGGTCCGCGGCAATCCAGTCCGGGTCGCACGACTCGTCGGCAATGACCGCGACTTCGCTCGGCCCGGCCATCATGTCGATATCGACGGATCCATAGACCAGGCGCTTGGAAGCCTGCACGTAGGCGTTGCCCGGACCGACGATCTTGTCCACCCGGCGAATGGACTGGGTCCCGTAGGCCAGAGCCGCAATGGCCTGCGCCCCGCCCACCCGGTAGATCTCGTCGATCCGCAACAGGTCGAGCGCCGCCGCGATCGACGGATTTTCTTCGAAGAGCCGCGGGGGCGTCGCGACGACGATCCGGCCGACGCCGGCGACCTGCGCCGGCACGACGTTCATCAGGACGGACGACGGATACGCCGCCTTCCCGCCCGGCACATATACGCCAACGCTTTCGAGGGGGGTCACGCGCAGGCCGAGCCGCACGCCGTCACCCGCGTAGTATTCCCACGACTCATCCCGCTGCTGTTCGTGGAACTCGCGAATATTGCGGATCGCCTTGCGCATGATTTCGACGAGCGCAGGATCGGCGGCGCTGGCCAGCCGCTGGATGTCGTCGGCGGATACACGCACCATATCCGGAACCAGCGTGTAGCCGTCAAACTTCGCGGAATACTCGACGAGGGCGTCGTCCCCGCGCGCCCGCACGTCACGCGCGATCGCGGCCGCCGCATCGACCACGTCGGCGCTGATGGACGCATCGGCAACGGTGAGACGGTCGACTTCCCGAAGGACCTCGGAGTCATCGCGCCGGACGCGCACAATTCGCATCATGATTTCTTCTGGCCTGCGCTTTCGAGCGCCTG
>DASUFH010000455.1:0-5338 GCA_036274645.1 Terriglobia bacterium
GCCAAGGCGGGGAATCCGCGCTTCAATAACGTTACTCACACTTCGTGTACGTCAATCCACTGAGACGAAGCGGCAGATTCCAGACGTAAACGTGAAATTCACTGGCCTAAGCTGTCGGCAAAAGTCCAAACTCCAGGGGCGGTCTATGACCGCCCGGCCTTTCAGGGGAATCTCTGTGAATCAGAGGGTGGTCATAGACCGCCCCTGCGCTAGTCCGCATCCTCGCCGGATTCCAGGCGCAACAGACGCGCATCGATGTCGGCCAGCAGCCGGTCCTGAGTCTCCTGGCTCATCGTTCCGCGATGGCGCGCCTCGATCACACGCTCCTTTTCGACCATGAGGAGATGACGGCGCGTCTCATGCAACTCTTCGTCGCGCAGTTGTTCCCGCTCCAGATGGAGTTCCTCGATACGCTTTTCCGCGTTCTGCACGAACCCCTGATAATGCGTCGTCACGGCATCCAGCACTGGAGGGCTCGCCAGCCGGGAGTTCTTCAGATTGTCGATTTCGGTCAACGCGGCGCTCGCGGCCTGCAGTTGCCCCCGCGCGAGTTCGTAGGCCAGACGCGTTTCCTGAGCGCCCACGATCCCGAGCGCGCGCAGCAGCGGGGCCATCGTGAGACCCTGAACCAGGATCGACAGCACAACGACGCCGAATGTGATGGTGATCATCAGCTCGCGGTGCTCAAACGACGTCGGCAGGCCGAGTACAAGCACCATGGAGAGCGCGCCGCGCAACCCGCCCCAGGTGAGAACGAGATTCCACTGGCGGGGGACGCGGCTGCGCGCCAGATGCAGCAGTCCCGAAGCGCCAAAGATGACCAGGGCGCGGCCGATGGTCACCGAAAAATACGCCACCAGAATGATGGGAAGTGAGCCCCAGAGCGTGTCCAGCCGCACTTCAAGACCGATCAGGAGAAAAACGAGGGAGTTGAGCGCAAATGCGATGTACTCCCAGAATGTCTCCGCGGCCACCCTGGTGGATGGTGACATGCCCGTACGCGCGCCGTAATTGCCGCAGAGCATACCGGCCGCGACGGTTGCGATCACGCCGGAGTATCCCAGCTGTTCGGCGGCGACGAAGGAGCCGTAGGCCGCAATCGTGGTCAGCGTGATCTCGATCATCGGATCGTCGACACTGCGGATGACCTGAGAGACGCCAATCCCCACCACCCCTCCGATGACGGCGCCGCCCCCCACAATGCGCGCGAAGTCGAACACCAGCCCGCCAAGCGAGAGATTGTTCCCTCCAACCAGGCCGAGAATGAGTGTGAAAAACACAATGGATGTGCCGTCGTTGAGCAGACTCTCACCCTCCACCAGCATGCCCAGCCTGCGGGGAGCGCCCAGGCTTTTGAACAACGCCACGACGGCAATCGGATCGGTCGCCGCAATCAGCGCGCTGAATACCAGAGCGTGCTGCCAGGTGAACTCCGCCGCCAGCCCCAGCCCCTGCGCGGCCGGTTCGAGCACGATCGTCGTGAGCGCGATGGCGGCCACGACGCCGGGAACAGCCAGTCCCAGGATGGCGACGCGATCCCGCCAGAAGTCTTCGAACTCGATGTGAAACGCCGCTTCAAAGAGAAGGCCCGGCAGGAACAGGGCAAACAAAAGCTCCTTGGTCAGGTGAATCGGCTCCGGCACGTGTAATCCGCCCAGCAGGAGTCCGGCGGCAACGAGGGCAACCGTGTACGGGATCTTCAGCCGGCGGGCGGCAATGGCCACAGCCGTCGCCACGACGAAAAGCAGAATGAGCGTGGTCTCGTGCATCGCCCAAAGGATAGTCCAGGGAAATCAGGAATGTCGCGTCTGCAACGCGCAACGAGAAACATAGGGTCCCCGCCTGCTTGTAGGGGCGGTCTATGACCGCCCAGCGTTTCAGGGTGATCTCCGTGAAGAGATTCCACTTCGAAACATCGGGCGGTCATAGACCGCCCCTACAGCGGACGCAGACGGAAAGGATACGGATTGGGTGTGGATTCCCACGTTTAATCGCCTGAAGCAATCGCCCTACACTGCTTTGATCTGCAAGTTTCTCAGGAGGGTGGCGTAAATGAACCATCGAATGCTTGTCTCGATGGCGCTGACGGTTGCGATGGTGGTACCGCTGACTGCGCAACGGCCTGCGGACAGGGAAAGGATTGCGGATCTCGTCCCGATCGAGATCCGGCCCGGCCTGAATCGCATTCCGAACGCCGAAGGGGACGGACGCGACGCGCAGGTTTTCAGCGCATGGCGCGATAACGGCAACGCCTGGGGATATCGCATCTTCATCGTGACGATGCCGGAACGATCCGCCAGCGGCCTGGCGGAAACGGCATGGTCGGTGGTCGGAATCGGGGCGGAGGGGAGCGGAATTGAAAGGGACACCATTCGGGACACGCCGCACACCGGCGAAGACGCCGTCGTCAGCGTGCGTTTCGCGCGCGCCGCGCTCGACGGCAAGCCGGCCACGCTGCTGATCACTGCGGAGCGCCGTGGATGGATAACCGTCCCGGATCCCTCGCCCGCGCTCATCCGGATCTACGTGTTGAGAAACGCCTCCGAGCGAGGGGAGTTCGTGGGCACGACGCCGGATGTTTTCCTGCCCGTCATCAGTTTTTCCACCACGCAGAACTATTCAGACGCCGATGCGGCGCTCCAGGCGGAATTGAACCTGCCGCTTCCGGAGGAAAAGAAGAACTGAGGTTTCCTAAAACGGATATTTGTCCAGGGCCATCGACGGAACGAAGTTCTTATCGTTGTACCGGCTCTTGACCTCTGTCTTCGTCCGTTTGGCGCCCTGCCCGATTTTGGTGTCGCCGTGTCCCTGGGTCCAGGCGTCGCGCCAGAACCTGGCCAGGTATCGCGAGCCCCGCGCCATACATTCCACGGTCTGAGTTCCGAAGGCCGTCCACATCGCCTCTTCGCGCTCGGCTTTTGAGAGCGGATGGAATTCCACCCACTTCTCGACGATGTCGCCCGGAAGCAGGGTCTTCCGCGTGGCCGCGATCAGATCGAGCAATCCTTTCGCTGCCTCGAAACCGTTGGACATTGCGGCAATGGTTTCGCCGGGATCGGCCTCCTGCCTCTGGATCTCGGTTTCGATAAGCGCGGCAAGACTCTTCTCCAGGAACCCGTAATCGATCATCTCGTCCTCGTAACCGGCGTGAACGCCATCCGCTTCCATCTTTTTGCCAGGCGAATGCGGTCGATCGACAACCCGGTCCGGATCGCCCTGGGACAGATAGGATGTATGCAGCGGCTGACACGCGTCGCCGATGTAGTGAATCAACACGCCCCCGGCCACCAGGAAGTCCACCTGATTGCCGGCGCCGGCCGCCACAACCATGGCGTCAAACAACTGCCACACCCGGAAAGGCAGCGCGCCCCAGTGCTTCTGCCTGGTGGGCTTGGGCTCTCCAAGAGCGGCTGCCCAGGCGTCGTACATCGGCTTGACCGAAGCGTAGTAGTCGATCCATACCTGCGGCTTCAGGTGATTCACCGGATCCGCGAGATTGAACTCGAGAAACGTGGTAAACGCCTGGTACGGGAGATCGATGTCGGCGAAGTGATTCGGGTTGTCGGCGCTGCCCCGGCTTCCGGGACCGGCGACGCGGTGTTTCTTTCCGTTGCTGTCCTCCGTCTGGTAGAAATTGACATTGCCCTTCCAGACGTTGTCCGGCACGTCAGCCAGCTGGACGAAACGGGGATGCGCCGCGTTCGTCGCGCCCTGTTTCAGAACCTTGGGATCATTGCCCAGCGCGTCATCGGGCGTGACCGTGAGCAGCTCGAGGTTTTTCTCCACGAACTTCTTGAGTTTGGGCGACGCGAGCAGTCCCAGAGCGACCGGCAGCATTCCGCCGATGACGTAATGACCGACCCACCCCCAGATGTATTCCTGGTCGGCGTTGATATCGCGGACGAGGTCGAGGTTGAGACGATCCAGCGCGGTGCTGAGCGATGTGGCCAGCGCGTACGGACGCGACAACCGCTTTCCCTGTTCGATGAATTCGTTCCGGCCCCACAGCAACGAGAATGGATAGTAGGAAAAGCGGCGCGGACTGTACGTTCGCCCATGCGCGTCGATCTCTTCGTGTTCGATGAACAGCACCGTCCCTGAATCGCCGTGATGAACCGCGAAGGTGATGTTCTCGTTCGGTTTTTCCTCGCGTTCCTCTTCGGCGTGGGGCCCGGTCTCCGGGCCGATGAGGAAGTCGGCAATGTATTCGGATCCTCCCATGGCCTTGAATCGGTAAAAGAGTCCATGGATCTCGCCACGGATCTGCCCGGACACCGCCGAATCGCCAACCACTTTCATGCCGATGAGTTTGAGATCGAAGCTGTTGTCGTAAAGATCCAGCACCGGGCACGGCTCGGGTATGCCTACGAACTGGGTCTTCCACTGCGTGATGTCGTCCAGATCGACGAGCCCCACGTCCATCAGCAGATGCTGATGGTGCGACATAAACGCCGGGTAGATTTCCGCGAACGACTCGCGCGTGATGCCCTTCGACGAGTTCACGCCGATGCGCGCCGAGCGGCTGCCTCGCACAGCTTTGATCACCGACCCGATGGGACCCAGCGCGTGGCGGTTCGTCAGAGCGTAGTAGCGCTCGCCGTCGCGAACCACACAGCCGGCGGTGGCGACCCGCGTCATCCCCTGCCCGTCTTCGTTGAGGATGGCGGCGCCCGGTCCCAGAAGATTCCGCGGAACGAGTTGCCTGGGCTCAACGCGCAGGTCCATGTCGAAACTCTGCTTGCGGGCCTCGATCACGCAGACCGGAACGGTCCGGCCATCCGGCAGGTAGAGCGTTCTCGGCACGACATCGGAGGGATCCGCCTTCGACAGGCGCTCCTCTTCGTCCCACTCGGAAACGTACACATACACACATGGCCATGAGTCCGGCCGGATCTCCGAATTGAACAGCGTGCGCCGCGGCGCTCTTGGCGTGGGCTTCGGCCGTTCATCGGGCGGGTCTTTCCGGCGCATGCGATAAAGTCCGATCGCCGTGGCCACGACGTTCTTCTTGTTCAACAGGTGGTAATGAAAAAGGTCCCGCGCTTCGAGCAGGTCCTTCAACGAGAGCGAACTGAAGCGGCTGCTGTTCTTGAAAAGGGTGTCCATGAGGCGCCTCCGCTGGGACGGCGGGATTATAGCCGGGGTTGGCGTATAACGCCTTCTTCCAAACGATGCTGGACGCGAATGTCAGGTTGCTCCCAAGACCATTTAGCGAAGAGAGTGCATCATCCTCAGGCTTGAAGTCAGCTCAAAGAGGACAATCAGGAACAACATGAAGGGGAATGAGGGACAGAGAGCAATTTCGCGAACGCGAAATTGCTCTCTGTCCCTCATTCCC
>DASUFH010000456.1:0-11945 GCA_036274645.1 Terriglobia bacterium
AGAGTGAGAGCAAAGAGAGCGCGCTTTATCCTCAACATCGCAGCCTCCATGAAGTTGGTTTTACGGACGCGGTCCAGCCACGTTCCGTGGTTGTCTTTTCGTATCAGCGGCGCGGAATCAGCTTCTCAACGCCGCCGCCAAACAGGCGGGCGCTCAGACAGTCCGGTGTTGTCGTGGTGTGTACTACTTTGGGCCATACTGAACGACAACCTTGTCGAAGTTGGCAGTCGCAGACAGTGTGATGGTTTCGGGCGCGTCGCCGAGCGTGATCAGCCCGCTTTGTTTCGCATAGGATCCATGTTCCTGGTTCGTCTCGACGGTCACGCGATATGTGCCCGGCGGGACCGGCTTCTGGTTCAGGTCGAATCCATCCCAGACAAAGTCGTATTTTCCCACCGCGCGGGTGGCGCGTGAGACGGAGCGAATTGGGATGTGCCCTCTCGTCATCAGCGTCCAGATGGTCGGCAGATGGGGTTGGTATTTGGACTGGCTGCCCCAGAAGGCCAGCGGACGAACGAGGTTGCCCTCGGAGTCCTCGATCCAGACACTGACATAGGGGCGTTTCTTGGAACGTCCTGGAGTCAGGGGAACCGTTACGGAAAACTGATACCCGTTTGGCCATGCCGCGTTCACGTCGGTTCCAGGCTTGTACCGTTCTTCCAGAATGGCAAAGCCGGATGAACGCCGCACGTCGCCGGAGGAGCAGCGCAGCGCTTCCGCGTCCGGAGTGGCTTCCACGAGTTGCATTCCGCGATCCGCTTCGATGAGGCAGAGTGTGGTGGCGAGCGCATTGGCGGTGACGACGTCGGGCGCCACGACGGTTGCCGCGGCGTTCCCGGTCCCGCGGCCCCCGCGGCCATCCACCAGATGCGCGCCACGGGCATAGGTCCCACTCGTGGCAATGGCTGCGTTGCGAATGCGGACGGTGGCAACCGGCCGGGCGTTGTCATACGCGTGGTCCGGATCCGCGATCGCAATTTCACAGGCTGTTCCGCTGACGACCGCGTCGCCCCCGATGTTCAACAACAGGCCGTCGACCGAAGGCCAGGCTTCCCGCAAGGCCGCGGCCGCGCGATCGATGATGTACGCCTTACCCAGCGCGTCAATGTCGCGCGGCGCGTCGGCGCCGCGCGGGCGCATCGTGAAAACGCCTCCTGTACGGTGTTCCCAGCGCGCGTATGCCTTCAGAACAGCCTGAAGCTCCGGCGGGGCCGCGACCTTTCCACCGGCGCGTTCGTAACGGCTGATCGCGCTGTCCGGTCTCCGGGTGTCGAGAATCGAAGCAAGCCGATCAATTTCAGCCAGCGCCGTCGCGCATGCGCCTTCGGCGACGGAAGCATTGGGCGCCCACACGGAAAGATCCATGGACGTCCCGATGATGCCCTCAAACTCAAAGTGATGCGCCTCCGAGAGCCCCTCCGAGAGCCATGGAGGCCGGATTGCGACGAATGGCAGCAGCCCCGGTAACTTCAGGAATGATCGCCTGTTCATGTTCGAACTCTCGCGCCTGAAAGTTCACGGGAGCGTGATAGGTGATTGCACGTGGACTTCCCCCGTCGATCGGGGGAAGCGGAGTGAAAAGACTGTCGAAAGATCATTCAGTTTCCCAGTCGCCTCAATTCAACCTGATACAGGTGATTTCGTGGAAATTCCTGAGCGAGGTTGTTCAGGATCTTTCTGGCCCTGTCTGTGTCCTGGTCCCGGAGAGCGGCAATCGCGAGCAGCAGACTGGCGTAGGGCCGGAGATAACGGCCTTTTTCAGCCGTGATTTTCAGATTGGCGATCCCTTTTTCCTTGCTTGCCTGAGCGCCCGAAAGGCGCAGCATCCAGCGCGTCGGCGCCGAACGAAGCCCCAATACGTAGTTTTCGATTCCCAGCGCCAGATACGCGTCATGGTAGTTGGGATCCAGGTTCAGCAGCTTCTCCGCCGTCGTTCGCGACGACTTCAGATACCCCAATCCTTCGAGCTTCTTCCGCTCAATCAGGGCCGAATAGTCTCCACGTAATCCGTCCGTGAGCACGCGGGCAAAGAGCGCGTCCTTGTCTTCCCCTGATTGCGACAGGATTTTGGCCGCGATCGTGTCCGCTTTCGACAACTCCCGCTCGAACGCATTTCGGATTTCCGGATCAGGCGCCACCTTGTCTCGCTGCTCGAATCGCTTATTGTCCGTAAAGAGATCGAGCTCGAGGATGCGCATGCGCTCGAATTCGCTGAAGAGGTAGGCCGCCGCGTTGGAAGCGGCTCCGAGAGGATCCTCGGGATAGCGCGCCTTCCAGGCCTCAAAGGTCCTGTGCGCTCCGGCAAAGTCCAGGTTGTACATCTGATGGAATCCGAGATCGAGCGAGAGCGGGACCGTGGGCGTCGCCGCCTGCTCCGGTTCAACCGCGATCAGCATGATCGCGCAGGCGCAAACGGCGGCCAGGCTGTGTAAGTATCGATTCTTTCGCTTCAGGCCGATGTGGAACATCAAATCGTCTCGTCCTTGCTTGGTTCAGATTTTTCTGGAGCCAGAGGCGACCGTCGGGAAGCAGCGAGAAAGATCAGGGGAAAAGAAATTGCAGACGCTTACGTGGCTTACTGAAAAGCATACACGAGATCGAGCGGGCTGGGTCCGTGGATTTTCTTTCCTGGGCCCAGCCCGGATTCCGGGCCGGGCGCGCCGCGTAACAGCCGCCCGCATCGCCACGAGCAGAGCGCCTGTTCTTAGCCTGACACTTCTCTTTCCATTCCCGCGCCGGCAGCGCCGGCGCAGAAACCATTCGCGTTGGGGGATCCGTGCCAGTAAGCCGCCCGGGCGGCACGCGTCCATTCTCTGTTGCGGGCGCCCCGGATTGGGGCGCCCGACCGCGCCGGCCATGTCGCGGCGGGCAACCCACTGCGGCACTGGACATGCACACTCTCAGGCATGCGCGCCATCAGCGCCGGTCTTCTTCTTTCGGTTCTTGTAACCGTTTCCGCGTTATCGGCTCATCAGGGAGCCGCAGGCCCCGGAGCCGTTCGCCTGGGCGAGCCCGTGGAGCGAATCCTCTGGGTGGATCCGGATGATCCGTCCCGTTTCGATTTTCAATATGGCGTCGGCGGCAGCGAACTGCAGCCCCAGCCCCCTTTTCGCTTTCTGAGCGAAGATCTGTCGCGATCCACGCCGAAGGCCAACATCGTTGATGGTCGCGGCTTCAACTGGAACATCAAGTGGGGCATCGAGGCCGGTCCGAGCGCCTTTTGCACACGGCTGATTCGGGCGTGTGGATACCTGGCCGAGGCGGAGTATTTCCTCGATGAAGGACGGCTCGAGGGAGTGCGGAATCTGACCCGCGCGAGACGACACGTGTCCGAGGACGGCTCGTTTGAAGATGCCCGCTTCCAGTTACGAGCGGAGTCGCCCAAATACCTGGACGGCCACCATTGGACGCTGAAGAAGAATCCGTTCCTGGGAACCCCCGAATTTCAGGGACTGAAGATTCTCATCCTGCTGCTCTCGAACTGGGATACTCGGGAATCCAATTTTGGAATCTTTCTCGACAGCTCGGGCAATCGCCAGCGTTACCTGTATGTTCACACGGACTGGGGCGCGGCGTTGGGACACTGGGGCAACGCCTTCACGCGCACCAAGGGCGAGTGCCGGGACTTTGCGGAGCAGACAACAGGCTTCGTCAAAGGCCTGGACCACGGAGTTGTGAAATGGGGATTCGGCGATATGCATGATATCCGCGTCGCAGACGTGCGCTGGATCCTCCAATACCTCGGAGAGATCACGGACGCGCAGCTCCGTCTGGGTCTGGCGTCGAGCGGGAAGTCGCCGCAGGAGGCCGACTGCTACACGCGGGCGCTGCGGCAACGAATCGTCCAGCTGCGCGAAGTCGCGGATCGCTAGCTCGCGCAGGGGCTGGCTTTGCAGGGGCGGTCTATGACCGAGCTTTCGCGACGGAAACTCCCGATTCCACAAAAATTCAACCCGAAACGCCATGCGGTCATAGGCCGCCCTAAAAGGGGGGGCGGGGGGAATGGGGCCGTTTCAAGCTTGTTGTACTTCCAGAATTTCCCGGATCAGCAGCGGCTTCATGTGCTGGTAGCGGGTTGCCCGGCGCTTGTATTCGATGTCTCTGTAAACGTGTTCGATCTGCTCAGCCGTCACGCCGGTTATCGCCGCGATATGGTCCGCGGGAATCCCGTGGTTAACGCCGTAGAGGCAGGCGTCCATCTGGTCGTACGGAAGGGAAAAGTAAAATTCTTCCTGCGACTGGCTCATGGGGTACGTATCTGTGGTCGGGGGCCTCTGGCGAACCGTTTCCGGAATGCCGAGGTACTCGGCGAGCTGGTACACCTGAGTTTTGTACAGGTGTGCGATCGGTTTGGCGTCCGCGGCGCCGTCCCCGTTCTTCACGAAGAAGCCCTGGTCGTATTCCAGCCGGTTGGGCGTGCCCATGACGGCATAGTTCAGCCGGTCGGCGTGGTAGTACTCCATCATTTTCCGCGCCCGCTGCTTGAAGTTCGTGGCCGCCACGATGCCGAGATAGGCTTCGAGATCCAGCCGGGCCCGGATCTCACGGCCGTCCGGCGCCTGAACAACCGTCGAGAAAACGCGGTAAGTCGATCCGTTCAGGCTGGGGAGGACGATTTTGCAACGGTAGCCCGGGCCATACTCCGGAACGATTCGACGCACCATTTCATCCCGCCGCCGGTAGCACCCGGCGGCGTCCAGCATCGGAGTGATGTCCTCGACAAGCGTGGGAATCCCCAGGCTGTCGGCGACGAGCGCGCCAAGACTCAGGCTCTCCCCCGAAGATTCGCGCTCCGGCATCATCAAGCCAAGGACTTTGTCTTTGCCGAGCGCGCGGGCGCTCAGAGCCGCAACCACGCTGCTGTCGATACCGCCTGAAAGGCCGACAACGGCGCCTCTGCGCTTCAGATCCTTCTGGACCTGATCGCGAAGGATTCCCGTGATTTCTTCAACCGCGGCGGCGGCATCGAGTTTCAACGCTTCGGTAACTGGTGTAGATATGTTCATGGCTGTGCTGAGATCAACTCCCGCTTATCGATTTTTCCACTGGCGTTTCGCGGCAGCGACTGCCGAAACTCCACTTCCTTCGGAATCATGAACGCCTCAAGGCGAGCAGCGCAGTGTCGCAGCACGTCCTTTTCGTTCAGGTTTACGCCTTCAGCGGGGACGATGAACGCCTTGACGGCCATGCCGCGGTCGTAGTCCGGAACGCCAACGACTGCCGCCATGCTCACGCCCTCGAGCTGGTACAGAACATTTTCAACCTCCGACGGGCTGACCTTTTCGCCGCGACTCTTGATCATGTCGTCGCGGCGGCCCACAAAGTAAAGGTAGCCTTCCTCATCGATACGAAAGAGATCTCCCGTGTGCAGGACGCGCTCTCCCGGCAGCGGGCCTTCCCTGAGGGTCCTGGCCGTTTCATCCGGGAGGTTCCAATAGCCGCGCATCACATTCGATCCGCGAACGACGAGCTCGCCCACCTCGTTGGCCGGAAGCGTGTATCCGTGTTCATCCACCACATACGCTTCCACGTTGGGCATCGGTTTTCCGACGGATCCCGGCCGCGACGTGACCTCGTCCGGAGGCAGGTAAGACACCCGCTTGCATTCCGTGAGGCCATACATCAGGAACAGATCCACTCCCGGGAACAGCGTGCGCAGACGCTGGACCTGGCTCATGGGGAGTCCCGCTCCGGCGTTTGTCAGGTAACGCAGGGCAGGGAAGCTATAGGCGGTCAGGTCCAGCTGCAGGAGCATGGACGCAATGGTTGGAACAATGGCGAAACCGGTGACGTTTTCGGCAACCAGCCGTTCGATCACGGTGTGCGGGTAGGCAAATGAACGTTCCAGTACGAACGTCGCTCCGACACGGACGGCGGTCAGCGCCTGGTAGAGACCATAACTGAAAGACAGTGGCAGAACGTTCAGGATGACATCCCGACTGTCGTTGCGCAGGTATTCAATAACCGACGTGGCCGCCGCGACCATGTTGAAGTGACTCAGCATGACGCCCTTGGGCCTTCCGGTTGTGCCCGATGTATACAGGAGCGCGGCAAGATCCATGTCGATGGAGCGTTTCGCGGGCGGAGTGACGTGGCCGTCAAATTCATTCAACAGGCCATCCAGAGGGATTACCGGATATCTTCCGGATTGGGCGTCATGCGCAGGGCCGGCAACCACGACGTTCTTCAACTCGGGCGCTCCGCTGTCGTGCGACTCGAGCGCCGCTGTCACCGCGGACTTCGTCACCAGGACGCGCAGACCGGAATCCCGGATGATGTAGGCGAGCTTTTCCGGTTTGATCGCGGGACTGAGCGGCGCCAGCACGGCGCCCGCCTTGAGGACGGCGAATATCGTGATGACGGCGTCGGTCCCGTTGTCGAGGCACATCCCCACGCGGTCTCCACGCGCCACGCCGAGCCGCGTCAGCGCATGCGCGAGCCGGTTGCTATCCTCTTCGAGCCGCTGGTATGTCAGACGGCGCTCCTCACATACCAGGGCGACTCGGTCGGGCAGGCGCGCGGCGCTGGATTCGAGGAAGGCTTCAACTTGCACGGCTGCTGATCGCGGGCTGCGCCGTCTTGCGAATGACAAAGTTGACCAGCCGGCTGATCGAATCGAGATTCGCGGGCGCCAGCTCGCTTTCGTCGATGACGATGCCGTATTTCTGTTCGAGAAAGGTCACCATTTCCAGGACGCCGGTAGAATCAATAATGCCCTGCTCCAGAAGGGAGTCATCATTCGACGGAAGCTTATCGACGGCTCCAAACAGGAAGTTGTCGATCACGAACTGACGGATTTCCGCTTCAATTGGCGGCATAGCGCTCTCCTTTTTGCGTGAATTGGTCCATCAGGAGTTGCGTTGAGAGGATCCCGACAAACGCCATGTCATCCTTGATTCCCACAATCAGTCCCTTGCGGGCCTTCTCGACAAGTTTCCCGACGGCGGCAGCGTCAAAGAGGCCGAACCGCCGGATCGCCCCAGGATCCAGCAGTTCATCGACGTAAGCCGCGCGGGCCTTGCCCGTGGTCACATCGATGAAACTGTGCGTGTCCGGCGCCCGGTAGGGCTGTTTCGACCGTTTGATGATGGACGGCGGAAGAATGAGCCGCGCCACCCTTTTCAGAATGTATTTCTCATTCAGCACCTTCATCTTCAGGTGGGCCGGCATTCGCGTGGTGAATTCCACAAGACGATGGTCCAGGAACGGAAATCGTCCCTCGACCGCGTTCGCCATGGCCATTCGATCCCCCTGGGAGGAGAGCAGGTAGCCCGGCAGCAGCGCGGACGCTTCCAGAAACTGCGACTGCGCAAAAATGTCCCAGGAACGATAGCTTTCCGGGAGTCTCTGCCTCAGTTCGAGCCGGCCATCCGCGCCGCCGATGGCCGACTGGACATCCGCGGAAAAGAAGGCTTTCAACTTGGAAGTCAGATTCCAGCGGGGCAGGTGCGAAAAGAATTCGTCCGACAACTCCTGCGCGTCGATATGAAAGAAGGCCGCTCGATATGCGTCCGGCTGCGATTGGAGTCTCTGCATATGGGGATACAGACGCCGGAGCAGCAGGGGCCGCAGGCGCGACGCCGGATTGGCGGACCAGAAGCGCCGGATCTTGGCCTCCTTGAAGATGTCATAGCCCCCCATGAACTCGTCGGCGCCCTCGCCGGTCAATACGACCTTGTAGCCGTTGCGGTGAACCATCTGGGACAGCAGGTAGAAGGGCGCCGGCGCCGTCCGCAGGATGGGTGTTTCCGTGTGACGAATCACTTCGGGGAACACGTTGCAGATGTCCTGATAGGAACATCGGACCGATTCGTGTTCCGTGCCGAGAAAACGCACGACGGTCATCTGATGGGCGCTTTCATCGAACTGCGCGTCGTCGAAATTGACGGAGAACGTCCGGGGACGGTGGTGTGAATGCCGCAGTGTGAGCGCGGTGATGAGTGAAGAGTCCAGCCCGCCGCTGAGATACATGCCCACCGGCACGTCGGACCGCAGCCGGATCCGCGTCGCGTCCTGCAGCAGTTCCAGCATCGCTTCAGCGCAGGCGTCCTCGCGCATTCCGTGGTTGACGGACGAGTAGTCGAGCGTCCAATAGCGTTGGACTTCGATCTTTCGGTCCCGCAGCGTCAGGGAGTGTCCGGGTTGCAACTCCTGGATGCCGCGGAACATCGTTCTCCCCGGCAGTCCGGACCAGAATGTGAACACCTGATCGAGTGTCTCCAGGTCCACGTCGCGTCCGACTTCCGGAAGCGCCAGCAACGATTTGATTTCGGACGCAAACGCGAAGCCGTGAGGCGTCCGGGTGTAGAAGAGCGGGCGTATCCCGAAGCGATCCCGCGACAGGAACAGCTGGCGCGCCCGCTTGTCCCAGATCGCAAAAGCCCACTCGCCGTTGAAACGTTCAACGCACTGTTCGCCCAGGTGGGCGTACATGTGCAGAATGACCTCGGTATCGGATTGAGTCCTGAACCGGTACCCCGCTGCGATGAGTTCCCGGCGAAGCTCGACATAGTTGAAGATCTCGCCGTTGAACGTGACCCAGAGCGATCCGTCTTCATTGGACATCGGCTGGAGCCCGCCGGATACATCGATAATGCTGAGGCGGGCATGGGCGAACGCGGCGGGCCCGTCGCTGAGGTAACCGATGGCGTCGGGTCCCCGGTGCCGCACGC
This sequence comes from Terriglobia bacterium, assembly GCA_036274645.1. Lineage (GTDB taxonomy): Bacteria > Acidobacteriota > Terriglobia > 20CM-2-55-15 > 20CM-2-55-15 > DASUFH01. The sequence goes on from DASUFH010000456.1 coordinate 8,673, forward strand.
AGTCGATCATCGCTGCCAGACAATCATGCGATACCGGTTCGTCGTCAAACTGCACAACTCCGGAGATCCCGCACATCGCGTCCTCTTATGTAAACAGAGGTTAACGCAGCGAAAACGAAGCAGGTTTCTGTATACCAGCGCGCATCAGGCAGGACAATGCGGCTTTTCCTGAGCCGGGGGTCAGGGTCTCAGTGGATGCGGAAAGAGCCGAACAGGGACGCCTACCGGAAATGCAGACTCCATTCGCCATCCAGGCGTGAGAAGAACGCGTCCCCCCGCAGGAACAGGTTGATCAACTCGGGGCGACGTGAATGGATGAACATGCGCTGCCGCTGGGGAATCCAGAACAGGCAGTGTTTGTCGGCCAGGGTTTGCAGCAGGTTGCTCTCGGGGCGGCCTGTCAGCGCGACGGCGCCCGCGGTCCACGCGTCGTGGAGCAGGCGCTCCACAACATCGTTGGCGTACGGCTCTCTGGCGCACAACTGCAGGACTTCGCTCAGCCCCCTGGGGTGGAGTTGATAGATGTACCATCCGGCGACGCGGCCGGTGTGGTCACGCACGACCGTTTTCTTCAGCCGGCCGTTCGGGGAGATCCGCGAGGCCCTTTGCAGCAGCCAGTCCACCGTCAGCTGATCGTATTCCGGCCGCAATGCCTTCGTATTCGCAACGTCCGACAAACACGCCGTCAGCGTTTCACTGTCGAGCTCGGCGCCGCCCAGTCGCGGCTCAACCGGCCGCAGCGGATTCTTCGGCAGACGGAACGCGGTGCGGTCGATTCCTCTGGCGAACGGGCCCAGCGCCCGAGCGACCACTGCCGGAAGTTTGAGCGCCCTCTCCATGGCGAACAGCCCGAGCCGGCACGGTTGCAGCACCGCGATCCAGCGCAGGCTGTGGAAGGGACAGGCCACACTGCCCAGCCGTTCCCAGATCCGGCGCGCCGTGGCATTGGCCTCGTCCGTCAGCGAAAGATCCTGCGGGCCATCCAGGAATTTTCGGGCGAGCTGTATCCCGGCGAAACCGCGCTTGCCGGGATCGACGATCAACTGGGACGCGACTCTCAACTGGAGCCGTCCTCCGTCAAGGCGCATCTGCCGCGGCATCGATCCGATAAAGCCCGTGATCTCGCTTCCGTCTTCATGAACCAGGGCGCATAGCGGGCCGCCCTTCCAGGGATGATGAAGGAATGTCTGGGCAAAATAATCGCTATAGGACTCATCCGATTCAGCGAGAAGACTCCGGTCCGGCCAGACCCTTCTGTGCAGATCAACGATCCTGGGGACGTCTTCTTCGACAAAAGGACGGATGCGCGTGCTCACGTGAAAGACCTCGGTGCTGGTGAATCACAGGCCAGACAATCATCGATGCTGGTGTATCAAAGGTCAGACAATCATCAATGCTGGTGTATCAAAGGCCAGACAATCATCAATGCTGGTGTATCAAAGGTCAGACAAACAAGCAGTCGCAGGAGCAAAAAATCGTAGCGTAGAACGCCGGGAATTACAAACAGCTCGCGCCGGAGACTGGGACTTAAAGGCAGCTCGCTCCGGACGCCGGGAATCTCTACACGATCGCCCAACGCGATATTCGTTGCGCAAGCCTAAGCGCAAGTTTTCCCGAAGCGCTCCGGAATGACGGATGGGTTCTGCCCGGACCTCCGCGAAGTTCCAACCCGTATTTTTACTGGGCTTCGTGGTCGCAGCAGGCGACCGGCGCGGAGCGCGGGCTAAGCCGGACGTTTGTGGATGAACTGCAGGATCGTGTCGATCGTGATCACGCCTTCCACCCGCCGTCCGTCTTTGCGGCTGAGTACGGGAACGATGCCGTCGCTTGGATCGAACCGTTCCAACGCGAGTTCGAGCGGCTGATCGGGATGGAGGTAGTTCATGTTCGGACTGACAAATGCCCCGACGGGATCTCCGCCATGGCCCGACTGCAGGGCGTGTTCGATCGTCTTGCGGTCGATGGACCCGACCAGGCGGTCCGCGGCGCCCACCAGATACCGCGCGGTCTGTTTCTCACGGACCGCCTGCCAGGCCTGTTCGATCGGCAGGCGCTCGGCCAGAAAATCGACGTTTGGCGTCATGATGTCTTTGGCCCGCCACGAGCTGCGCGCGCGCGCGTCCGTCTCCGGGAGATGGACATGGTTCTGCTCGAGCAGGGCGTGATACACGGGTTTGGGCTGGAATCGCCGGGAGATGACAAAGCTCAGCATGTTGGCGATCATCAGCGGAACCAGAATCTTGTAGTCCTGGGTCAGTTCGAAAATCATGAACACGGACGTCATCGGCGCGCGGATGATGCCCGCAAAGAGTGTTCCCATTCCCACCAGGGCGTATGCGCCCGGCGCGCCGGTTGGAAACGGCGCCCACTGGTTCACCACCATGCCGACCACTCCCCCGGCCATTGCGCCAAGATACAGGCTGGGCGCGAAGATTCCACCGGCATTGCCGGACGCGTAGGAAATGATCGTTGCCACCAGTTTGACTGCGCAGAGAAGCAGCATCATCTGCAGCAGCATGCCGCCGTTGAGCGCCTGGTCGACATATTCGTATCCCACGCCCATGACCTGGGGAACGAAGACCAGCACGATCCCGACAATCAGACCGCCCAGCGCGGGTTGCAGCATGATCGTTTTGTGTGGCAGGTTCAGGAAGAACGCGCGCAGCCGCAGCAGTCCTTTGCAGAAGAGCAGGGAAATCAGTCCCCCCACCACGCCCAGCGCGGCATAGGCGAGCAATTCCATCGGATGCACGAGCTCGTAGCTCGGTACGCGAAAGAGCACTTCGTCGCCCAGAATCGAACGTTCCACAATCACTGCCGTGACCGATGCGACCACGGTCGAACCGATCAGCCCGGCGTTCAGATCTCCGATGATTTCTTCCAGGGCGAACAGAACGGCGGCCACCGGCGTGTTGAACGCCGCAGCCAGCGCGGCCGCCGCGCCGACCGGAACGAGGTTGCGGACCCGCTCCGGGTCGAGCCGGAACCACTGGCCGATCGTGGAAGCCAGTCCTGCGCCGATCTGCACGGAGGGACCTTCGCGTCCCATCGAGTGACCGGACCCGACGCAGAGCACTCCCGTCAGAAACTTGCCGAGCGGCACGATCGGCCGGATCTGCCCGTTGTCCAGGTGAAACGCCGTTTTGGTTTGCGGAACGCCGCTGCCCCTCGCCTCCGGGAAGAATTTGGCCAGAAGCACTCCCGTGCCCAGACTGACCAGCATCGGGGTCAGGATGAGCCGCAGCGGCGAGGGGGAAAGGCCGAACAGCATGT
>DASUFH010000457.1:0-4026 GCA_036274645.1 Terriglobia bacterium
ATCGCGCCAACCATCTCCAAAGGAGAGAAACTGGCCGCGCTGGTTCGCGCGTGGCTGCTGCCGGCCTCGCTCCTGACACGCCGAAAGATCCAGCCGGATGACCTTGCCACCGTGATCTTTTCCAGCGGAAGCACGGGCGACCCGAAAGGCGTCATGTTGACGGAGCAGAACATCGCGTCGAATGTTCATCAACTGGAACAGTGCTTCGGCTTCGACCGGCGCGACCGCATCCTCGGAATTCTTCCGTTCTTTCATTCATTCGGTTTTACGGGGACGCTTGCGCTGGCGCTGACCCGTGGTCTCGGCGTCATCTTCCATCCGAACCCGCTGGACGCGCGGACGATTGGAACGCTCGTATCGGACAACGCGGTAACGTTTCTTCTCGCGACCCCAACGTTCCTCCAGTCTTATATCCGGCGTTGTGACGCGCATCAGTTCGGCAGCCTGCGGGTCGTTCTCGCCGGCGCCGAAAAACTTTCCGACCGCGCCGCTCAGGCGTTTGAAGACAAGTTCGGTATCCGGCCGCTCGAAGCCTATGGTTGTACGGAATGTTCACCCGCGGTTACGGTCAACACCCACGACTATCGGGCAACTGGTTTTCGCCAGGTCGGCGCCAGGCGCGGAAAGATCGGCCACCCGCTGCCGGGTGTCGGCATCCGCATTGTCGATCCGGACACGTTCGAACCCCTGCCCATCGGCCGGCCCGGTTTGATGCTGGTCCGCGGACCGAATGTCATGAAGGGATATCTCGGCAGACCCGCCGAAACGGCAAAGGTCATTCGCGATGGATGGTATGTGACGGGCGATATCGCCACGCTCGATGACGACGGATTCGTCGAAATTACCGATCGCCTGAGCCGATTCAGCAAAATCGGCGGCGAAATGGTTCCGCATATCAAGGTCGAGGAGAAACTGCACGAACTTGCCGGCAGCGCGGCTGCCGAAGCGCAGGTATTTGCCGTTACGGCCGGGCCCGATGAAAAGAAGGGCGAACGCCTTCTCGTTCTGCATACCCTCGAACCCGACGCCCTGGCGGCGTGCCTGGCCCGACTGGATCAGTGTGGTCTGCCCAACTTATGGCTGCCGCGCCCGCAGGCCTTCTTCCGGGTCGAGGCTCTTCCTTATCTTGGAACCGGCAAACTCGACCTGCGCAAGATTCGCGAAACGGCGGCGCGCCTGGCGGAAAACTCTCGCGCGCAGGCTCAGTAGGTCCATCCTTTGCACAACGGCACGGTCTGCAGGCAGACGGGGGCTCAATTTGTCTCTGGAATTCGACGGACTATTTCGACGATGCGGCCGGGCCCGAACCCTCTGGCGCTTTGCGGAGCGTACGAACGTAATTGACGGTGTCCCAGATCTCCTGTGGATAGATACCCGGCTTGCCGTTGATTCCCCGCATGCTGGACTTGGGCCCGAGCCCGTTCCGAATATTCAGATAAATCTCGCCATCGGTCGAACCGTACTCCCAGTTGTCGTCAGTCAGATCGGCCGCCAGGCGCTGAGCCGCAACCATTTCCATTTCCACCGCGCCCACGCCATCGCCCCTGGGCCCATGGCAGCCGATGCAGAACCGCTCATAGACGCGCTTCCCGGACGCGATCGACTCCGGAGTTGCCTTCTGCGTGTTCTGGGGGATCGGGTCAGACGCTTCCGGATCGCCGGAGGAAGAGGAAGAACAGGCAGTCGCCAGAATGGAAACCAGAAGCGCCGGCAATGTGAACCTGAATAGGAATCGAAGCATCGGGAAACATTAACACGAGGCAATCGAGATCCGAACCGGCGCCGTATCACTCACCGGTGCATTCGGGTTTTGAAGGTGGAAACGCGAGGCCGGCGCCCTGGCGTGGTATCCTTCGCGGGCGCAACATTCCAACAAACCGCAAAAGGAGTTGTCATGGCCCAAACGTTTCCCCAGCCTCTGATTGACCTGTACAACGAATACATCCATGGCGGAATGAGCCGCCGCGATTTCGTTGATCGAATCAAGATCTATGCCGTGGGCGGGCTCACCACTGCGGCGATTCTCGAAGGCCTGATGCCCAATTATGCGCTGGGCGAAGTCGTGCCGAAGAACGACAGCCGGTTGAAAACCGAATACATCACCGTGCCGTCGCCACAGGGCAACGAGAAGATCAAAGGCTATTTCGTGAGACCGGCGTCGGCCGCCGCCAACGCGAAGCTTCCCGGCATCCTGGTCGTCCATGAAAACCGGGGGCTCAATCCGCATATCGAAGACATTGCGCGCCGCATGGGCATCGCGAATTTCATGGCGTTTGCGCCAGACGGACTGACTTCCGTCGGCGGTTATCCCGGCGACGATGACGCCGGAGGGCGCCTCTTCGGCCAGGTGGATCGAAACAAGATGACCGAAGACTTCGTCGCGGCAGCGTACTGGCTCAAGAACCGCGCCGATTGCACGGGCAAGATCGGCGTGACCGGATTCTGCTATGGCGGCGGCATCGCCAACACGCTGGCGGTCCGCATGGGAGCGGATCTGGCGGCGGCGGCGCCCTTCTATGGGCAGATGCCGACGAATGCCGCCGACATCGCCAGGATCAAGGCCGCAATCCTCGTTCATCATGGCGCCACGGACGCCCGGCTCGCCGGCGCCTATCCGGCGTACGACACGGCGCTGAAAACGGCCAGCGTGACGCATGAAGGCTACATCTACGAAGGCGCCGGCCATGGCTTCAACAACGACGCAACACCGCAGCGTTACAACGAAGCCGCATCCAAGCTGGCCATGGAGCGGACGATCGCCTGGTTCAACAAGTACGTTCGCGGCTGAGTCTCCGGCCTCCTCGACCGGGAAAGCCATTGCCATGCACGACTTTCTGCAGGCCGCTCTGGACGAGGCCCGTCGTGGCCTCGCCGAGGGCGGCATTCCCATCGGCTCCGTTCTTGTTCACGACGGCCGGATCATCGGTCGCGGCCACAATCGCCGGGTGGAGCGCGGAAGCGCGATTCTCCATGGGGAGATGGACGCGATCGCTACCGGAGGGTTTCGAGATCCTTTTCGAGTAGCGCGCGTTCGTCCTTGTCGGTCAGGTCCGCGGCCAGCCGTTCGGCTTCTTCGCGATGACGCGAGCACTCCGTGGTGTTGCCCGCCACCTGGGCCGCCCGGGCCAGGGCCTCGTGAGCGTACGCCATAAGAAAAGGCGCCTCACCGCGACTCTGTTCCATGCACAGATCTCCGTAGCGGCGCGCTTCCCCGGCATTTCCGACCAGGGCGTGAACGCGGGACGCCTGCCAGTACCCGATGGAAAGATTCGCTCGAGCGCAATCCTCACGCTGGGTCCAGTGCCAGATGGACGCCTGGCTGAGTCGAATCATCTCCTCGTTTTCTTCGGAGGTCCGGCCGGCCTTTTCGATCAGGTCCCAGGCCTTGTTGAAACAGAGCGCCGAGAAGTATCGATGCGCGGCGCGCAGATCGAACGCGGGTTCGTTTTTCACGACTTCATCTCCGGGAATGACTATCACGGACGACGTACTCACTCTGCGTCAAGCCGCTTGGCCAGGATCGGGTGACGACGTGCTCCAGGACGATGTCGTGAGTGAGGGGGCCGAACAGCGGAATCCCCTGACCGATGAGCACGGGAATGCGGGTTACGATCAGACGGTTGACGACGCCCGCGTCCAGAAATTGTTGAATAGTCTTTCCGCCGTCGACATAAACGCTCCGGATCCCCTGCTTTTCGAGAGTGGAAAGAATCTCCCCCGGAGCGCCTCTCATCGTCTCAATCTCCACCTCGGGATGCGGCGCCTTCAGACGGGAACGGCTGGTCAGCACAATCACCGGCTTGCGATAGGGCCATTCCGGAAACTCGCAGACTTTTTCGAACGAGTGGCGGCCCATGATGATCGCGTCGATGGACTTGATGAATGCGTCATAGCCGTAGTCTTCGCCTTCAAAACCTCCACCCTCGGGAAGCCAGTCGAGGCCGCCATCCGGCCGCGCAATGAACCCGTCCACACTCGTCGCAATGAACACTGCGGCTTGAACCATATCGTTTCCGGGCAATCTAT
>DASUFH010000458.1:0-2008 GCA_036274645.1 Terriglobia bacterium
GCGCAAGGCCGGGTCCGTAAATTCCACAGACCGGACTTCACTGAGCCAGGCGGTCTGCAGCGAGCCGTCGGCAAGCAGCACCGTCAACCGGTAATCACTGGCCGACGTTTGCTGCTGGAGCACGTGGTCCATTTTCTGCGCCGCCAGCAGTTTCCCTTCAAGAGGCCTGGCGCCGACGTCCAGCCGGATATTGGCGCCTTTGACCTGCGTCAGGAATCCCCCCAGTCCGACATCGGCGCCGGTCAGGTCGAATGGATAGCGTCCCAGCATGTGGCTGGAGGGGATGCCGGTCGTGTAGCCGACCGAATACAGGGTCCCGTTGTCGGGATTCCACGCGGTGAACGACTTCAGCACATCGTTCATGTCTTCCGGATGGAACGTCAGGCTGAGCGGCGCCGACAGTTGCCCGCTCCGCACGATGTAGGCCATGCCGTTCTTGGCCAGCAGGACACGCGTAATCGGCAGCGGTTGCTGCGCCTGGAGCGTTCCCACCGCAAGAAGGATCGCCAGCGCCACGTGAATACCCTGTTTGATTTGTTTCATCTCATCCCCCTTTTCCAACTTCCGATCAATTCTTCGATGGCTCGTCCCAGGCAAGCTGTTCAATCCGGTCTGCGAGGTCCGCCTGCGCCGCGACGACTTCCTGCTCCAGGGCGTCCGATCGCGCGCGCAGCGCGGCGATCTCATCTTCCTGTCTGGTGAGTTCACCGAGATAGCGGCTGCGCAACGCCTGTTCCTCGGCCGTGCTCCGCAGCGCGTTGAGGTTATTGCGCATCCGGTTTTGATCCGGGAACAGCCGGGCGATCTTCGCTTCAACCTCCGTGCGCTCCCGGGTCAGCGTGGCAACGCGCTCCTGGAGGTCGATGATGGCGCCAATCGATTCCCGCAGAGCCTGCGGTGTTTCGCTGTTGGAAAAGGTCGCGGCAAACTGTTCCCGGGTCAGGCCGCCCACCCGAATCTGGGTCGACCGTGAAACGATTTCTCGCGGCGTCAACTCGGTCGTTTCGCCCGGAGCGAGCTTCACGCGGAAGCGGTAATAGTTGTCCGTGGTTTCCCATGGCTCCGTTTCATCGTTGAGCCGGCGAGCGCCCGTGCGCGCATGTTCGACGATCAGGGTTTTGGGCTGAGTTCCCTTGTTGCGGATTTCATAGGTCGTGGTGAGAAGGCTTTCCTTAAAGAGCGTGACAACGCCCTTCGCGGCCGTGATGCGGACCGTTGTTTCCGGCGACGATTTCGGTTTGGCGGCGACCTGGATGTCATAGTCCACGCCATAGCTCACGAGACGCTTTTCCGATCGGGGCAGGTAGGCGAGCACGGCTTCGCCGGCATAACGTCCTTCTTCGAAGAACGTGATGGGTCCGGGTTCCAGTGGAACGTCCGTGTTGTTTTCCAGGCGTACGCCCAGGCGCGGGTTGCCCCGGTCGGCGGACGCGTTGTAGATCGAGAGACGTTCGGTGGGCGCCGTCTTCTGGAGGAACGGAAGCAACGCGCTCTGCCGGCTGGCCAACTGGACGGGGAAGGGAAACCGGTATTCGAAAAAGTCGCGAACCTCGGTGGCCTGCGCCGGCTGGAAGCCCTGGTCGGCTCGAAAGTTGTCCCCCACGCTCAGACCGTCACGAACCGCTTTCGCCATGGACGACGGAAGACCCCCGAGAGCATCGAGTTCGTGGCCCATAGGGTTTGCGCGATAGCCGGGCAGCGTCGCGATCAACGCAAGAGGATCATTGCCCACCATGGGCAGGGCGGCAATCTGCTTCTCGTCCAGGACGATCCCCGCCTGGCTGACGGCGGACTCATATTGACGGGGCGCCGCGACCTGGCCGCCGGGAACAGCGACAGACGCGCGGCTGGTAAACAGAGGCTGATAAAGATTCATGACGAACGACACGGGCGATCCCGAGAGCAGCGACACCTCCACGTTTTCCCACGACTCCCCGGTCGGGTTATCGATCTGAGCCCATCCCTGCAACCGGCTGTCCTTTGCGCCGAGGTCGATGCGATAGCTGGT
>DASUFH010000459.1:0-10119 GCA_036274645.1 Terriglobia bacterium
CTGTCCCTGATTCGCAAACAAGCGGCCAAGATTCAGATGAGTCTGAAGGTCACTTCGATTTTGACCCGAACAGCCACAGGCTTCCCGTCCCTGGTTCCGGGATTGAATTTCCAGGACTCCACTGTGGCAATCGCCGACTCATCCAACCCGAACCCCATTCTTCGCGTGACCCGCAAGACCCGGATGGTCCCATCTGCATTAACGATGGCGTCAAGGACCGCAACGCCGCTGACCCTTGCCTTGCGGGCCAGATCGGTGTAAGGCGTCGACGTCACCGTCAGCGGTTTGGGCGGCGTTATGCCCTGCCCGGGACGAAAAGTCACACCGTCAACGGCGCCGGATGTTTGCGGTAGGCCCAGAAGACCGACGACTCCATCGCTGAGCGGCGGCAACGTCGCCCCCGAAGATACTCCGCCAAAACGAACATTCAGTTCCTGTGCCTTATCTCCCTGAAGAATGTTTAGCGCCGTCTGTTCGAGGTCAACGGCGCCGTACGTGAACGACCCGGCCTGGCCAGATAGCAAGCTCAACCGGCTTTCCCCCAGAGGAAGAGCCACCGTGAACTTCCCCGCTTCGTCGGGATACACGATGATCTGCGCGTCGGCCTCCCCTGGCCGCTTTAGCGCAATCACGAATGCAAAATCGTTGGCGGCGCTGCCTTCCAGAAGCGCGCGCCCCTTGACCTCTTTGTGAGGCGCCGCGGTCAGATTCACGATGACGTTGGAACCGGAGACCGCAACAGAACGGGACACGGGCATGCCGCCGTTGGACACCAGATGGAGCGTGTAGTTTCCGTTGAGTACGCCGGGAAACTCGAACCGCCCATTGCGATCCACCGTCGCCGTCAGGGACACGAGGAACGCATTCGCGTCCGGTGTCAGCAGCGCATAGTACTGGCGCGCTTGCGCATTTACTCCCGTTATCAAACCATTGACTTTCGCCCAGGAACCGCGCGTGGCGGAGAAATCCACTCGCAATTCTGGCGGTTCGGCTGCCTTCCGATCGGCCGTCACGCTCTCCGCCTTCAACGCATCAACGAGCAGGTTTGTTCGCCCATAGGCGAGGGTCTCCAGGCTGTATCCCTCGGGGACGGGCTCCGCTGAATTCCATCGGACGATCCAATCCTCATCCGGCAATAACAGGTTGAAGACGCCGTCAGCCATAACGTCCGGATAGGCGACAGTTGTCTCTCCTGCAGCATCCGTCAGCGCCAGCGAAAGTCGCGGCAACGGCCCATTGTTTTTAACTCGGACATGTCCGACCACGATGTTGACGTTGCCGACGAAATCCTCCAGTTGGACACTGTCTCCGGCGTTAACCTCAACCACTTTTGCTCTGGAACGATCACGGACGCCGGGAAAGAAGATGTGAATATCCTCGTAGCCGGCAACAACGTGATAGCGTCCTGGAGGAAGGTTATCCAGGCGGAATTGCCCCCGGTCATCGGTAAGGACAGAGCGCATACGCTCTGCCTGCCCCGTGGCGGTAGCCGCGCTGATGAACACACTGCGGACGGGTTCGCCCTTTCGCGAAATCACCCTTCCGGCGATGACTGCGGTCGGCGCCGCAACGAGCCGCGTGGGAAATCCGAGGAACGTGGCCGCCAGAACGGCCGCAAGAAGAATGACGCGCTTCACTGAATCCTCCCGAGAAAAGGCCGTGGCGATTTTAGCCGGTTGCCGAGCGGAACGAAGCCCAGATTCGAAACTCCGAAATGATGCTAGTATATTTGCACACGCTAAACGGCGACTGGCCGTATCCGGAGGCGCATTCATGCTCGGCTCACAAGTAATCCTGACGGCAACCGCGGCCCTGATCCTGATTGCGGCATTTCTGAACGCTGCCGCAACCGGCGCTCAGAAGACATCCGTCCCGACCACTGCGGAGCCTTCGGTGAACGGGACGTGGCAGGCGGGCGGCGGCGATACCGGCCCCTGGGTGCTTAATCTTCGGGAAGACCACGGTGTTGTCTCTGGCCGGCTCTGGCAGAACGGCGGCCTGTCGGACCCCGCCTCCATTCTTGATGGCCGGATCGCCGGGAACATCGTTGTCCTGAAGTATCAGCCTCCCGCCGCGCGGGGCTTCAGAGCCGGCGTCACCATAACTCTCACCGGTACTCTTCAGAAGGACGAGATTGCCTTCACCACCCAGGTGGATCCCGCGCCACGGGGAGGCGGAAGCCAGAACGGCCTGTTGAGCGTCAATCCACCGAAACGATTCAAAGCGAAGCGCGGAGACGCGGCGATCTGGGGCAGAGCAACCGTCGAGCGCGGCCTGCCGCTGCCGGCTCTTCGGATTGAATTCTTGAACAGCAAACGCAAGCGGTTCGAGCCGGTTCAGAAACCATTAACTCCGGGCGCCCGGCCAAACGCCATCAGCGCGGCAAACCTGCGGCAGTTTGTCGCGCGGCTGCCGGTTGGTGAATACACACTGGCCGTCAGCGGCCTGCCGAATGGATATCTTGTCCGGTCGATTGAAGCGGACGGCGCCGATCTGAACGGACGCGCGCTGACAATCGCGCCCAACTCTCCAGTTCCGGAATTGGCAATTGCGATCGGCGTGACAACGGGATCCCCCTGGATCCGGGTGGAGGGACGAGTGGCGAACGTCGCGTCACGGGTTCAGATTGTCACGAGCCCGTTCCAGACGCCCCAACAGTCTTCGTCGCCTCCCAATGCGGTAGAGCTGACCAATTCCGCCTTTTCCGAACCATGGACCGCCAAAGTGGAGCCTGACGGACGGTTCGAATTTCCGCAGATTCTGCCCGGTGTCTATCAAGTTCGATTCCTGCCGGACCCGACAAGGAAGAACGTCACAACCATTGGTATTTCTGCAGGCTCCAACCGCTTCGAGCTGGTGGCCCCGGACGTGAACCTGGGATGCCTGTCTTGCTGACGGCGATCTGAAGGGCCAGGACTTCCATCTGGCGAGCCAGTTCCACGTTCTTTTAATTGACACATAAGTATCCTATCGATTACTTTTTGTACATGCAGGTCGGATTTCACGTGATGGCATGGAGGCGGCAATCCGGATGGACGCAGCAGGAGTTGGCCGCTGAGGCCGGCTTAACCAGGCCATACCTGTCGCGGCTGGAAAAAGGAATGGTCGACCCGGCCCTGTCCGTTCTCCGACAGCTGGCGGCGGCGCTGGAGATCGGCGTGGGGCAGCTGGTTGAGGATTTGCCTCCGGAACGAACGCTCAGCCGCGACGAAATGGATCGGCTCGCGCGTGGAGCTCTCCGGCCCGGAACGCGTGAGGCGCGCCTGATGCCGGAAACACGGATCCTCGCGTCGATGATTCATGAACGCCGCAGGGCCCTCGGTTTGCATGCGGCCCGCGGCAAACGCGGCCGTGTGACGCCGCAGCGCGCCAGCGCCATCCATGCGGCCCGCTGGCTGCGCGCGTCGCTCGGCGAAGCTCAATGGAAGGCGTTGCTGCGCCGCATCGACAAACTCGCCTCGCTGGCGTCTGAAACGTCGTGAAAATCGGCGACATCGATCGATTCTTCGATACCCTCGGCAAAAGAGTCGAGTTCCCTCTCCAGATTCTGCTGACGGGCGAGGCCGCCGGAATTCTGCTGGGAATGGAACGGGCGACATTCGATATCGACTTTGAAGTCCGCCTGAAGCTCGGCGGCGCCCGTGATCGACGCGCCGCTTCCGATCGCTGGGAGGTGGTCCGGAAGGCCATGACCAATACGGCCCACGCCACAGGAATTACGCCTCAGTATGCCGAGGATATCGACAAATGGTCGTCCATCGCATTGCCGTCAAAGCGCAGCCGTCTCTACCGACGTTTCGGAAAAGTGGAGGTCCGGATTCTGGATCCGGGACTCTGGGCGATCGGTAAACTGACGCGCTACCTCTCGACCGATGTACAGGATCTGCGCGTGGTGTTGAAACACGCGAACCTGCGACCCATCGCTACAGTCCGATTGTGGGGAACAGCTCTCGGGATCAGTAACGTCTCGAGCGCGCAGGGACTGTTCCGGAGACAGGTCGAGAGTTTTCTGGATCGGTTCAGCCGGGAAATCTGGGGCCCCGGCGTCGATCCGTCGGCCCTGAACCGGACCTTCCTGGAGAGCGCCCGGAAGGCGCGTGAACAGCGCGGCGGGCGAGATTAGATTCTTCCAATGACATCTCCGAGACAGGGCGAAAAGGCTGTTGGACCGGAAATCGATCGACTACAATACGCCCCGTGATCAGCAAGGCCGACATCCTTCTGTCCGTCCTGGTTTCGTCCGTTGCGCTGGGCGGTCTGCTTCTGGTGTTTATTGGATTTGTCGGTAAAGGCGAGTCCCCTCAGGCCAATCGTCTTAATCTCCATGGACTCGCCGCAAGGATCGCACTGGTTCCATTCTCGATTTCTATTCTGGACGGAATACTTTGCGCGATCTGTCTCAATGGATTCTCCGCGCTATACGGACTCGTCCTGGCGCTGTTTTACCTCAGCCTGCTCTCCGTTCTGATCTACGGAATCGCCGTAGTGCTCCTTTTTCTCTGAATGCCTGAGCGGTAACGGTTCCCTCTCCCGCGCTCGATTCGGATCAGCGAGCGGCGACGTAGGCGCGGGATTTGAAGCGCCAATAGCCCTGAGGGGTCTTCTCGTAAACGTCGTCGTAGTAGCCACCGTCTTTGAGATAAACGCGGCCGGTGACCATGCCGTTTGAGACGCCGATCACGACTCCGGCGGACCGGAACCGCTTCACGCCATCCTGCCCTGCCGCCCAGAAGTCTTCCGCGTCCTGCGGGCCGGCGGCGAGACGGCGGATGGCGAGCATCTCGCGCGCATTCAGTCCGGCGGCCTGTTCGGCGGGAATGATGACGGTACGCGCCGCGAAGCGCCAGCCTTTGGGTGTCTTCACGTAGTCGTCTTCGTAGTGGCCGGCCGATCCCAGATCGACGAGCCCATGGACTCCGCTCTCATTCACGTCGATGGCCACTCTGGGCGCGTTCCCGGCGCGTGGCGTGGGCGTGGCGCCGTTGGCGCACTGGCGTTCGCTCTGGACCATGGCGATAAGCCGGTCACGTCCGGAAACCTGACCGCGGAAGCCGCTCGCAAAGTAACCGCCCTCGGGAGCAAAGAGGTCTGCGTACTCTTCCGCCGCGCAGCTTCCCAGCGTCCGCGCGTAAGCGGCGGCGAGGCCCTGGATCTCTGTCTTGTCCTGTTCTGTCAGGGCCGGCGTCGCCTGCCCCGCGGCCTGCACAGCGAGGACTGCCGCAAGGGCTACGACTCCCAAAACAGACAGCGTCATTAGTCTCAGATGGGGTCTCAGATGGGGTCGCATATGGCGGTACAGCCTAACTCAGCCAGCGATTCCCGGAGCGTCTTTTCGGTGGCTCGCCATTATTCGTCTATGATGGGGACTGCTCGAGGATCCTCGGCAGAACGAAAGGAAGGCGCAATTTGATGACCCGGCCATCCACATTGGGCGAACTGTTGGCAAGTCCGATCGGCAAACAGGCATCCCGGAAAAGAACCGTGAAGGACGAGATGCGCGAGAACCTGGTTCTCAGGCTGCGCGACAAGGCGCCGATCTTTCCCGGCGTTGTCGGATATGACGACAGCGTTGTTCCGCAGATCGTCAACGCGGTGCTTTCACGGCACAACATGATTCTGCTGGGGCTGCGGGGTCAGGCCAAGTCGCGGATCCTGCGTGGCCTGACGGAGTTCCTCGACGAGTTCAGTCCGGCGGTCGGCGGCTGCGAGATCAACGACAATCCGTTTCATCCGATCTGCCGCCGGTGCCGGGACCTGATCGCGGAGAGGGGAGCGGACACACCCATCGTCTGGCGTTCCCGTGACGAACGTTATGTGGAGAAGCTCGCGACGCCCGACGTGACGATCGCCGACATCATCGGCGACGTCGATCCCATCAAGGCCGCCCGCGGAGGGCACGCGCTCGGCAGCGATCTCTCGATTCACTACGGGCTGCTGCCGCGCGCCAACCGGGGCATATTTGCGTTGAACGAACTGCCGGATCTGGCCGGCAAGATCCAGGTGGGTCTGTTCAACATCATGCAGGAAGGCGACGTTCAGATTAAGGGCTATCCGGTGCGGCTGCCGCTCGACGTGATCCTGGTCTTTTCGGCCAATCCGGAAGACTACACGGCGCGCGGCAAGATCGTGACGCCACTGAAGGACCGCATTGGATCGGAGATCAAGACGCACTATCCCGCCACCGTCGAACTCGGCGCCGCGATCACCGAACAGGAGGCCTGGACGGCGCGTCCCGGCACGGAGATCGCGATTCCCGGCTTCGTCCGGCAGATCGTCGAAGGGATTGCGTTCAAGGCGCGCGGGGACCAGCGCGTGGACAAGCGGTCCGGCGTCAGCCAGCGGCTGCCGATCACCTGCCTGGAAAACGTCGTGAGCAACGCGGAACGGCGCGCCATCGTGAGTGGCGACGCCGGTGTGGTGGCGCGCATCACCGACATCTATGCGGCCATTCCGGCGATCACCGGAAAGATCGAGCTGGAATACGAGGGCGAACTCAAGGGCGGCGAGGTCATCGCGCGCGACCTCATCAAACAGTCGGTGCGATCCGCATTCCGCCAGGCGTACCCCACGACGGACTTCAAGCCGGTAACCGAATTCTTCGAGGTGGGCGGCGCGCTCAAAGTCTCCGACACGGATTCGGCCGCGGAACTCCTCGCGAAGATGGAACAGGTTCCGGCGCTGATGTCGTATGTTCCCGATGGCGACGATATGGAGCGGGTTGCGCAGGCCGAATTGATTCTCGAGGGTCTGTACGCCAGCGACAAGATCGGCCGGTCGGAAGAGCGGGGTTTCGTGGCGGTCGAGCGCCGGATCTCTCCGCAGGACCTGTATCCGGATTATCCGAGGGAACGCAGCCGTCACAAGAATCCCTTGAACTGAACGCCCATGCCGATCACCAAATACACGCGCTGGAACGGCTCGATCCTCGACAGTCTCGACATCGAGGACCTGATGGACCAGCTCTCCGACTTCTTCCTGCAGAGCGGTTTTCCGGAAAACCCCTGGGAGCCCGATGACGCTCCGCGGCGCAGCCTGCGCGAAACCATCGTCCGCAAGCTGGTCGAGATGGGACACATCACCGAAGAGATGGAAGAAAACTGGAAGATGAATCCGGAATCCGAGGAAGCGCAGCGGCTCGACGAGATCGTGAGCCAGATCATCCGGCGCCTGATGGAAGAAGGCTGGCTGCGCGAACAGCGCGAGGAGTCCGGTGAAGGATATGGCGAAGGGCATGAAGACGAGGCTTCCGAGCCGTCGAACTTCGAGCTGACTGCAAAATCGGTCGATTTCCTGGGCTTTCGCCAGCTCCGGAATCTGCTGGGTTCGCTCGGCCGCAGCAGCCTGGGGCGGCACGAGACAGCGCATTTCTCGACGGGCGTCGAAGCGTACCAGGATTCCAAGGAATACGAGTTCGGCGACACGATCAACATCGACATCAGCGCCACGCTCATGCGCGCCGTGGCGCGCCAGGGGCAAAGCGAATCCATCGATCTCGAATACAACGACCTGATGGTGCGGCAGTCCGAATACGAAAGCTCCTGCGCAACCGTCCTGATGCTCGACACCAGCCACAGCATGATCCTTTACGGCGAGGACCGGTTCACGCCGGCCAAACGCGTCGCGCTCGCCCTGTCCCATCTGATCCGGACACAGTATCCAGGCGACTCGCTGCGGCTGGTCCTGTTTCATGATTCCGCGGAGGAGGTTCCTTTGAAGGAACTCGGCAACGTCGTGGTCGGCCCGTATCACACGAATACCTGTGAAGGGCTTCGACTGGCGCGGCGGATCCTGATGGCGGAAAAGAAAGATATGAAGCAGATCATCATGATCACCGACGGCAAGCCGTCCGCCATGACGCTGCCCAACGGACGTGTGTACAAGAACCCCGGCGGTCTCGACCCGATGATTCTCGACGCCACGTTCAAGGAAGTGGCGATCTGCCGCAAGTCCGGCATTCTCATTAATACCTTCATGCTCGCCAACGACCGTTATCTGGTGGAGTTCGTCAAGAAGGTGACCGAGATCTGCCGTGGCAAAGCCTACTTCGCGACAACGGTCAATCTCGGGGAGTACATCCTGATGGACTATCTCCGCAAGAAGACGCAGACCGTCCACTGACGCGAAGCTATTCCTGTTTCGTCTCGGGCACGACGATGGTAAATGGCTCGGCCGGAGGCGCTACGCCCGGCGGGCTGACGGATCCAACTGGAGGCGCCGCCGAGCGTGACAGAGCGAACTCGATGAAGATGTCCTGCTGCTGAACCTCCAGCCGCATGGTGAACTGGTTTGGAGGATTGGCGCCCGGTGAGATGACGTTCAGCGTCACCGTGCCCGGAGGCACATTCAGCACCTCGAACGCGCCATCGTCAAGGATGAGCGCCTCTCCGACGCGCTGTTGGGTCGCTCCAGGGGCGCCGAACCCCGTTGCGAGAGCGAAGGCCCCTATGGTTGTGGCTGTTTGCAGCTGAACGAACGGTCTTTGAGGCGCAACGGAGGATGCCAGTCCGGTGATCCGTCCGCTGACCTTTACGCCTCGAGGCGGGGACTCGGGCGTCTTCGTCGTCAGGGTGACGAGGATCTGATTCGTCACCGGCTCAAAAGCGGCGGACTTCATGTAAAAACCGAATGGCAAGAGCGTTGCAAAAAGCTGAAACTCGCCGGACGCCGCTGGAAGAGCGAAGTAGCCGTCGGCGCCCACAGTGACCTGACTCTGGGCGGAAACACCGCCGCGACCTGCGGCGACTGCCGCTGCAATTGTTCGGCGCATCAACCGCACCGCCGCAGGGGGCGCGACAACGTTTGGCGCCGGCGCCCCGGCCGCCACAGCAGACAGCGAGACAGGAAGACTGCTGCCATCATCGACAACGACACGACCAATCTGGATCGGCCCCATGGTCGGCTCGATGCTGATGTCCTTGTCGTCGACCTGAACGGATATAGTCGAAATCGGAGCAAATGCGGGATTGAGGCGCGCGTTATACCTTCCGGGCAGGACCTTCGGGAATTCAAACGTTCCGTCCTCCCTTACGGGCGTGTCCAACGGACTGCCGGCAGCCGCGCCGGAGGGAATGAGATTCACCCGGACCAGCCCCGCCGGCGCGCCCGCCGGATAGTTGTTCACGCGTCCACTCACGCGCACACTCGCGGGCCGCGCGAGCGCGAAGTTGATACCGGAAACCGTCGCGCCAATGGTTACCGTGACGGCGCGCGCGTCCGCCTGGGTCTTGACGCCGGGATAATACGAAGGGTAGTCGAGAGCGCCCGCCATGACGTAATAGTTTCCGGGAGGGAGTTGCTCCAGCCGGAACCGGCCCGCCGCATCCGTCTCGGCCAGGCTGGCCAGTGTCGCGCTCGCCCCCGTCGCTGCATTTCCAGCATCCGGGATCACCAGCGCGCTGACCCGGACTCCAGCGGCAGGTCCCTCGGCAGATCGGATCTCACCCGTGATGACCCCGCTGGCAATACGCAGCCCGGACGTCGCGTGCAACAGGAGCGCCAGCGCCACAAAGGCCAACGTTCGCATGATGGGATTCTCCTCGGGGCTTGTTCAGCTTTATTCGGAGTGTATCAGACCTCCCGCCGGTCTGCTGCGCGCTGGTCTGTTGAGCAATCATTTATATAACCAACGGACTACCCGTCGGATGGCCAACTGCCATTGATCTAACACTCACCCAGTTTGCTGAAATATGCCCAATACGGGCGGAAGCCCAGTGAGCTTCGTCCATCAGACGGTCGAAGAAGATGATTCGCGCGGGACGCGGAACCGGCGCCCGTCCAGCTGGCGTCGTTGCGCGACGTCCCCGCCCGGTTGCTGCATATCTTGCGCTACCCCACCCGTCTTTGACCGCAAATCCAGGATAGGCCGCTCGTCGAGGCTCGATCATGCGTCGTTCCGTTCTGATTGCAGCCTCTGATTCCCCACGCTAAACTTCTAACGTTTCAATACGGCAGACTGCGCCGACAGAGGAAAACCAGAATCAGGATAGGCCGCTGCGGCCTTCCATGTAGGGTGTTCGCTGTCCGCGCATAATTAGGATGTTGAACTAAACCGCTGCGCGGTGGCAGGACGACAGACCCTCGAGGAAAGTTTCCCTCTTCTGCATCACTATCGCCTCCAAA
>DASUFH010000460.1:0-9444 GCA_036274645.1 Terriglobia bacterium
CGATCCAGAACACGAAGTTGGTTTCGTGGAATCCCCAGAACACCGGCCAGTTGTCGCCGGTGATGCCGAGCCCGTCGTACACCTGATAGATCCAGGCGCCAAATCCTGCCATCACCACGCTGCCGAGCAGCGCCGCAACCACATAGAACCGCGCTGAAGTGCGGAACAACGGTCGGAGCAGATCCGTCCGGACCTCAGCGGCCGCGACACGATTCATGTTTCCGACTCCCGCTGCAGGTAGGTGACCGCCGGTTCGGTTCCGAGTTCTTCCAACAGCTTGCTGCCGCGCGACGAGCGCGACAATCGAGAGACCGCGCTTTCCGGATCGTTCAGGTCACCAAAGACCAGAGCGTTCGCTGTGCAGGATTGAACGCATGCCGGCGCAATCTCGCCGTCCGCAAGTTCGCGCTGCTCAGCCTTAGCCTGGATCTTGCCGGCGTTGATGCGTTGTACGCAGAACGTACACTTTTCCATCACGCCCTTCTCGCGGGCCGAGACATCGGGGTTCAACTGAAGGTGCAGCGGCTTGTCCCACGCCGGATCGGAGAAATTGAAGAAGCGCACGTTGTAGCTGCACGCGTTGGCGCAGTAGCGCGTGCCAATGCACCGGTTGTAGACCTGCGCGTTGAGCCCCTCCTCCGTATGGTGCGTTGCGTAGGTTGGGCAGACGGGCTCGCACGGAGCCTCCCCGCACTGCTGGCAGAAGACCGGCCTGAACTTCACGCGCACGTCGGGAAACTCGCCTTCGAAGTAGCGTTCAATACGGATCCAGTGCATCGCTCGTCCGCGCGCCGCTTCACTGGCGCCGGCGGTCGGGATGTTGTTTTCGGCGTGGCACGCGATCACGCAGGCTTCGCAGCCCGTGCAGCGATCGAGGTCGACGGCCATTCCCCAGCGATGTGACATGTCGTTACCCTACTTGCCCGTGACAGAAATGTACGAACCCGGCGGAAACATGGCTTAAGTCCTTTGAGTTCGGCAACCGGTTTTCAGCTTCAGGAGTTCTGCCACGGGCTGCTACCGGTGATCGTGTTCGGGATCGCGTTCCCGCATTCCACCCGCAAACAGCGTCAGCTGTCCGGCGGCGCTCACTCTGGAAATCCGGACGCGCGTCGCCGCCCAGGCCAGTTCACCGGTCGCAGACTCCTTCATCGGAGCGAGAATCGCAATCGGATTAGCGCCGCGCCCGGAGGCGTAGCGCGTAAATGTTTCGTGTCCCTGTCCGACCGGCATGGCCAGGACATCCGGCGCGATGCCGGGCGCGAGAACCGCGGCGGTTCGCAGCGACGCGTGAGCCGAAGTAATCTCCACGAGGTCGCCGTTGGCGATGCCGAGCGTTGCCGCCGTTTTCGGATTGATCTCCACCCAGCTGCTCCACATCGCCGTCGTCATCGGGTCCGGCAATTCCTGCAGCCAGGGCAGATGCGCCAGCGACCCATCCAGGAAGGCCTGCGACTTGAACGGCAAAAACTGAAACGGAAAATCTTTCGCGCCGCCCTCAAATTGGGGTTCGACCCATGGCATCGGTTTCATTTCGACGACAGGACCTCGTGTCCCGCTGGGTATCGCGGTAGCCCATCCGCCCAGTTGCAGCGATTCTTCCCAGTTCGCGCCAGCCGCTTCGAGCAAAGGATCGAACGCCGCCTTCAACATCTCCTCGTAGTTCGTCCAGGGCAGAGGTGGACTCAACGGCTGCTCCAGATTGCGCGCCACCTCCAGCAGGATGTCCGGCATGGCGCGTGTCTGATACAACGGGCGGACCACCGGCCGCGCGAGTCCGGCCACGGCCATCGTCTGACCGGATTCGGGGGTGTTATCCATCCACGTTTCCAGAAACGCATGGTCGGGCAGGATCAGATCCGCGAGGATGCTCGTTTCATCGAGAAAATTCCCGAAGCTGACGATGTGGGGAATCTTCAGTAACGCCTCCTTGACGCGCCACGCCGGCGGCGCGCCAAAGACGGGATTGGCGTCGTTCAGAAGCAGCGTCTGGATGGGCGCCGGCGCCGAAGCGTTCACTAGCGCCGCCATCTGTTCGATCGATTGCGTCACCGCGCCGGCCGCGTCTTCCCGGCCGGCGCCGAAGTCGAGCCCGAAGTCGAGCTTCGGCGTGAACACGATCCCACCAGGCTCGCCCACACTCCCAACCAGCGCGTTGAGCGCGTTCACGGCCAGCGCGTTAAACAGACCGTTGGTGTGGGCGCACACTGCGCCCCCCACGATGGCGACAGCGGGCCAGCGCTCAGCGAATTCACGCGCCAACCGCTCAATGCGCTCGGCGGCGACCCCGGTTTGCGCCGCGACTTCCGCTGGTGTGTAACGGGGAAGGCCCTCCGACCATCCCTCGATCAGCGCGCCCGCCAATCCCGCAGCCTCCGGGGACCGGAGTTGCGATTTCATGATGGCGTGCGCCATGCCGAGCGCGAAGAGACCTTCCGTGCCAGACTTCGCAGGAACCCATTCGTCGGCGTTCGCGCCCGTCTGAGAGAGGCGCGCTTCGACGTGAACAAACTTTCCCCGCTGGCCCGGCGTGCCCTGCCGCATCTCGCCGTAACCGATGCTTTGCGCGACGGGAGAGTTCCACGTGCCGAGCGCGTCCGCGCCGAACGCGATAACGTATCGAGACCTGGCGAAGTCCACGGTGGGAAGTTGCCCGTAACCAAAGCTGAGTTCGTTGGCGCGGCGCAGAACACCTTCTCCAAAAACCTCGAACACGATCGGCGGCGGCGCGCCAAAACGCCGCAGGAATTCTGTAACGAGAGTCTGGCGTTGGCCGGGAAGCGGGCGCGTGAGAAAAGACAGCGCCTGCGGGTTCTTCGCCGCGGCCAGCGCGTTGAGTCTGGCAGTCAGTTCCGCGAGCGCCTGCTCCCATGAGATTTCCGAAAATCGTCCGGTTCCACGCTCGCCGTCCCGCTTCAGAGGATGCGCAATGCGGTCCGGATGATAGACCGCCTGGATCGCCGCCTGCCCCCGCGCGCACAACCGGCCACGGTTGATGGGATGAGCCGGATTGCCTTCCAGCTTTTTCACGAGCCCCATCTTCACGACGCCGCGTTCTCCATCGCGAATCACTTCAGCGTCGCCTTCGACGACGCGCGCAAGCAGACCGCATCCGGCCGGACACAGCGGGCAAATGCTCGGCTTCCAAACCGAAAGACCAGGTATGAGCTGCTCATCGGGGATGAAGCGGATCAGCTGGTTTTCAGGATTGCCGCACCCCGCCAGCGTCGCGGTTGCGCTGCCGGCCACAGACACCTTGAAGAAAAAACGGCGATCCATCGTCCTCAGTCTTTCAGTAGTGACAGGTCAGGCAGTCAATGGACGCCTTCTTCTCGACATGACAATCGACGCAGAAACCCATCGTGTGATCGACGGCGCGTTCAGCAACCGTCATCTTCGATAGATCTCCGTGACACGTGGCGCAATCGACGCCGGAGCGAATGTGCGGAGCGTGGTTGAACAGCACATGCGCCTCGTCGTTCCATCCATAGACGCGCTGCCAGGACAGGTCGCGCCCCTTCTCGTAGTATTCCGTGGTGATCTTGATGATCGGTTCCTTGTCTTCGGCAATGCCCACGTGGCAGCCCATGCACGTGTTTACGCTGGGCAGTCCGGCGACAGCGCTCCACTCCACGCCGGAGTGACAGACCACGCACGCGATCTCCTGCGCGATATGCCTTTCGTGGGGAAACTGGATTGGTTGGACAGGGTCGTTGCGCATGCCAAAGAAATGCCGGATCGCTTCACCGGTTGACCGATGCGACGTCGTGAAAACCGAATCCGCGGCGGTCCGAGCCTGAGACTGTCCCTGCACCATACCGGAAGGCCCAAACAAAGCCCACCCCCCGCCCGCCGAAGACACCGCAATGAGAACCGCCAGCCATTTCAACCGGCTACGCCCGCGCCTGCTCATGATGAAATCCAGATAGCCTCTTTTATCGGCGAGTTCGTTGTTTTTGAAAAGAAGTTTTTTCGGGCGGATGGGATCAGGAGAAAGGGAAAGCCCCCGGAGGAACTCCGGGATCGCTCCCCCAGGCCGCTCGCTGTCGTATCAACAGTTGGATCGTGAGTTGGATTGTAGCCCTGAGGTTTCTTGCGGAATGCGAATGTGTTCAACGTCGTCTGGCTGTGGCAACTGGAATCAGAAAGGCGTCCGGTATGCCTGTATCCAGCGTTGCAAGAATGGCGCCGTGGGATTCAGCCAATTGAAGAAGATGCGCATCGGTCGTGCGCGCGGGATGGTGACACCAGACGGGCAGAACATCAATTGGCATATCGTCCGGCAGGAAGACATGCCGGGGACCCAAAGACGCCAACATACCCCGAAGCGTCCTGACCGCTTCCGCGACGCTAACGCGTCCTCCGGCCCGCTGTGTGGAAACGCGCACGAAGCCAAGCTCCGGAATCGGCGCAGTGATCAGCCAGTGCTTTCCCTTGCGAACCGAAGCGATCCAAATCGCAGTTCGTTCGTGATCGACGTGATCCGCCCAGCCCCAGGCGACGAGTACGTTGACATCCAGAAGGTATTTCATGGAAAGTCTGCCAGGAGTTCGCGAACGGAATCGGTGGTTAGCGGACGGCGATCGTCCAATCCGCCGAAGATCATCGCTCCGGTGTGGCTGCAACGAACCTTTCGCGGAGTCTTCGAAACCGCCATGGACATGCGAGCGCGGCGGCGAAGATAATCCGAAACGGTTATCCCCTCCTTGCGGGCTTGCGCCCGTATGGTCCGCGCTTCATCATCCGTCACCTTGAATGTCAGGGTTTGCATGAGTATTACCGTATTACCGAATTCACCGGGTTGTCAAGAACGGGCGAGGCTCTTGACGCCTTGCCCTGGGCCGTCAAGTTATCGTGGTCATTGCTTCCATCGTTTTCCTGCGTCGGGACCCGCCTTACCCCGGGCACGCCCCCGATTTACTTCGTCCCGCTAATCCGGCGCATTCACCTGGAAGACAAAGCGTTCGCCGTTGGCGCGGCTCTTTCCAATTCGGCGAAATCGCCCCGGGAGATTACTTATCAGGTAGACCGTGCCGGATTAACATGGGAGCGCCGGTTGTCCCCGTACGATGTACCGCTGAGGAGCGGAAAATGAAATACATGTTATTGGTTCACCACGACGAAGAGAGTTTCCGAAATCGCCCTGAAGCGGAGCGGGTTAGCTTGCTGACGGAATCCGTGCAACTGGCTCAGCGCCTTCACAAGACCGGGCACTATCTTTCCGCCGCGCCGCTGCATCCGAGTTCGGAGACCGTGTGTGTCCGCGTCCGAGAGGGCAAGACGCTGGTTACCGATGGTCCGTTTGCCGAAACTCGGGAACAGTTGGGAGGTTACTTCCTGATCCACGCGAACAATCGCGACGAGGCCATCCAGATCGCCCTGCGGATTCCTGGCGCCCGGATTGGTACGGTCGAAGTTCGGAGAGTGTCCGAGGTGGAGGGACTTCCAGGGGAGTAGGGAGATTCGGCCTCAAAAAGGCTCGCGCCGATCCGGCCCTGCGTTTTCGACCCGTTTGTAACCTGGCAGACAGGATTTAGTGGTCGCACCGCCGGTTGGAAACTCACACTGGTCCACTTTGCCATACGGCGAGGCCGGATTTGCGTCCCCAATGTCTTGTTGCCCCGCATAGGAGCAAATTGTGGGCAGCGAATATCGTTCCCGTTCTGCGTCTGAGAGGACGCCTTATTGTCACAGCTTCGCAGGGAAACAATTTCGATTTTTCTCCCCCTGCGCGAAGGGGGAAAATCGAAAGCGGCAGCGCAGACTTGCCTCCAGTCCGGACGCACGCTCCGCGGGCCGTCTCCATGCTTCTCGCCTGCCGGTCGCGTTGATGTAAGATACCGGCGATCTGAACATCGGACCTTTGGGGAGACTTTTCATGAGGCGCCATATCCTGACATTTCTGGCCTGCGTGACGTTCGGAGCGATTCCACTCGCCGCGCAGGACGCCACGATCACCAATGCCCGCATCATTGTCGGTAACGGCACGGTTATCGAACACGGTTCAATCGTCATCAGGGGCGGAAAGATCGTGGGCGTCTCGGCGGGCGCGCCATCGGCGCCGGCCGGCCAGGTGATCGACGCAAAGGGCATGAGCGCCATGCCGGGCTTTATCGACGCGCATCGCCACATCAACACCGGTCCGAATGAGAAGGCGCAGATGCAGGCGCAACTGGAAGCCGGCTACACGACCATTCTGTCGGGCGGCGGGCCTGGCCCGGGGAACATCACGCTGCGGGATCACATCGAAAGCGGACAGATCAATGGTCCGCGCATCATTCCTTCCGGATCGCTGCGGATCACCAACACCATGACGGCCGACGCCGCTCGCGCCGAGATTCGCAACATGGCGGCGCAGGGAATCAAGTTCACGGGCGAAATCCTGCTGACGCCGATACCTGGCCCGACGGAACATGAAATCGAAGTGTTGAAGGCGGTCGTCGACGAGGGGAAGAAAGTCGGCGTGATGATCCAGGTGCACGCCGTCAGCTCGAAAGCCATGGTCGCGGCGGTCGACGCCGGTGTGCCGCTGCTCGTGCATCTCCCGAACAAGGACTGGGTCAGCAAGGAAGACGCGAAGAAAGTAGCCGCATCGGGCGCAAAGGTGCTGGGCACCGTCGGCTTCGCCGTGCCCACGTTCGGCGTATTCGGCGATGATCCCAACAGGCCGACTTTCCGCGACGGCAAGGCATGGCCCGAAGGGATCATCGACGGCGTCCGCCTCGGCGAGGAAGCCGGCTATATGCCGGTGAATGCCCGCACGATCTGGGATGCCGGCGCGGTTCTCGGCTACTGCACCGATACCACGTATGATCCCCTGGCCGGCCTCGCGCAGGAACTGAAGGCCAACAGCCTGGTGTTCACGCCGAAGGACCTGATCAGGATGATGGGACCGAACACCGCGTCTTACATTCAAATGGCCGACCAGCTCGGCACGCTCGAAGTCGGCAAGCTGGCCGACGTCATTCTTCTCGATGGCAATCCGCTCGAAGGCTATTGGAACTTCCTGAAGACGAAGGTCGTGCTGAAGGGCGGGAAAGTCGTCGTCGACAAACGATAAGAACAATGCGCGTTGCCGGATTTCTATTCCTGGCGCTCCTGCTCGCGGCTGCGATCGGCGGCGCGCGCGGATTCGTTCCATTGCAGAACGCGGAAACGGTTGGAACCGGATCCACCGTGTCGGGACGAGTGAAGGGACTTCATCCGGGTGTTGTCCCCGAGGGAGCGATCCGCGTCGGACTCTTCTGGTTCCCGCGCCCCTCGTCTGGTGTATATACGCTCGTCGCAAGGGCGGATATCGGTCGAGATGGACGTTTCGCCTTCAATGGTGTTCCCGCTGGCAGCTACATCCTCTTGTTGGAAGGGTTCGGTGGCGCTCCGCTGTCCGACAGATTCGACCTCCAGGTTTCCCCCGGACAAGACATCGGCGCCATCCAGTTGAATAGTGTTCCGCGGGGCACGAGGACCTTTGTCGCTGGAAAGGTCCTCATCGAAGGTGGTGGCGCTTTACCGCTCGACGGATATTCCGCAGTGGGAAATCCTGACGCGCTGTCGGTGGTACGCATTAAGGGAACCTGCAACGGCGATTGCCAACTCCTGAAACAACCTTACCCGGTGCGGGCAGACGGACGCTTCGTTCTGCCGATCTCCGACACCGCATTGCCGGCGACTCTCTCGATCGAAACGCTGCCGGTTGGCTACGAGTTGAAAACAATCCTCTCTGGCGGAAGTACGCTGCCTTACCGTACGGGCAGGATTGTGAACGATCAGAGCCCGCTCCTGTTCGACATTCCACTTGTTGCAGGGACACCTCCCGGGGAAATACAGATCATCCTGACGAAGACCCAACCCGCACAGCTTCGCTATGCAGTCCGTGGTCGCAGCCTGGCGGGACCGGAGCCCGTCACGCTGAAGTTCGCAAACCCGAATGGCCCAACCTTTCTTGCCGAAGCGCAGCCGGACGCAAGTGGGGCGTTTGAATTCCATGACGTCCCTCCTGGCCGGTATTCCGTCGCCCCGGCATTGGCCGGGAAAGCGAAGGACGTAACTGTCCTCGTGAAGGATCACGACGTGTCAGGAATCGAGGTTCCATCCCGGATGGATCCTTTGGCGCGGCCTGTTGAAAACGCGCTGGACGCTGGCAGGAGGAGTGACGGGAAAACCCTGCGGGGACTGATACTGGAGCACACGGGACCGGATCCGGTGGTCTGCGGTGTATTTGAGGGAGACTCGTGGGTACGCGCGGAAGTCCCCACCGGCGCAGTCATCACGTGCATTCGTACGGCAAAGGAACTGCGCAAACCTGCGTTCGTGTTGATGGCGCTTCGCGCCGTCGAAGGAACGGAATTGCAGGGGTTCATGGTCGACGCTAACGGGACACTGCAACAGTTCCGCCGCGGAAGCGGAGGTTTCGTTGAAGCGCTCCGCGTCCAGCCGTGTCCGCCGCAGTCGTCCATTGGTTCGAACCGGGGCGAACTGGTCTGCGAACTCTCCGGATCCGTTCCGCTATGGCCTGCCCCGGCAAAAGGGGGAGGAAAGTAATCGAGCCATCTGGACTCCCTTTCCGCGCGTCGCGTGCGAGGGCAGTCATTCGCGTTTGTTGGGTGTTTCCACGCCAGGCTGGTACGCTACCCCGACTGATCCCCCCTCTCCGGCATGTGAGGCGCGATCCTTACTTCAAGCCGCGCTCCACTTTGATCACTTGGACTGTGGTGGAGGCCGTTTCTCCAATTTCGATGTGGACGATTCGAGCCTGTTCCAAAAACTGGTCCATGAAGGCGCCGAGCAGCCAGCTTTCGTTCCCCAGGTCTTCGATGGCATATACCTCGTAATCTCCGGAACCTCTCACGTCGGCAAACGTCACCACGCCCCGGCTGTCCGACTGTCTCGCCCAGGGCGCCGCGTCCCCGCCCCTCGGACGCATCACCGTCATGATGCCCGCTTGCGGCTTGTCCTGATCCATCACCTGTATTCGAACTGCGCCAAGCCTGGAATCGAAGGTCGCATCAAGTTTCTTCTGGCCCTGTTCGAAAACCGTCGAACCTTTCAGCAAGTCGGCGCCGCCGTACCGTGCGGCGACAAGGGTCCCCGACAGAGCGTTTGCGCCCCCCTTGAAGTTGTAACCAATGCCGTAGCGCACACCTGGGAGGACATCGCGGACAACGAAGTCGCCATTCGGACTGATTTCCGCCCGGCTCGATGCCACACCGATCAGGACTCCACCCAACAGGGTGGTGGTAAGAGTTTCCCGAGGGGTCAGGCTCAACCCGATCTGGTCTGGCATGATGTTGTCGGGAGTCGTCAGATGTCCGATGACATCGACGCTACGCTGCATTTCCAGCGATTGTTCCGGCAGACCGCCAACCGGGACCGAGATCTCCCGAACGGCCACGATGCGACGAGTTCCTTCGCGTCCTCCCGCAACGAGCTTGTATCGGCCCGGGA
>DASUFH010000461.1:0-2689 GCA_036274645.1 Terriglobia bacterium
AAGGAGCGCACTTGCGCCGGTGCATCATCGACAAACACGTGGTGGTGCCCGCCGGAGAAAAGATCGGGTTTGATCTGGCGCGGGACGCGCAACGCTTCACCGTTTCCGATCGGGGTGTCGTCGTCGTGGGCAAGGGAACGATCTGGCCCGCCGCCGTTTCCGCAAGCGGCGCCGCCGAAAACGCCCGGCCGGCCGCGAAACGGAGCCGGCCGTCGGGCGTCAGCCCCTAGCGAGAACTAACGCGGGGAGGCGGCCGCCTGGCTGCGAGCGAATTCCGGACGGGCTTCCCGCACGACGGTGTCCGGTTTGGGCAGGTACTTGCGTTCGAGCCGGGCAAAGTTGACCAGGAGATCGGGATCCTGGTGGTTCTTCGCGAACTGCTCGGCAATCGTCTCGTCAGCCTCCGGAGTGAGCAACTGGCCGGCAAGCTGGGACAGGATCGAATCCTCCATATCCAGGTGCCTGCGCAGGATGACGTTGAGCCGCCGCGCGCTGTGCGCAAAATCCACCACTCTTCGGGAAGCCATCGCATCCATCATCCAGGACACGAGCGCCCGTTCTTCGCCGTGCTCCTGAACCATCTGGTGAATCGGACTGTCCTGCCGGGTTGCGCGCACCAGAACCGGAAAGAGCGATTTCTCCTCCACCGTCTGGTGATAGTCGTCTCCAAAAGTCTTGAAGAACCGGAGGACGGCGTTCACATCGGCAATCTCGATGCGGTCTCCCGCTTCCAGCTTCTTGATCATTCCGTCGAGAATAGTCAGTCCACGCCGCAGAACCGCGTGGTCGCGCATGACAAGTTCCGTGCACTTCATAACGATCCTTCCATGCAAAGCGGGCAAAAAAAAACGCCTCGGAACGGCATTACGGCCATGTTCCGGGACGTCGTGGTCCAGCATTGCGCGCCGACATCGTTGGCGCCGCGCGTGTGTGGATTAAAGACCCTCCGGCGATCAATGTCAAGCGCGCATTGGCGCCAACGGCCAATGCGGCTGCCGGATTTTGCTGCGTCGACGACGATCAGGCCTCACGCTTGACTGCTGATGGACGATGACGCGGCCACGTTTGACGCTGTTGCTGTTGAACGCGCGTCCCGCTCCGGTTGTCCGATCTAAGGCTTCAAAACTGTGTGTTGACAGCCGGGGAGGCGACGCTGATAATGGCCGCGCTTACAGTGGAGGCGGCTTGAGTCACACCGAAACGTGACGTGAGGCCTCGCTGACAATCGAGTTGGGACGCAGACGTCCGGAACACCCTGTTCGGTGTGTTTCGGGCGTTTTTTGTTTTTCGGGGTCTTTTTCACGAACGGCGAACATGAGCGAGCGTTATGTTGAGTCCACTCCCTACCCCTGGCCCTACAACGGGGACCTCCGGGCGGAAAACACCGCCATCCTCGTCATCGACATGCAAACCGATTTCTGCGGTCCCGGCGGGTATGTCGACAAGATGGGTTACGACCTGTCCCTGACGCGAGCGCCCATTGAGCCGATCAAAAGCGTGCTGGCGGCCGCGCGCTCCCGCGGCTTTCATGTGATGCACACCCGCGAGGGCCATCGGCCGGATCTCTCGGACCTGCCCGAAAACAAGCGCTGGCGGAGCCGGCGAATCGGCGCCGGCATCGGCGACGCCGGGCCGTGCGGAAAGATCCTTGTGCGGGGTGAACCCGGATGGGAAATCATTCCGGATCTCGCTCCCCTTCCCGGCGAAACCGTAATCGACAAACCC
This sequence comes from Terriglobia bacterium, assembly GCA_036274645.1. Classification (GTDB taxonomy): domain Bacteria; phylum Acidobacteriota; class Terriglobia; order 20CM-2-55-15; family 20CM-2-55-15; genus DASUFH01. The sequence continues at coordinate 1,726 of DASUFH010000461.1, forward strand.
GGCAAAGGGTCGTTCTACGCAACCGATCTCGAGTTGATCCTCCATCGCAAAGGCATTCAGAACATCGCGATGGCCGGCATCACGACGGACGTCTGCGTCCACACCACCATGCGTGACGCCAACGACCGCGGCTTCGAATGCCTGATGCTTTCCGACTGTACCGGAGCCACCGACTACGGCAACTATCAGGCGGCGCTGAAGATGATCCAGATGCAGGGGGGTGTCTTCGGCGCGGTCTCCACATCGTCCGCATTCATCAAGGCAATCTCATGAAAACCATGCTCACCGCCATCGACGCGGAACCCTATCCATTCGAATTTGCGCCGGAAACCACAGCCCTCGTGATCATCGACATGCAGCGCGACTTCCTGGAGCCCGGCGGCTTCGGAGAAATGCTCGGCAATGATGTCTCCCAGTTGCGCCGCACGATCGCGCCGAACAAGAGACTGCTCGAGGCGTGGCGCGCGAAAGGACTCCAGGTGATGCACACACGTGAGGGGCACCGCCCGGACCTGACGGATCTCCCGCCCGCCAAGAAGGTACGCGGCCGCGGCAAAACCACGATCGGTGATCCGGGACCGATGGGACGGATTCTCGTGCGCGGCGAAACGGGACACGACATCATCCCGGAACTGTACCCACTGCCTTCCGAACCGGTCATTGACAAGCCCGGGAAAGGCGCTTTCTTCGCGACCGACCTGCACGCCATTTTGCAAAACCGCGGAATACGCCAGCTGATCGTCACCGGCGTGACGACCGAAGTCTGCGTGCACACCACCGTGCGCGAGGCCAACGACCGCGGCTATCGCTGCATCGTGCCGGGCGACTGCTGCGCCTCGTACTTCCCGGAGTTCCACGCGGTCGCGCTGCGCATGATCGAGGCGCAGGGCGGCATCTTCGGCTGGGTCACCGACTCGTCCCGGATTCTGGCCGCGTTCGGCTGACACGGCTGCGCGGCTCGCGG
>DASUFH010000462.1:0-15446 GCA_036274645.1 Terriglobia bacterium
ATTGCCGATTGAGGCTACGGGATTCGCGCGCGCCAATCAAGTCGAAGGGAAGAGAATGCCGGGGCGGTCGATGACCGCCCCGGACGTTTCGGGGAGGCAGCCTCTGAATGCGGAGCGCCGTCCCCCAACAATCCGTGTCTGGCTTTTGGGCGATCATAGACCGCCCCTGCAAGAGACGCGCTACTTCAGGCCGAACGTGTACATCACGTTGGCTGCAGTGATCGTGACGTACTGCTTTCCATTGACCGAGTACGTCATGGGACCAGAAGCGACGGAAGGGGAAACGCCGCCTCGACCGCGCGGCCCGGCGCCGCCCGCGCCGGCGCCGGCGCCGGGACCACCGCGCCCGCCCGGCCCTCTCTGGGGAGGGCCCTGAGCCACGAAGTTGTTGCCACGTCCGGGCGCCGCGCCGGCGGGAGCGGTTCCCGGTGGCAGGGGCGCGGTGACGGTGGCCGTCGATGGAACGAGGAGAACTTCCCACAGCTTTGTGCCGTCACGCGCGTCGAGCGCGTAGAAAGCCCCATCCCGGCCGCCGCTGAACAACAGATCCGACGCCGTGGTCAGGATGCCGGCGTCCGTGGACGGTCCATTCTGCCGGAAGTCCCATTTCTTATCGCCGGTCTTCGGATCGATGGCGCGGACCGCCGCATACGTGTCTTCACCGCGCGCGCCGTTCGCCGGGAAAACCCCGGCGAACGATTCGCCGGCGTGGAAATCCGGCGGCGTCACCCCAATCTTGTACGTCTGAGAACTGTTCACCCACGTCGGAATGTAGAACAATCCCGTTCGCGGACTGTACGACGGGTTGTACCAGTTGGTTGCCCCCTGATTGCCGGGATACACGAGAATGCCCTCCACCGTGGGAACCATACCCGGCGCCATGATCGGCCGGCCCTTCGGATCAAACCCGGTGGTCCAGTTGACCTTCACGAAAGGCCCACCCTTCAGGAATTCACCGGTCGCCCGATCCAGCACGTAGGTCAGCCCGTTGCGGTTGGCCCACAACATGAGCTTGCGGGAACGACCCTGCCAGTCGCTGTCGACCAGCACGGGAACCTGCGTGGAATCCCAATCAAATTCGTTATGCGGCGAAAACTGATAATGCCATTTCAGCTTGCCCGTATCCGGATCGAGAGCGATCACCGAGCAGGTATACAGGTTGTCTCCAAGACGCGTGCGCCCATCCCAGTCCGGCCCGGGATTGCCCACGCCCCAGTACGTCAGATTAAGGTCGGGATCATAGGAGCCGGTGACCCAGATCGGACCACCGCCGTGCATCCATGAATCTCCACTCCAGCTGTCGTGGCCCGCTTCGCCGGGACCGGGAACCGTATTGAAACGCCAGACTTCCTTTCCCGTCTTGACGTCCCACGCCGCAATGAATCCGCGGACACCATATTCCCCGCCGGCCGTGCCGGCAATGACCTTGTCCTTGATCACAAGCGGAGCGTGCGTAAAGGCGTATCCATCGACGGGGTCCGCAGCCTGCGTGTTCCACAGCTGCTTTCCGGTACGCGCGTCGATGGCGATCATGTGCGCGTCAAAAGAGGCAAGGAACACCGTGTCGTCGAGCACCGCGACGCCCCGCGAGAGTTTCCCGCAGCAGTTACGAGCGCGCTCATGCGGCGTATACGAAAACGTCCAGATGGTCTTGCCGGTGACCGCGTCAAGGGCCACCACGTCGTTCGGATTCTGGATCGTATACATGACGCCGTTCACAACGATGGGCGTCGCCTCGTGTTTGTCCACCGTTGTCGAACGGAAGGTCCATTTCAACTCAAGGTCCTTCACGTTGTTCGCGTCGATCTGCTTGAGCAAGCTGTAACGCTGACTCATGTACGTTCCGGAATACGTCAGCCAGTTCTCCGGTTCCGAATTCGCCTTCAGGATCCGGTTGAAGGAAACCTTCGGCGCCGGCGCTTCGCCTGCCGGAGCCTGCGCGAATAACGTGACGGCCAGCGCGCATACGCCAACCAACAATACCCAGTGCCTCTTCATACGTAACCCCATCCCTGCTCTTTTTTGGATTTCCAGGGCCGCGATGTTAACACAACGGGAAACTCCCACCGCCATCGGCCCGCGCCCCCGGTTGTCCATTGTTCATTGCAGGTTGTCGATTATGACTTGGGCCCCCACTTATTCGTTAATTGTTGGCTGTTCACCATTAACTGCTTCACTTAATAATTTGTCCGTTGGTCGGATTGCCGGCTGACGGCTCGTTGGCCGTGTGTCGCCTGATGGTTCGTTGGCGAATACGGAATGGCAAATTGTTAAGCAAAGCAGTTAATGGTGAACAGCCAACAATTAACGAATAAGTGGGGGGACGGGGAACAAGTCATGATCGACAACCGGCAATGAACAATGGACAGCCGGGGACGCCACGCGCCCGCCTTGGGCATCCTCGAAGCCTGGGCTAGAATACACGCGCAACACAAATACAACCGGGCCCGGCTCGCCGATTTCACCAGGAAAGGGAACCCATTGGCCGCAATCCGTCTTCAAAACGTCAGTCGCCACTTCGGCCGTATCGCCGCAGTGGACGACGTGTCGCTGGAGATCCGTGACCGGGAAGTCGTCACCGTTGTGGGACCTTCCGGGTGCGGCAAATCGACGCTGCTGCGGATCATTGCGGGACTGGAGCAGGCGACTGCCGGCTCGGTGTTCCTGGACGGAGAACGCGTCAATGATGTGCCGACGCGCGACCGCAACATCGCGATGGTGTTTCAGTCTTACGCGCTCTATCCGCACATGACGTGTTACGAAAATCTGGCGCTGAACCTGCGCCTGAAGAAGCTGCCTGGCGAGGAAATCGCGCGTCGCGTCCAGCAGACGGCAAAAACCCTGGAAATTGCAGACCTGCTCGAGAAGCGTCCGAAGGAACTCAGCGGCGGGCAGCGGCAGCGTGTGGCGGTGGGACGCGCGCTGATCCGGAATCCACGCGTGTTCCTTTTCGACGAACCGCTCAGCAACCTCGACGCGCTGCTGCGGGAGCGCGTCCGGCACGAACTGAAGGAGCTTTTCAGCCACGTGCCGGCCACTGTCGTGTATGTCACGCATGATCAGATCGAGGCGTTGACGCTCGCTCACCGTGTGGTTGTTCTCGACAAAGGGCAGGTGCAGCAGATCGGCACGCCGGAGGAACTCTACCGGTTTCCCGCCAATCGCTTCGTGGGGACGTTCATCGGATCCCCCTCCATGAATATTTTTGAGACACGCCTCGCCCACGGCAGTTTTCAACTCGGCTCCCGAACAATCGATACGGGCCTCGATATCTCCGGCCCGGTGGATCTGGGACTGCGTCCGGAAGCCATCCGGCTGGGCGGCGATGTGGCTGCCGAGGTTTCCTGGATCGAGAACCTCGGATTAAACGCGCTCATCGGCTTCCGGATCGGCGCGATCCATCTAACGGCGCTGTCGGCAGCGAGACCGGACGGCGCAACCGTAAATATCTCGTTTGAACCAGGCGACCTTCATGTCTTCGATAAAGAGACTGGCGAAAATCTCAGCAATCCTGATCGTCGCGGCGCTCTTCGTCTATAGCCTGCAGGGCGACGGCGGAGAGGGGGCGGCGTTATCGATCCTGATGGAACCCGATGGGTCGGGCGTCTTTCGCGATCTCGCCAACAGGTTCCAGACGGTGCGCCCGGATATCCGGATCGACCTCATCGAGGGCCCGCCCTCAACGGACACGCGCGAAGACATGTACTCGGCGTCGTTCCTGTCCGGGTCGGCGGGTTACGACATCATCTATGCCGATGTGATCTGGACCCCGAAGTTTGCGGCCGCCGGGTGGCTGCTCGACCTGACCGGCCGTCTCTCCGCCGAAGACGCGGCGGACTTTCTACCCGCCGATCTTCGAGCGGGCTACTACGACAAACGCCTGTATCGGCTTCCCGCCTACACGGACGCGGGGCTGCTCTACTACCGCAAGGATCTCGTTCCACGCCCGCCGGAAACCTTTGGCGACCTTCAGATCATGGCCCGGGACACCATGGCGCCGGAGCGCTGGGGATTCCTCTGGCAGGGGAAACAATACGAAGGGCTCGTCACGGTGTACCTGGAAATGCTCTGGGGTTTTGGTGGAGACTGGATCGATCCGGAAACGCGCGAGGTGCTGCTCGATCGTCCGGAAGCCTTCGCGGCGCTCGACTTTCTCCAGAGAACCATCGGAACGATTTCTCCGCCCGCCGTCACCACCTACGCCGAAGAGGACACGCGCAATCTGTTTCAGACCGGGCACGCGGTCTTCCTGCGAAACTGGCCCTACGTCTGGCGCCTGATGGAAGACAGCCCGCTGAGGACCGAAGACCGGGTCGGTATGACGCCGGTCGTTCACGCGCCCGGATATCCGAGCGCCGCGACGCTCGGCGGCTGGGGATTTGCGATCTCGCGGTTCACGCCTCATCCGGAAGAGGCGTGGCAGTTCGTGGAATTCCTGACGCGGCCGGATCAATTGCGCGAAGTCCAGCGGCGACAGGGACGGATCCCGGCGCGCCGAAGCATGGTCCCACCGGAGTTCGTCCCGATTCTGGAGTCCGCGCGCCTGCGGCCTCCGATTCCCGAATACGCGGCCGCTTCCGACATCCTGCAACGATGGCTCAGTTCGGCGTTAACCGGTCAGACTGCTCCCGTGGACGCTCTGAGCCACGCGGCGCGTGAAACCCGTTTGCTCCTGGGGCAGCGATGAAGCAATCATCGGTAAAGAGCGCTCGCGCGACGATCGGACGATTCGGCGAAGTGGGCTGGTTTCTTCCCGCAGGTCTGCTTCTACTGGTGGTGGTTTGTTATCCCGTCGCCCGCACCATCGAACTGAGCTTCGTACACGAGAACCTCGCCAATGGGTTCCACGCGGAATTCGCGGGGCTCGAAAACTTTCGGCGGATTCTGATCGACTCCCGGTTCCGCAACTCTCTGACCGTCACCGGACTGTTTACGATCGTTTCCGTGGCCCTGGAATTTCTGGTCGGTCTCCTTCTTGCGGTTTCCGTCGACACCCTCCGCCGATCGCGTCACGCCGCGCGCGTGATCTTTCTCGTCCCCTGGACCCTGCCGACCGCCGTCATTGCGGTGCTCTGGGCCTGGATCTTCAATGACCAGTTCGGCGCGCTGAACATGCTTCTGATGCGAACAGGGCTGATTGGCGCGCCCATACCATGGCTTGGCCGGCCCGATACGGCCATGGGCGCGATGATCGTGGCCGATGTCTGGAAGACCACTCCCTTCGTTTTTCTGATTCTGCTGGCCGGACTGCAGAACGTTCCGCGGGACCTATACGAAGCCATCGAGATCGACGGCGGCGGACCATGGGTCAAGTTCCGGCGCGTGACATGGCCACACCTGCTGCCCTTTGCCTTTGCCGCCGTCATATTTCGAGCGGTTCAGGCCTTCGCCATCTTCGACCTCGTCTGGGTCATGACCGGGGGAGGGCCAGCGGGCTCCACCGAGACCATTTCGGTTTATACATATCAGACCTACATGCGGTACCTGGATTTCGGCTACGGCTCCGCGCTCGCCATCGTGACCGTGCTGATCCTGGCCGGGGTCGCCGCTGTTCTGTATCGCGCGTTGATCACACGTTATGAACGGACTTTCTAAAATCTTCATCGTTCTCTGCTGCGTGGCCGCGCTGGCGCCGGTCGCATGGCACGCCATCTCATCGGTGAAGACGCCGGAAGAACTCACCGCGATTCCACCCACTGTCCTGCCACACGAGGCCACCCTCGACAACTACCGGGCGCTCTTTGCGAGGAGACCGTTTTTTCACTATTACCTGAACAGCGGCGCCATTGCGCTGTGGTCCAGCCTGGTCGCCATCATGGCTGCCTCCACGGCAGCGTACCGGCTGGCGCGCATGCGGGGCTGGGGACAATCCGTCATTCGCTCGGGGTTGCTGGCGGTGGCGTTCTTTCCGCCGATCGTCTTCCTGTTTCCGCTTTATGAACTGGTCCGGGCCGCAGGACTGGTCAATCATCCCTGGGGACTCATTCTTCCGTATTCCGCCCTCAATCTGCCATTTGCAATCTGGCTGCTGTCGGGCGCGTTCCGGCAGATCCCAACCGAACTCGAGGAGGCGGCGGCGGTGGACGGCATGACGCGGTTTCAGACGTTCCGGTTGGTGGTTCTGCCGCTGGCCAGACCGTCACTGATTACAGCGGGTCTTCTCGTTTTCATTTTCTCGTGGAACGAATTCATGCTCGCGCTGACATTCATGAACATCGAGACACGAAAAACGGTGACCGTGGGAGTAGCCACTCTGAGCGGCGCGTTTTCCTACGTCATTCCCTGGGGCCAGATCGCCGCCGGTGTAATTGCGAGCGCGATTCCACTGGTACTGCTGGTGGTTTTCTTTCAGCGCAAGATTGTGGCTGGATTGACGGCCGGGGCGGTGAAGTAGTCCGTCAGAAACGCGCCACCGAGAACTTCCCTCCCAGGAAATCGCCCCCCAGAGATCAATCTCACTGCCAGGAACCCACGAGAGAAGATCTCGCTGCCAGGAAACCGCCACGCGAGAACGTCTCCCTGCAGGGGCGGTCTCCCAAGGAACCAGACCATGGGAGGGCGGTCATAAACCGCCGGGCTAGGGCTTGACGTAGATTTCCGCGCCGGTCTTCATGAACTCCGCGCTCTTCCCGTCCATGGCGGCTTTGACGTCTTTGGTAATCTTCATCGAACAAAACTGAGGACCGCACATGCTGCAGAAGTGCGCGGACTTGGCGCCGTCCTGGGGCAACGTCTCGTCGTGGAAGTCTTTGGCGGTCGTGGGATCCAGGCTGAGATTGAACTGGTCTTCCCATCGGAACTCGAACCGGGCCTTGCTGAGAGCGTTGTCGCGCTCCTGGGCTCCGGGATGTCCCTTGGCCAGGTCGGCGGCGTGAGCGGCGATCTTGTAGGCGATGACGCCGTCCTTGACGTCCTTGGCGGTCGGCAATCCCAGGTGTTCCTTCGGCGTGACATAGCACAGCATGGCCGTGCCGAACCAGCCGATCATGGCCGCGCCAATGGCGCTTGTGATGTGATCGTAGCCGGGCGCGATATCCGTCGTCAGCGGGCCCAGCGTGTAGAACGGAGCCTCATGTGTCAGCTTGAGCTGCAGGTCCATGTTCTCTTTGATCAGGTGCATCGGAACGTGACCCGGCCCTTCGATCATGACCTGACAGTCATGCTTCCAGGCAATCTCGGTCAGTTCGCCGAGTGTCGCCAGTTCACCCAGCTGGGCGTCGTCATTGGCGTCGGCAATCGACCCGGGACGCAGGCCGTCGCCCAGGCTGAACGACACGTCGTAGGCGCGCATGATCTCGCAGATCTCTTCGAAATGCGTGTACAGAAAGTTTTCCTGATGATGCGCCAGACACCATCGCGCCAGAATCGAACCACCCCGGCTGACGATGCCGGTCCGGCGATTAACGGTCAGCGGGATGTAGCGCAGCAGCACCCCGGCATGAATGGTGAAGTAGTCCACCCCCTGCTCGGCCTGCTCGATCAGCGTGTCCCGGTACATCTCCCACGTCAGTTCTTCAGGCCGGCCTCCGGCCTTTTCGAGAGCCTGATAGATCGGCACCGTGCCGATCGGAACCGGTGAATTGCGGAGGATCCATTCACGGGTCTCGTGGATGTTGCGGCCGGTGGAGAGGTCCATGACGGTATCCGCTCCCCAAACGATGCTCCAGCGCATCTTCTCGACTTCCTCTTCAATCGAACTCGACAGCGCGCTGTTGCCGATATTCGAATTGATCTTCACCAGGAAGTTGCGGCCGATCGCCATCGGCTCCAGTTCGACATGGTTGATATTGGCGGGAATGATGGCGCGTCCCCGGGCCACTTCATCGCGGACGAATTCCGGCGTGATGTACCGCGGGATCGCCGCGCCGAAAGACTCCCCCTTGTGCTGAAACCGGAGATCCCGCCGGCTGTTTTCCGCCGCCTCGAAAGCCTGCTCGCGCCCGAGGTTTTCGCGAATGGCGACGAACTCCATTTCCGGCGTGACGATGCCTTTGCGCGCATAGTGGAGTTGCGTCACCGCCCCGCCCGACGACGCCTTTCGCGGACGCCGGCGGATTCCGGGGTACCGTTCCAGCCGGTTGCGACCCTGGCTCGATTCCGCGTGTTTGTCGCTCAGATAACCGTCATCTTCCGGACGAGCCTTCCGCCCGTCGTATTCGACCGTGTCCCCTCGCTCGAGAACCCACGGCTCGCGAACCGGTGGCAGGCCGGAATGCACGTCCAGACGCGCTTCCGGATCTCCCCACGGCCCGGAGCTGTCATAGACCCGAAACGACGTGTTGTCTTTGAGGGATATTTCGCGGAACGGAACCCGCACCGAACAGTGGCGGTTCCCCCGCACATAGACGCGAGAGCTGGCAGGAAATTCTGTCATGACTTCTCCCTCCGTCGGAATTATCCGAATCAGGTTCAAGGGGTCGATCCGGACCTCTCCGGATCCTCTCAGCCTTCCAGCTCCCCCGTAAGCCGTGTTGTTAGACGCTGAACGAACTGCCGCAGCCGCAGCTCCCCTGCACGTTGGGATTATTGAACTTGAAGCCGGCGCCGTGCAGTCCGTCGATATAGTCCACTTCGGAACCATCCATATAGAGCAGACTGGCCTTGTCGACAAAGACTTTCAACCCGTCGAATTCGTACACTGCGTCGTTCTGATCGCTGAAGCTCTTGTCAAAGCCCATGCGGTACTGAAAGCCGGAACACCCGCCACCGACCACCTGGATGCGGAGACCGGCGTACTCCTCAGGCTGCTCCTGCATGATTTCCCGAACTTTGTCTTCGGCTTTCTTGGTTAATGTAACCGCCATCGGTGTGGCCCTCCTTTAATCGCAAACTTCCTGGTTTGTCTACTGACCCTGAACGCCCATCGCCTGAAGCCGGATGGTCCGCTCACGGGGACCATCGAGTTCAGCCAGAATGACGCTCTGCCATTCTCCCAGAACCACTTCCCCATTCGCGATCTGCAGCGTCAGATTCATCCCCAGCAGCAGCGAGCGCAAGTGGGAGTCGGCGTTATGGCGGTCGCAATCCGACCAGGCGGGATCATTGTGCCGATAATACGTCTCTTTGTCGGCAAGCCCGGCCAGGTATGATCGCACATCGTGGATCAGAGCGTCCTGCCATTCGTTTATCAGGATCGCACAGGTCGTATGCAATGACGAAATGACGACCGACCCGGCGCGAACCCCGGATGAACTGACGAATTTGCGAACCAACTGCGTCAGATTGTGCAATTCCTCACGGGCTTCCGTCTGGATCTTGACGGCGGCGCTGGCGACTCTGTAGGCCCCTGTGACGACCTCGATTGCGGACGGTTCTACAGATTTCACGGAGGCAGAAACCATATTTCTCCTAGACCCTCTTGTTCTGTCGGTTAACCAACACGGCGCGGCTCAACTCCACTAGCGCAAGCGCGACATTATAACAAAAAGGTTTTACGCAAAGTTTTCGAGTTTTTGGAATTTCGGTCTTGCCGCGTCAGGGCCTTCGAGCCGACAATCGACTCCATGTACACGACCGCCCTTGTGATCCTTGCGATACTTGCCGCCGTTGCTGTCGGTGTCGTGCTGGCCGTTCGCAAACAGTCGCGCGTCACGGCCGAACTCTCCGCGGCGGAACAGTCCCGGGACGCCACCGTTTTTGCGGAATCATCGAAACGAATGGAGGAAACCGTCGCCGAACAACTGGCCGCAAAGGCGAGGGATCCCCGGCTGGCGTCGATGACGCAGGAGGATCTGGTGTATGAGGTTCTCAAGGACTGCTACGATCCGGAAATTCCTCTAAACATTGTCGATCTGGGGCTGGTCTACGGCGTCGACGTCCAGTCCGACGCGGTGACGATCAAAGTCAGCATGACATCGCCCCAATGTCCTTCCCATGTCGCTATCCGCGAGGATATTCGCGTCAGACTGGATGACGCCGGGTTCCCGAACCCCAAAGTCGAACTGGTCTGGGAGCCCGCCTGGTCTCCCCAGCGCATCTCCGAAGCCGGCCGAAAGAAACTGGGAATCTAGCCTTTTCTGTCCCCCGCTGTCCGTTGTGCGTTGGCTGTTGTCCGGTGTGTAATGGACCTGGTCCACTTACCCCATGGCGCATTGACCAATAAGCCAATGGGTCATTGGGCAGTTTAGCCAGGTCCATTACACATCGGACAACAGCCAGCGCACAACGGACAACGAGGGGGACAGCCAAAAGGCACGTTCCCGGCTGATTGCAATTTCATTGAATACCGAAACATTGTGGGCGGTCATAAACCGCCCCTACAGCAGACGGGACGAAAAAAAAGGCGCCGGGCCAAAAGCCCGGCGCCCTCTTTTTTTGCCGATTTCGGCTTGACGCTTACTTGCTGAGGACTTCCTCGCCCTTGCGGTGCGCGAGTTCGATCTTGACCAAATCGGAGGCTTCGTTTGAGCTGAGGTTGCGGCCGTAGGTCAGTTCGTCCACCATCTTCTTCATCTTCTCCGCTTCGCGGGCGGCCGCACGGCGCATCTTCTCTTCTTCCGCAGCCGTTTCGGGCTCATCGCCATGGACACGAACGCGGGCCACATCCGTCTCGTTCAGCACCAGATTGTGGTCATAGGCATCGAGCGCCACATTGTGCCCGCCGGCATAAACCTTGTGCTTGCCGTGCTCGCGGTTCCACTCGGCGACGGTCGCGGTCTTGTACATGTTCTCGATGATCTTCCGCCAGCCGATCCCCGTGTTGTACGCGCAGAAGGAGATTTCGCCCAGCTGCGTCGCATACGGAATAATGCACATCTCCGTTCGCCGGAAATCGTAGTTGAACAGATCCTGGAACCACATACCTGCGATGAACAGGAAGTTCCAGGGATCCTGACGCCGCTTGGCGATGTCCTCCGCCGTCCGGTCGCCAGTCACCTTGCCGTAACTCTTGCCGCTGAGGCCAAACGACTTGTCGAACTTCTTGAGGATGTCCGTCAACGTCAGGCTCGGCGGACCGCCGAACGGGTTGTAATTTTTCAGCAGAGCCAGACCCATCATCGAATTCGAGAACCACTTGCCGCGCCCCGAATCCGTGATTTTCTGCATGTCGGCGACGAGTCCCGGGATGTTCAGGAACTGGGGAACCGGAGCGAACTCCTTGGTCTCCTTGTTGACCATCATCGCCGTGCCGACGCCGCAATTGGGATGGCAGCCGCAGCTCACCTGTCCCCAGTCGGCGCCGGGCCCGTGAACCAGATCGGCGAAGTCGGCGAAGGAGCCCATCAGAGACAACGGAAACCAGTCGCGAGTCGGTTCGGTCACGCCGACCTGGGATTTGACGTCGTTGGCCAGGTGAGACAGGGTGTAGCGCTGCCGCAGCCGCCGTTCCGGAGTGATGTCTTCGTCACGACCGGTGAACGAAACCGGCTGGAACGCGATAAACGCGATCTTCTTCGGATTGTCCATGGCGAACCGGATGATGGACCCGACCTGGTCGTTGTTGACGTTGTTGACCAGCGTCACCACCAGGATGATTTCCACACCGGCTTCATGGAGGTTCTCGATGGCCCGCAGTTTGACGTCGAACAGATTGCCGATCTGGCGGTGGCTGTTTGCATCATTGCCGATGCCGTCGAACTGGAGGTATGCGTAACGGAGGCCGGCTGCCGCCGCCTTCTTCGCAAACTCCTTGCTCTTGGCGAACTCGATTCCGTTGGTGGCCGCCTGGACGCTGGCGTAGCCGAGCTTGCGCGCATACGCGACGGCATCAAGGAAGTACGGCGACACGGTGGGCTCACCGCCCGAGAACTGAATGGACATCTGCCGCCGGGGCTTGATGTTGATGGCGTTGTCCATGATCTCCATGACGTCGTTCCACGTCAGCTCATGGACGTAGCCCACCTGGTTGGCATCCATGAAGCAGGGATCGCACATCATGTTGCAGCGGTTCGTCAGGTCCACGGTCAGCACCGCTCCGCGGCCGTGCTTGATCGTGCTGCTGCCATGATTGTGCAGCCCTTCGTCGTTGTGCGCCGGAAGATCGCGGCCAGGGAAGTTCTTCTCGATCCACTCGAGGAACTTCACGTCGATCGCCATGATGTCTTCGGTCTTGCCGTGCTGGGGGCAGTCCTTCACCATCCATACCTGGCCGTCGCGCTCGATGATGTCCGCCTTGACCTCTCCGACCTTCTCGTTGAGCAGCTCCTTCCAGTCCCGCGCGCCGCCGATGATGGCCTCGCGAGCCTCCTTCACGCACTCCGGACAGAGCGAGTCGGTCTGGCGCGGCCAGCCCAGGGAAGGTTTGGTCTTTTGCCAGGACTTGAGCAAAGGCTTTTCGGTCCACTTCGGCGTGAATGACGGAGCCGGGCTGAACCGGTTGAAGAACTGGATCGCGTCAAAGGTCACACCGGCCCCGTAGCACACAGCCGCATCCACATACTTCATGACGCGCTTGCTCATTTTTGGCTTGATCGCATTGCGCTGGGTGTAATCGTTCTGCAAGCCATCGAACGCCGCTGGACTGAGACTAGACAAGGAGGACCTCCTTAACGAATGGCAAAAAGCTCTACGATCAGGACCTTGAAATCGGCGCTCAAACAAACCGGCGCCAAAGTGCTAAAGCGGGCGTAAGAATAGCCGAAGGGGGTCGAATCTTCAACAAGATATTGCCCAAATGTGAATGGCCGGACAGACCGTGGCAGAAGTCCAAACGGCTGAAAACCGAAACCGAATCGAAGGGGCCTGGCTAATCTCTCGGTCAGTTTCGCGCATTCCTGCCACGGGAACTGAAGGAATGGCCAGGGCGTCAGGGCCGGACAATTTCGACCGAAACATAGGCTACCTTCGGGTCGACGACCGGAGAAATCTTCCGCACCAGAACCCGGACGGTGGGTGTCGGGAAGCTCCCCAGAATCCGGGCGGCGATCCGCTCGGCCAGCGTTTCAATGAGGTGGTAGTCCCGGGCTGCGCAGGTTTCGGCAACCGCGGCGGCCACAGGAGCGTAGTCGATCGCATCCTTCAGCGAGTCGGTCTGGGCCGGACGGCGGCAGTCGACGGAAAACTCGATGTCGATGGACAGCCGCTGACGGATGGTCCGCTCCTCGGCGGTCACTCCGATCGCGGCTACACAGTCAATCGACGAAATGAGGATCTTGTCGCCTTCCATATTCACTGGTCCGTTACAACGATCGGTCTTATCTATCGTTCTTATCTATCGGTCTTATCTATCGGTCTCGTCAAGAGGCTCGCGACCCGCAAACCCCGTCTCAATATCGTGCCAGTAGCCGATACTGTTCTCCCCCAGCCGCCAGCACAGATACACGACTCTCCCCTGCCGCAAATAGGGAAAGTCGCAGAGTCCCTGATCGATGTCCTTCAGCAGGACCCCCAGGTCCTTGACCTGACGCAACAGCAGCAACAACTGGGAGACCGCCGCCACGTACTGCGGGCCGTAGGGCGTAAAGCCGTCGAATTGAGCCTTGTCACGCGCCTTCTGGACCTCCGGATTGAGGTCCTTGATGCGAGTCCACTCCTCCCCGGCCTCTCCGAGAATCGACCGGAGAGTGGGAATGAGCCGGTTGGCCTCCTCCAGAGTAAAGGTGCGTTCCTCTTCCATATCAATCCAGGCAGTTTTAGCCTGCAAGGCAATCCTCCGCGCGGCTTCAGGCCCTGGTTAGTGCGACAGCCAGCGCTCCGCTTCAATGGCCGCCATACAGCCGGTTCCGGCGGCCGTGATCGCCTGACGGTACACGGAATCCTGGACGTCACCGCAGGCGAACACTCCGGCGACATTGGTCCGGGTGGAGTTGCCTGGCGTCTTGATGTATCCCTTGCTGTCGAGTTCGACCTGGCCTCGAAAGATCTCCGTGTTGGGATTGTGGCCGATGGCGACAAAAAGTCCCTCGACGTCGAGCGTGGAGATCTGCCCGGACTTTACATTCTTGAGTTTCAAACCCGTCAGGCCGTCCTTTTCCCGGGATCCGAGCACCTCGTCGACAACGGTGTCCCAGATGAATTTGATTTTCGGATTGGCCAGCGCCCGGTCCTGCATGATCTTGGATGCCCGCAGGCTGTCCCGACGGTGGATGACGTAGGCTTCCGTGGCGAACTTGGTCAGGAACGTCGCTTCTTCCATGGCGGAATCGCCTCCGCCGACCACGGCGATCCGCTTCCCGCGGTAGAAAAAGCCGTCGCAGGTCGCGCAGGTGGATACGCCATGCCCCATGAGACGCGACTCCGATTCGATGCCGATCAGTTTCGCGGACGAACCGGTCGAAATGATGACTGTTTTTGCCTGGACCTCTTCATCGCCATACCAGACGCGAAACGGACGCGAGGAGAAATCGACCTTGTGGACGAACCCATTCACGATATGGGCGCCGAACCGCTGCGCCTGTTTGCGCATTTCCTCCATGAGGTCGGGCCCCTGGATCCCTTCAGAAAACCCGGGGAAGTTCTCCACCGCGGTAGTCAGAGTCAACTGCCCGCCCGGCTCCTTCCCCTCGATCATGAAAGGCTCCAGATTGGCCCGCGCGCTGTAGATGGCTGCGGTCAGGCCCGCCGGACCCGACCCGATAATCACGACATTACGTATCAATGCTGACAACTCCTTAAGACCGGATAACTGAAATACGGTAGCACGCCCGGAGAGAATTGCGCGCGGACGCGACGCCGGGGCGCGCCGGCCTCCCGGTGGGGAAGGGCCCGGGCCGGCCGGGGGAACAGACGGTTAAATTTCATCAAAACACATCGGACGGCAAACGCATGGCGTTTGCCGTCCGTGCTGGCGGCCTGCTCCACAACAGAAGTGGCCCGGCTACTTCTTGAGGTTCTCCGTTAGAGCGCCCATCACGGCGTCGCTGGACAGAAGCGTATTGTTCGTGCTTTTCCACACGATCTTGCCGGTCTGGTCGATCAGGAAGTAGGAACGCTTGGCCATATTGGGCGTCGCAGTAGTCATCACGGCGTCGTACTGCTTGCTGATGGTCAGGTCGGCGTCACTGACAAAACCGTTCCGGGCGCCGACACTCTTCTTGAATTCGGACAGCGCGCCCGGCATGTCGCGGGAAATACCGATCATTTCGACATTAAGCGCGGTGATCTTGTCGTGGTCCTGCCCCGCGCGCGTGAACTCCTGCGTGCAACCCGGCGTAAACGCCCCGGGAAAGAACATCAGCAGGACGTTCTTCTTCCCCTTAAAATCCGCCAGATTCCTGGGACCATCCGCCGCCCGCCAGTCCCCGCCGACCAGGGCAAAATCGGGCGCCATCTCGCCGACCTTGGGCGAATTGTCGGGTCCCGCCACCAGCCCGCCCCGGCCTCCCGCCCCACCGCGGCCCTGCGCAAAAGACAGAGCGGCGGCCGCCAGAAACACCAGAAGAATCGACATCCCTCGTTTCATGCTGAATCTCTCCTCGCCTCCAGATTTGCCAGCCGTTCTAATTGCCACAGGTAGGTGGAGTCGCGCAAGGCGAAAAGGAGGAATAAAAAAAGGGGCCCCCCCCCGG
>DASUFH010000463.1:0-10414 GCA_036274645.1 Terriglobia bacterium
ACCGGAATCCGCCGGGCCTCGAAAGCATCGACATAGATGTCGACGTTGACCAGAGTCCGCATCAAGACCGCGACGCTTTTCCACGTTTCGATCTTCCCTGCAGTCTTCCACCCCTCCAGCAATCGCGCCAGCGCCTCGGCGTCCATGACGCGGCCGTCGCGCGCTTTGACGCCCGCCGTTGCCACGATGTAGGTGATACCCAGAAAGTCCCGGTTTGACGCCGGTTTCAAGACATCAGACTCGCTGAATTGAATCCGGTAGGAGGTGTCCGCGCCATCGGGAAGGGATTCTCTGCCCGCGCCGTCCATCATGCTTCTCGAAAGACGGTTGGAAAACTCCACGATCGGCGCGGCCGACCGGTAGTTGTCCTGCAGATGTTCGTGCGCGCCTCCCTGAGCGATGACCGCCTTCATCATTCGCATGAATACCTGCAAACGGGCGCGGCGGAACCGGTAGATCGACTGTTTCGGATCACCGACGATGAACAGTTTGCCCGGCGTAAACGCCCATTCGGACCGGGTGGCGTCGGGATCCGCGGTCAGCAGCCGGATGATTTCAGCCTGAACTTCGTCGGTATCCTGAAATTCGTCCACCAGCAACGCCCGGAACCGGCCATGGTAGTGGGCCCTGATCGCAGGAAAGTGTTTCAGCAGGTCGCGGACACCAATCAGCAGATCATCGAAGTCGAGCGCGTTGGCCGCCCGCTTCCGCAGCCGAAAACTTTCCATGGATAGTCCGGTAAGTCGCGTCAGTTCGGCGGCGGGCCGCACTCCCGCAATGCGCCCGATGCGCGGAAGCAGGGCCCTGGCGTCATCCCTTTTGCGCAGCGGATGATTTCGCGACTTCCGAGCCTCGACCTCGTCTGCCAGTTCCCCGATCGTTTCGAAGTCGGGACCGTATTTCTCCATTTCGGCAGCCAGCGACTCCTTAAGTAAATCTGCGGCAGCCTGTTGATCGTCGACACGGCCGGCAAGCCAGGCGCCGTCGTGACCGAGACTGTTCAGCCAGGTCGAGGCGCGGATGATGGTCTGGGTGAGTGTCTCCAATCCGAGATCGCCGAAGAGACGCGACGCTTCCGGAGCGCCCGAGCGGATCTCTTCCCGGATGGTTTCAACAACCGCTTCCCGCGCCAGGTCCAGAGCGCGCTGCTCGTCCAGGATCGTGAAGGAGGGATCGATTCCCATCTCCAGACCCCGCTCGCGCAACACGAGTCCGCAGAACCCGTGAATGGTCGATATCGGCGCGCCGGGCAGCGCGGCGAGAACGCGGATCCAGCGCGCTTTTTCGGCCGGAGGACTTTCGGAGATTCTTTCGTAGATGGCAGTCCGGATGCGGTCGCGCAACTCGGCGGCCGCTTTTTCCGTGAATGTAACCGCAACGATGGTGAATGGATCCGCGCCCTCAGCAAGCAGAGAAACGTAGCACTCGACAAGACGGCGGGTCTTTCCGGCGCCCGCGCTGGCAAGTACGACGGTGTTTTGAGTGAGGGCCATGGCAGCCGGAAATCCGATCAGCAAAAAAGGGACAGTCCCTTAATAATTCGCGGCGGAAACGATCTGGAATTCCTGAGCCATCACTCACGCGAACCACTAAGGGGCTGTCCCTTATTTTCGGGAATCAACAATGAATCCCGGAAAGTCCTATTTGACTCCGGCCAGCTCCTGCAGGAGTCTCCAGTTTTCCAGGCGATCCTGACGCGCGGACATCAACACGTCGGAAGCGCGGCCGTCCTTGTCGAAGTGTTTCGCGAACCGGCCTTCGGTGCGCGCGAACGTGACGAAGTCGACCGGTTCCCCCGTTTTCGGATTGACGTACCAGTCTTCCTTCATGTTGGGATTGCCGTGCAGGCTCAGACGCTCCTTGAAGCGGCCTCCCTTGCGCGGATCGTAAATGAAAACCGGGAACGTTCGGGAGTCGGCCGCCAGTTTCGCCTGATGTTCGGCCATGTTGTCGGCGACGCCATGCTCGGGCTGGCAGGTCGTGAACACGTTGACGATCGCAGGTCCCGGGAACTGATTGGCCTCCATCACCGCCTTGTAGAAGTGATTCATGTGGGCGCAGGTGGTCTGGGCCACATAAATATCCTTGTGCATCATCGCGATGTTGGCGATTTCTTTCCGGTTCTCCTTTTTTCCCTGGATCACCTTTCCGTGGAAGCTCATCTTGGCGTCCTGGCCACGGAATGAACCCGTCGACGTCTGACCGCCGGTGTTCGAGTAGACCTGCGTGTCGAGAACGAGGACTTTGATATCCATTCCCGAGGCGAACATTCGGGAGAGCGACTGGAAACCGATATCGAGCATCGCGCCGTCACCGCCCACCACCCACAGTCGCTTGTTGGACCATCCCAGCTGATCCCACCGCGCGCGCACACCCATGGCGTCGGCGGGCGCGTTTTCAAACAGCGAGTTTGTCCAGGAGACGACGTAGGGGTTGTACGGGTAGGTCGACGTATAAACTGTGTTGCATCCGGTTGCGGCGACGATGCCGATGTTCTCGCGACCGTAAACAAAGCCGGTGGCCGCCAGCATCATCCGCAGCGCGGTAGCTTCGCCGCAACCCATGCAGGAGCCGGCGCCGCCCACGTACAGAAGCGCGCGCTCCGCCAGCATCATGTCGGCGAGCGCTTTTTCGTTGATGAACTTTCCGGGGGTTTCCGGAACGGTCCGGTAAAAATTGAACGCGCTCTGGTACCACTTCAGGTTCTCATCGTTCTTCGCGACCATCTTCAGCGCGTTGTGATCGCCGCAGGCGTCCACGCATTCGGCGCAGCCTTTGCATTTCGTCGGATCGATGAAGATTCCGAATTTGCCGCCACCCAGTCCTTTTTTCTCGAGCACGGTATGGTATTTCGTCGTGATACCCCACTGCTCGGACATCGACTGGCGTTCCGTTTCGTTGGTGATGTGGCTGAGCCGTTCTTCGAGCACCTGTGGCTCGACGACTTTTCCGAGAATCGCGGTGTCCGGACACTGGGTGACGCAGTCCATGCAGCCCACGCAGTTTTCCGTGATGAATTGCGGGATGTCGGGCGCGATATAGCTGAAATCCCGGAGGGCGCCGGTGCCGCCGGGAATGATGCTCCTGGCGACCTGATCATCCGCCGCCAGGCCTTTTTCCGCCGTGCCATTGTTGTAGGCGCCGACGACGCGTTCATTGAAATCGGCGACGTCCACGACGTTGACGCGGAAGTCTTCGATCATCTCCTCGAGGGGAACATCAATGCGTTCCATTTTGCTCCTTATATCCAATCCTGGCTGTGCCCGGGCGGACCTGCATTCAGCCAGCCGCGCGCCCGGTTTCCCGTTCGCCGCTGGCTGAGCCCTGCGGGCTGGCGTTGCAGCCGCTTACGAATTCTTTCCCAGCATGATTTCGCGCGGAACCTCGATGACTTCGCGATAGCCCCGCGTAACCGCGTTCAAATTGTCGCGAACGACCCGTTCGCCGCGCTTGCCGAAATATTTCCGGAGAGACTTTTCCACGCCCTGAAAGAGCACTTCCTCGCTGATGGCGTGCTCCGACTGGAACGGCGTCACCCTCAGGAAGACCCCGAGCAGCACGATGCCCTGCATGCGCTGCTGCAAATCCGCCTGAGAGGACACGTCGCGCGCGATCTGTACGGTATCGAGAGCAAAGAGGCGGGTGTTCTTCTCGAGCATGAACTTGCGCGCCCAGGCCGGCACGGCGGCCCAGATCTCGGCGGGATTCGTTCGCTGGCTCTGAACGAAAACCATGCCGTTATCGGAAAGGCCGACCAGCGGATTTTCGAGGTTGAAGGCATTGACGTCGTTCAAGGGGATGAATTCGACGTGTTCCAGTTCGGAGTGAACGCGGATGTGTTCCTTGGCGATGGTGAGATAGTAGGTCGTCGGCAGGCCCTTCTTTTCGGACCCGTATTTCGGATACGCCTGAACGTCCATGCCGAATACTTCGCCGGCGATGGTGGCGATGACCTTGTTGGTGGTTACCGAACCATATCCGCCGACCGAATGGCCGCGCATCGAGAACGATCCGTTCGACCGTACGTCCGGATCCACTGGAACCGCCAGCGCCGTTTCATGCTTGATGCCCAGCGTGAAATAGGACCGCGGGCTCTGGCTGCGCATGTTTTCCACGACCGAGATGAAATCGCCTGCCCGCACATCGCGACTGCCCAGACCGGCGGCCCCACCAAAGAAACGCGGCATCTGCGCGACTTCCGGATATCCGGGTGTTCCGGCCATCGCGTCGGCAAAGGCGGCCTTGATTTCGCACAACTGAGGGTTGGACTGCATCATGGGGATGTCCAGCCGCTCCAGCACTGAAATCGCGCGAACATGGCGCAGCGCTTCGACGACTTCAATGGAGGGGAACGGACGGAAGCACGTGATGTGCAGTAATCCGACCTTCACGCCATACTTATCGCGGATATAGTCAACGGCGGCTTCGGCCGTCTCCATCATGCAGCCCGAACCGACCAGAGCATACTCCGCGTCTTCAAGACGATAGGGCATGACGACGTCATAACGGCGTCCGGTCATGCGGCCGAATTCGTCCATCACGGATTTCAATGTGGGCAGGACGCGATCGTAGTACCGGCGCTGGGAGATCTTGCCCTTCATGTAGCTGTCCTGATTCTGTACGACGCCGCTCATCAGGGGGATTCGCGGGTCCATCAGGTTGCGAACCTTTTCCGAGGCATGCCCGACGAACAGCTTCATGAATTCGGGCTCGCAGAGCCGCACGTTCTCGATCGTGTGCGTCGTGAGGAAGCCGTCCTGGACATTAAGAAATGGAGTCTCGCAATCTTCCGCGGTCCGGCGGGCAATCAGAGCCAGGTCGCCGGCTTCCTGCGCGTTTCGCGCATACAGCACACCCCAGCCGCAATCGGCCACACCAACAACGTCATCATGCCCGGCGTGAACGTTCAGCGAATGCGACGTCAGAGCGCGCGCCCCGATATGAAACACAATGGGCAGCCGTTTGCCGGCGATGGCGTAAAGCACTTCCTTCATCAGGATCAATCCCTGGCCGGAAGTGAAGTTGGTAACACGCCCGCCGGCCACGGCAAACCCTTCACATGTGGTCGCGGCGCTATGTTCGGATTCGGGCTCAATGAAAGCGAGATCCTCACCCCAAAGATTCTTTTTGCCGTTCGCTACTTCGGCCTGATATCCGCCACCCATCGTCGTGGACGAGGTGATGGGATATGCGCAA
The DNA here is from genome assembly GCA_036274645.1 of Terriglobia bacterium. Classification (GTDB taxonomy): domain Bacteria; phylum Acidobacteriota; class Terriglobia; order 20CM-2-55-15; family 20CM-2-55-15; genus DASUFH01. The sequence continues at coordinate 5,197 of DASUFH010000463.1, forward strand.
GCGCCCTGAGTAATGTGAGTTTCGACCCAAACCACCATTCCAGCGCCATCCGCCGTGGTGGGAATGCCGGGATATGGAACCTTCTGCTCCTGGGACTTTCCCGAAACCTCAGTTACTGGGCCACCCACTGTCGTGCTCATTACGGGCCTCCTTCAACACAAATAAACGTGTAGCTTATCAGATCGTTGGTATGTTTTCAGCCGACGATTTTGTCAATATGTCGGGCGTTCCGATGCGATTTTCGTCGGAATCGTCACAGGTTCTTACGAAAACGTGGAAATGTGGTTTTCAGGCGATGTGACATTGGCCGACGCCCTTCCGGATCACAGCCGGCCAGACTCTTTCGGCGGACAAAAAGAAAGGCCGGCGCGTCCCCCCGAAAGCGCCGGCCCTTATTCCGGCGCGTTTCCGACTCCCACCCCTCAACCCCCCCGAGAGCGCAGGACCCTTTTGAAACGCAAACCGGAAAATCGATTGCGCCTTTTGTATAGCAGAACGGGCGCCAATCTTGGACCTATTGTAGATAGCAACTTACCGCATTCTGCGCTCAGAAAATCCAAAATTGTGGATTCAAAATACGATTCCTCGAAGAATCGGAGAGGTCAGACTCCAAAGTCCACGTCGTTGGAGAGCTCATTGATATCACCTTCGGCGTCGTATGGGAAGTGAGTCCCCAGCTGCTCACCGATCGATTCGATGGCTCGCACCAATCCTTCGGTGAAATCGCTACGCCGGAAGTGCTCGGAGAGCTGGGCGGCGATCCGATTCCAGAACTCCTGACCTACGCGCTCGTGGATACCGACGTCCCCGAGCACCATGAAGCGGCGCCGGGCCGGCGCCACAAAGATCAGGATGCCGTTCCTGTCGCGCGTTTGGGCCACACCCAGTCGCGCGAAAGCGCGGTGAGCGGCTTTCTCCACATCGCCGAGAAAGAGACCCGATACGGAAACAACGATCTCGCCGGATGTCCGGCGTTCAGCGCGTTCGACGGCCTCACGTACACGCGTCTCGTCGACGGCCTTGATCAACTGCCCTTTCGTCATCACCATGAGCCTGACGCGCCTCCACCGCCCGATCGGCCGCCCCCGCCGCTCCAGCCCCCACCGCCCCCGCCGCCCCAACCACCGCCGCCCCAGCCCCCGCCGCTCCAGCCACCGCCGCCGCCCCAGCCCCCGCGCCGCCCCCGGCCCTGACCGGACATGAGCAGAATTGCCAGCGCGGGATTCCGGATGAGAACGATCAGGAAGACGATTGCAACCAGTCCCAGGAACAGCAACTGGAACAGGGAGAGGCCCGGCCGTCCGCCCGGAAGCCGAGGGCCTACCCGCGCGCCGGGCAGAGGGGGGCCACCGATGCGGTCGGCGATGACCTCCATTCCTGCGGCTACGGCGCCGTCGTTGTCACCGGCCCGGATCCGGGGCACGATCACATCATTAATGATGCGTCCCGCGATGATGTCGGGCACTTCGCCTTCAAGCCCGTATCCGACCTCGATACGAAGCTTCCGATCGGACGTCATGATGAAAAGCGCCAGACCGTCGTCGATTCCCTTGCGGCCGATCTTCCACGCTTCAAAGGCCCGGACCGCCCAGTCTTCGATGGGAACACCGTCCGTTGTCGTCCCTATCCAGACCAGGAGTTGATGCTGCGTTTCCTCCTGGTAGGCCTTGAGGCGCGAATTGAGTTCAGTCGCCGCCGCCGGGGACATGAACCCGGCCGTATCGGTAACCCATTCGCGCGGCGCCGGCGGAATGGGCGTCTCGGCGCCGGCGGTCACGCACAGGACTCCGATGAAGACCGCCAGCCGGAAAAGCGCTCGGCGAGGCAAAGCTAGAACTTCACCTCCGGCGCGCGCTCGGCGCCTTCCTGCGCTTTGAAGAACGGCTTCTCAGCAAACCGGCTCCCGAAGAACCCCGCAACCAGAACGGTGGGGAAGCTCTGGCGCTTGGAGTTAAACGCCCGCGCGGCCTCGTTGAAACGCATCCGCTCGACGTTGATCCGGTTTTCGGTGCCTTCCAGTTGAACCTGCAGGTCCCTGAAGGCCTGGGTGGCCTTCAGTTCCGGATACTGTTCCGCAACCACGAGCAACCGCGACAGAGCTGAGGACAGGCCTGCCTGCGCCTGTTCAAAGCGTTGAAAGGCCGCAGGGTCATTGGCAATGTTACTGACGGCTTCGGAAGTCACCTGGCCCACCCGGGCTCGCGCCTCGGTAACGGCCGTCAGGGTGTCCTTTTCGAAATTGGCCGCGCCTTTGACAGTGTTGACCAGATTAGGAACAAGGTCGGCCCTCCGCTGGTAGGCGCTTTCCACCTGGCCCCACTGAGCCAGGGCCGCCTGGTCCAAGGTGACGAGCCTGTTGTAGGAACCGATGGCCCACATGCCCGTCACCAGCACAACGAGAACGATCACCCCCAGAACGCCACCAACAATCCATTTCCAATTCATGTAGGGATTCTCCTTGGAGCTGTGAAGGTTTTGAAGGGACAGAAACCGAAACCTTCAAAAACTCCCGAACGATGAACGGCGGCCTCACCAGACTCGGTGTCTGTCCCCAATTTCTTCACAGCTTCCTTTTCAGAGACTACGGACTCCGGACGGGCGGGGGCAAGTCAATTCGACTCTCTCGGTTACGCGTGTTTTGGGGCCGCGGATCATCAATTCACGAGGAATTTGGCAGTTGACGGGCGGACGGCGCATGGTCTAAAAGATTATCGACCGAGTACACAGACGTACTTCAATTTCCCGACGCCGACGTCGAAAATTAAATGTATGGAGACTTCGGTATGGCGGAATTGTTTCTTTCAAACATCCCCTTTGACTGCATGGAGCCGGAGCTTCGCCTGTGGATCGAATCTCAGGGCTTTAAAGTCGCCTCCGTTCGACTGATTCAGGATCTCGTTGCGGGTGTCTCTCCTTCCTTCGCATATGTTCGTCTGGGCGATCAGAGTCAATATAAGGAAGCTATCCAGGCGTTGAACGCGCGTCGTCTTCGGGGAAGCGCGGTACAAGTACGAGAGGACTGGCGCGTCATGGCCGCCAGCAAAGCCGCTTGAGTCATGTGCGTGGCGCGCCTGATTCAAACGACATCCTGACGCTCGAACAGATCGCAGATTTAGCTCGGGAATCCGCAGATCCGGCAGACACCCTGAACCATGTGGTGTCGTTGATCGCGGACCGGTTCAAGACCGATGTGTGTTCGGCCTATCTGATGGAGCCGGACCGGGCAAATCTGGTTCTGGCGGCAAGCCTTGGACTACGCAAGGAGTGTGTCGGCGCTCTTCGCCTGGCCCTTTCCGAAGGCCTTGCGGGACTGGTCGCCGAGCAGGTGCGGCCGGTGGCGGTCGAACAGGCGCCCACGCACCCCCGGTTCAAATACTTCAAGGAGTCCGGCGAAGATCCGTTCCACTCGTTCCTCGGTGTCCCGCTGATTTATCGCGGCATCCTGCAGGGCGTCCTCGTCGTCCAGACCGTGGAAGCCCGCGCATTCACCGAATACGAGATCCAGATGCTCGTCCAGGCGGCGGCGGAAGTGGCGCCGGTGGTCAGCGAAGCGCGCGCCCTGGCCCGGTTCATCGCCCCGTCTCAGGAACGGCTGTGGTCCCTGGCCCGAAATCTCTGGTGGAGCTGGGACCAGGAATCGATCAGCCTTTTCCGCGACCTCGATCCAGCGGACTGGTCCAAGCTGAATCACAATCCCATTGCGTTACTCGGACGGTTCCCCCTCAAGACGCTTGAGCGCCGCGCCAGCGAACTCGTTCTGCACAGCAGGATCAATTACGCCTACCGCCGTCATGTTGAATACATCCACGCCGATCACACCTGGGGCGCGACGCACGCCAGCGTGCTGCGGCCCCGGCCGGTGGCCTATTTTTCGGCGGAATTCGGGCTTCATGAATCCATGCCGATCTATTCCGGCGGCCTTGGCGTTCTGGCGGGCGACCACATCAAAAGCGCGTCGGATCTCGCTATTCCACTGATCGGAATTGGTCTCTTTTACGGTCAGGGGTATTTCCGCCAGCGCCTCAACCGCGACGGCTGGCAGGAAGAAGAGTATCTGGAGACGAATATCGCAGAATCGCCCATGGAAGCCGCCATCGGCGCCAACGGCGAGCCTGTCACGGTCCAGATCGAAACGCGGAGCGGCCTGATCAGCGCAAAGGTCTGGCGGGTGCGTGTGGGACGATGCGACCTGATCCTGCTGGACTCGGATGTAGCGGGCAACGCCCCGGAAGACCGCGAACTGACCTCCCGTCTTTATGGTGGCGACGGCCGCGTCCGGATCCGCCAGGAGTTGCTCCTGGGAGTCGGCGGATTCCGGGCTCTGAAAGCGCTGGGCGTTACGCCGGGCGTGCTGCATTTGAACGAAGGGCATAGTGGATTCGCCGTTCTCGAAGCAATTCGCGATCGCATGGTTGAAGAGGGAATCGGCTTTGGGGAAGCGGCCTCCCGCGTTTCCCGCGAGGTCGTCTTCACGACGCACACGCCTGTGCCGGCCGGGCATGATCGATTCAGCGTTGATCTGATCGAGGAACATCTCGGTCCATTACGCGAACAGCTCACACTCTCGCTCGGTGAACTCATGGGCCTCGGGCGCGAGAACCCGGTCCGTCATGACGAAATGTTCTGCATGACCGTTCTCGGACTACGGCTTTCGCGGCATGCCAACGCGGTTTCAGCGCTGCACGGGCAGGTTTCCCGGGCGATGTGGACCGGGCTTTATCCGAAGAAGACCGAGGATGAAGTGCCAATCGGTCACATCACCAATGGAGTGCACGTTCCAACGTGGCTGGCGCCTCAGATGGCGCGACTCTATGACCGCAATTTCGGTCCGGACTGGCGGGAGCAGAGCGGGCAATCGAGTCTCTGGGAACGTATTGAAAGCGTCGACGACGGTGAACTCTGGGAGACGCACCTCAACCTGAAATTGCAACTGATCGAGTTCGTGCGCCGGCGCGCCGCTGCGCAGGCGGCGCGTCGAAGTGAACCCGCTTCCGAAATTCAACGGCTGAGCGGCGCGCTCAGCCCTGACGCTCTGACGATCGGGTTTGCGCGGCGTTTTGCAACCTACAAGCGCGCCAATCTGATCCTCAACGATATTGTCGACCTGGCCTCGATGGTCAACGATCCCAAAAGACCTGTCCAGTTCGTGTTTGCCGGAAAGGCGCATCCACAGGACCACCCGGGAAAGCGGGTGCTGCAGCAGATTGCCGAGCTGATG
>DASUFH010000464.1:0-3208 GCA_036274645.1 Terriglobia bacterium
TAATTCTCGTCCCATGAAGAGGCCATGCCGGGCATTATAACCCCGAGGGAATTCCCCTTGATTGCGCTCCCCCGGGCGCAATAATGGACCTCGACCACAGCCAGGAGACCACAGTGAAACTGTTCGTTGTCGCTGTCATCGTCACTGCAGCGCGGCGCGCTGTGAACAGTGAAACGGTCAAGTCTCCGAAGATTCCCGTACCGCCCGGAATGGACCGCCCTTCCCTTCGTCTCAAGAGTGGAGGCGAACGCATGTCGAAGCATATAGGGCTATAATTTTTAACATCAATAAAATGATGCGAAAAACACTAATGTTATTCCCGGCGCCGGGAATCCTGTTCCTGTGCGCCATTTTGGTTTCACAAAACGCGCTGTCGCAGGCGCCGGCGTTCTCGGCATCCTTCTCCGATGATGTGCCCACTCTTCTGAGCGGCGGCGCGATGGGCGAATTGACGCGGATTTACAGTCCCCGGAATGAGAAGGCCATTGAAAGCTCACTCGACTTTGCGCGGGATCTGGAGCAGTCGTCGATTAATGAACTGGATGAGACGACGCGCCTGGAACGCGAAGCGGACGGACGCGTGCGGATCATGAAAGAGGAGATTGAGACCTCGAAGGTCCGGCGTGACATTGCAAAAAAGGCAAAGGAGCCGGCAATCCGCCGGTTCGATGACGCCGTGAAGCAACAGGAGCGCGAACTGAAGTATCTGAAGCAGGTGCAGGAGGCGCTACGGGTGAACTCCGACAGGCTGGAGTCCGATCGGGTTGCGGCGAACACATACCGGAAGGCGCTTGAACTCGAACTCGATGTTGCGCGGCGGCGTGGAAAAATCGGCCCGTCTCCAGCGCCGGAGGAGATATCCGATTATCGGGATATGCTGGGCCGGCTATTCCAGGCGCAGAAGACGGCTGCCGACCGCTGGGTCGACGCCGGAAAACTCCGGAAGCGGGCCGCGGAACAGCGGATCAAGGGAATGCGGGCGCTCGAGAGGCTGGCGCCATAGGTGGCGCCCGCTCCGCCTGGCGTCAGACGCGGTGAGCCTGGCTATGAACGGCCTTCGATCCGCTTCGTCCGGCGTGAAACAACTATGGCTTGCGGGTAGCTCGATCACCTGCGCTCCCGGCGCCGTCGATGGCGGATATTCTTGTAGAACGTTTCTTCGATGAAGGCTAAGGTCGGGCCGATATGAAGGCGGCTAAAAGCGGTAAAACCGGCCGCTCGCGGCGGATTCGCGCTGCCGCTCGTCGCTACTCGACAATCATTCCGTTTTCGTCGACCGCATCCGCAAAGTCGCGTCTCACGCTCAGACGAATCGGCAACTGTTTTTCGACGACCATCGCCAGGACTTTAAGGACAGTTGGATTAGCCTTTTCGGTCGGATTCTCCCGTCCGTAAATAACGGCGCCCCTTTCGACTTCGAGCGCTGTGACGGCCTCCGCCACGGCGTTCAGGTCGGCCGGCTCTCCGTTCAATTCGATGGCGCCGGATTGCGAGACCCAGATCCGGACGTATGGAGAATGCCGTTGAGGCATCTGCGGGACGGTTGAAAGCGGTTCATCCGGCGTCACCGGTTCGTCTGCCTCAACCAGTTGGTCGGGCGCAGCCAGTGTGTCCGTTGCGACCAGTTCGTCCGGCGCCGGGTTGCGCCGGCAGTTCGTCAACGCCAGGGACCCAATCAGCAGGATTAGAATGAACCGCAATTTAATCCACGACCTCCGTCCAGCAGAATAAGGGGAGCCGCCCCCTCATCGATATCGGACTTAGGCGCCCTGCGAAGGATCTTGCGGATAGTAAGGGAAGCCGACGGGCTGGGACGGGACGCTCGCGTTTTGGGGATCGACAACGGCGGGACGATCACGGAGACGATTCAAGTCGTCAAAGTATTTGGCGGATTGAAATAGTCGTCGACAGGCCATGGGGGCGCCGATTCTTACCGGATGCCGGCTCCGGCAAGCTGCGCAACGGCGCCTAACGATGTTTGCGCCGCATTCAGGCCCAGGCGGAAATCCTTGTCGCTGAAGGTTGCGTAGACGTCCGTCGGTTGATGCCAGTGCGGGTCCCATCCCGCGCCGATCTGTGTGGAGCGCTCGTTTTCCCGCAGGCTGATCGCGGCAACATGATCTTCGAATGGATCGGAGTCGGTATTGCTCATGTGGCGCCCGATCGTGGCGGGGTAATCTGTGGCGTATCGTTCGTTGGCGCGTTCGAAGACTCCGGCGAGCGCGGCAGATTCAGCGGCAAACTTCGAACTTTCCTGGAATTCGATGTTGACGTCGGCCTCAGGCCGCTGTTCGGCGCTGACTGTGCCGTCGGGCCGGGGCATACCGTGATCAAACAGCATCATGTCGTGCTGAATCATGCCGAGCCAGCGCGGTTCGGGGTACCGGCCGGAGCCGGGCGGATTTTCCTGGCCCTGCAGCGATTCCCGCTGCGCCACGTACGCCTGACTTCCTTCCAGACCGGTCTCTTCGTTATTCCAGAAGATGAACCGAATGGAACGTTCGGTTCGCACATCCGGACTATTGAAGATGCGCGCCAGTTCCAGTACGAGAGCCGTTCCCGATCCGTCGTCATTGGCGGCTTCGCCCCACCCGATTCCATCCATGTGCGCGCCGAGGATGTACATTTCCCCAGGGTGAGTGTCGCCAATTTTCGTGCAATACACCTCTTCACGTGGGCCATTGGCGCTGGGTTGCGCGTTCCGTTCTCGTAATGCGGCGTCGTTCTGGCGTGCGGGGTCGGTGTTCACGCTCGTGGGCCCCCGATTTCCGCGGACGACGCCACCGCCCGTCCGCGTTGAGGCCCTGCGGCGTTGTTCGGCCGGAAGCGGGTACTCGTAACGCAGGCGTTCGGTATTCCCACATCCATAGGTCTTCAGTTGCGCTTCAATCCAGTCGATGGCCGCGCGGTTCCGGTCCGTGCCCTGGCGCCGATCGCCGAACCGCGTCAGGTCTTTGATGGTCGACTTGTACTTCTCGAGATCGAGCCGCCGGACGAGATCCTGGATTGGATCCAGGCGCGTCTGCGCCTGGCGGGATACCGCGGTGCTCGCCATCAGAACCAACCCCAGAAACGCTGGTCGAAGCCATTGAATGGCGTTCTTGAACTGCGCGTAGCTCATCCGCCGGTCAGTGTGTTTTCGGCGAGACGGTATGTCAAGCGCGACAGAAGGCATGCGTCCCGCCCCTACCAGGAGGACAGAGAGCCA
>DASUFH010000465.1:0-4689 GCA_036274645.1 Terriglobia bacterium
ACGCTTCATTGAACTGCATCCCTCGCCGCGCCCAGAGCGAATTGGCGATGAGCAGTTCAACTTTCGGATCGGCGCTCTTCATCCGGTTCTTCACCGACAGGCTTGCCCCGGCCGCGTCGTCCCGGCTCAATCCGTCCAGGTGGAGAACGCGCGCCATTTCGCGTTCGGTCTCGCCGCCCGCGCCGGCATAGGCCATGTTCAGAGCCGTGAAGATGCTCAGCGGAGACAGGAAAACGTTTCCCGACGAATCCTTCTGGCGAAGCTGGCTGAACAGCTGAAGCCCGAACCGGTTGCCCCCCTCCACCCATTTCGTGTCGGCCGGCCCGGCCGGAGGGCGCGGACTATTGTTCTGTGCGGCGGCGAACATCAGGATGGCGGGCAGCGCCGCCACGGCAAACACCCACAAAGAGATCTTTCTCATGAATCACTCCTCATGCCGATAACCGTCACCCGCGCCGATTTCTCAGGATCGATCTAACGCAGCTCCACCATCAGGCCGTCCAGACTGCGATCGATATGGAACTGGGCGAAGTGAAATTCGTCCGTCAGCATTTTCGCGATTTCAGCCCGGGACTTGTTCTGAACCAGCATGGCATGGACCCGATTCTTCAGCGCAATGCTGGTATCCCGGAACTTCGCCATCTCGGCCTTCGTCGTCACGACCCCATGCCCGGGAACGGCGACATCGAAATCGAGCTTGAGCGCCTCGTTGAGCGCGTTCGTCCATTCCTTCGCGCTGCCGCCGCCAGGATAGTCGACCAATTCCGGAGTCGCGTCACCATAAGCGAACATATCACCGGTGGACAGCACACGGTGCGCCGGAAAGTAGGCCACGATGTCCCCGTTGGTGTGAGCGCGGCCGAAATAATAGAGTTCCACCGTCTTGTTGCCCAGGTGAACGCTGGCGCGGCGGTCGACGGCGATCGCCGGAAGCCCGGGCTGATTCCCGTCCACCATGCTCTGACGCGCCTGGACCGACGAAATGACCGTTGCGCCCAGTTGCTGCAGCCTGGCGTTTCCGCCGCTGTGATCGCCATGGTAGTGCGTGTTGATGACGTATTTGACCGGCTGACTCGAGAACTTCTTGATCTCCGCCATGACATTGGCGTGATCCACCTCAAACTTGTCGTCGACGAGCAGAAGGCCTTCATTCGTTACCAGAACCGTGATGTTGCCGGGCACGACATCGTTGTGAATGACGTAGAGATCGTCTTTGACCTTGACCGTGTCGAGTTTGGCCGGCTCCTGCTGGCGCGCATAGACGACGGCCAGCGCTCCGGCGCACAACACCGCTACAGAAATCCGCAGAAAGGGTCTCAGTTTCAGTTTCATGGGACGCAGACTATAGCAGGTTTCGCCGGACTCCCCGTCTGCCTGCAGGGGCAGTCGATGACCGCCCGACGTTAAGGAACGGCGCCCTGAAACGCTGGGCGGTCATGGACCGCCCCACCAAGCAGGCGGGAACCGCAGATTCGAGACCGCTACTCGAGCGGCCGCCAGCGAAGCGACGCCATACGGGCGCGCAGGATCCCATAGACCAGGACCGCCACGAGCGCTTCCGCGACGGCGAACCACCAGAACCAGCCGGTGTATTTCGCCAGCGCTCCCAGTCCGGAAAGGGCAAAAGGTCCCACGAGAAACGCCAGCGCGGCCACGACGCGCCGGCCGGCAAATCCCGGAATCACCGCAGCGGCCTCCTCGCTGGACTCTGAAAGCGGCGTCATTCTACCGGTGACGGTTGTCGCGATCGCAAAGACCGGAAGCGCGATGAGACCCGGAAGCATCAGTATCAGGTCCGCCGCATGGGCGCCCGCCAGCCAGGCGACCCCGACAAAGATGAAACACAACGGCGCGATGATAACGGACAGAACCGCCCTCCGGGCGCCATGAGAAAGCTGGGCGGGCCCGGAAATCGGGGCGGCGCGGAAGATGTCCGCGGCGCGCCACTGCTGCGAATATCGCAGGGCGGACAGCGTGGCAGGAGCCGCCAGACAGATGAAACTGGCAAAAAATGCGGCCGCGAAACCGGCGCTCAAGCTCCCGGCCTCCGCGCCACCCAGGTTGAAGAGATACAACATCGACAGGACCAGCGAGGGCGCGACCGACGGGTAAACGCGCAGTTTCACATCGCGGTCCCGGACGAGATAAGCCGCCGTGAGCAGGAACGACGCCCGACCGACGGAATCACGCAGCCACCAGCGGAACGGGGGCGCGTTCACCATCCGGTCGAACCAGCGCCGGCCGGCGGCCGCGCGGCGCGGCGACGCCGCGCTTTCGCCCAGAGCCTGCAACCCACGCTCGTAGTCGCGGGCCAGCTTTCCAAACGCCATTCCCAGTACGGCCACCGTGACCAGCAGCCCCCATCCGGCGAGCGCCCAGGAACCCGGGCCGCCCGCGCCGGTCACCGCGTCATCGAATGAGGCAAACCAGACCGGCGGCAGAAGGCCCAGCCACCACGTTTTCAATTCCAGCCCGATCTTTCCCGGAAACGAACCGATCAATCGCGGCACAATCTGGCCAACCATCGCCGAAGCAACCGCAACGATGACCTGGGCCGTCGTCATCAGGCCCTCGAGTCTTTCGCGGCCGAACCAGCGCAAACACAACTGATACACGACAACCACACAACCGGTCGTGAACAGCGCCTCGAGGGTAATGGACACGGCGTGCGCGATCGGGAACAACCAGGCCCCTGCAGGCATGAAGACTCCGACGACAAAGCTGACCAGGTTAAGCGCGCCCGCCATCCAGAGGGACACCTCCACGAGCACGCGAACCTTGGCCCAGAGCATCGCGCGCGGCGGAACCGGGCGATGCAGGAGGATGTCACCCTCTTCCCGGTTGAACAGGATCTCGCCGCTCGAGGCCGCGACGAACATGCCCAGAAAAACGAACGTCATCGCGTGAAGCAACGCGGACAGGGCGAAAATCGAGCTGAACCACATGGGCAGCGCGGCCAGGCCGAACGCCGCGTAGAGACACAGCGCGAGAAGGAGCTTCGATCCGATGGAAGACGGCGCCTTCGACTTCTGCAGGCCTCTCGCCGACCGGCCGCGCAGGAACAGGGTCAGGAAGAGCCGACGCAGCGTCCTTTCGGCGCGCGGCGCCTCATCAGCCGCGAGATGGCCGCCGGTTTGGGTCTTCATGGAAGGAATGTTCTGGCAAAGTCCGCCGCGCGCCGCTCCAGTTCAACCCCACCGGTGAGTTCGGTAAACAGCCTTTCAAGCGTTCCCGAACCGCGCGCGGCCACCAGTTCATCGGGAGGACCATCAACGAGAAGATGCCCCTTGTCGATGATGATCACGCGGTCGCAAACCCGCTCCACCACATCCAGAATGTGCGAGCTGTAGAGAATGGTCTTGCCTTCCCGGGCAAGCGTCTGAATCAGCGCCTTGAAGCCGACGGCGGCGTTCGCGTCGAGACCGTCGAGCGGCTCGTCAAAAAAAACGACCGGCGGATTGTGCAGGAGCGCGGCCGTAATCACGACTTTGCGCCGCATCCCCTTCGAGTACGCGCCCAGCAGCTTCTCGGTCAGCGTGGCAAAACTGAGATCGAAGAAGGCAATGAACTGCCGGATCCGTTCCACGGCCGCCGCCCTGGGGATGCCATAAAGCGCCGCAATCATCTCCAGGTACTCGAGCCCCGTCAGAGACTCGAACACCGCGCCCGACTCGGGCACAAACCCGACGCGCTTCTTGACTTCGACCGGCTCGCGCAGCAGATCGAACCCGCAGATGGTGGCTGCTCCACCCGACGGCTCGAGCATGCCGGTCAGCATCTTCAGCGTCGTGGACTTCCCCGCGCCGTTCGGACCGAGGAAGCCGACAGTCTGTCCGGCCGGAACGTCGAACGACAGTCCGTCCACGGCCATCTGCCCGCCAAATCGTTTACTGAGATTCTGGACCGAAATCATGTTTGAAACACCGCGTGCGAGTTTACCCGCATCCGCTCGATTTCGGAACAGGCGCGCGTTTCGCAAACTGCTGTATGCTGCCGTACAACGGTTATGGAGTTAACGACACATCTGACTTTCAATGGGCGCTGCGAGGAGGCCTTCGAGTATTACGCCAGAGTTCTCGGGGCAACGATCACGTTTCGTCTCCCATGGGAAGGTTCGCCGATGGCGGACCAGGCGCCCGCGGAATGGGGAAGGAAACTCCTGCACGCTTCCCTCAGGATCGGCGCCGTGCAAATCTCAGGACACGACGCGCCCGATGCGGCGCCGGCGATGGAAGGGTTCGCGCTCACCTTGAGCATGCGGGATCTCACGGAGGCGGAACGGGTTTTCGCGGCGCTGGCGGAACACGGAAAAATCGTCACGCCGCTTCAGGAAACCTTCTGGGCGCTACGCTTTGGAGTCCTGACCGACCAGTTCGGCGTCCCGTGGATGATTAACTGCGAAAAGTAACGGGAACGCCGCTCTGGCCCGCGTAACCCCGCCTGCTTGTAGGGGCGGTCTATGACCGCCCCTGGAGTTTGGACATTTGGAAGGCTCTAGACGCTGGCGTATTCCCCGCCTTGGACGAAGGTGGGGTGGCCGCGCCATGAAAAAATTGGTCCCGTTCCTTTAATAGGCGCGGACGGGGCGGTTCGATAAACATCCGAATGAGACTTCCGCAAATACGACAGAATCTATAAGGTAGTTCCACGAACCGCCCCGTCTGCGGCCATTATGGAGGCAGGCATTTT
>DASUFH010000466.1:0-11692 GCA_036274645.1 Terriglobia bacterium
CGGGCATGAGGCCTTCCGGAATGCCTTTGGCGGTGGCCGGAATGTCGAAGATCGACCAGTGCAGCGTGTCTGTTGTGCCGCGCTGTGTGCTGTTTTCCATGTCGTGGAAGATGATCGCGTAGCTCGCCAGGTTGGCCGGCGGCATTCCTTCATTGGTCCCCTGCATCCACTTGAACTGGAAATCCGGCGAGGTGTTTCCACCGCGGCCGGCATATTTCATGGGAACAACGCCACCGTCTTCCCATGCGGAGCTGGTTACTGTGAACGCCGCGCCTCGTCCGCCGGCGCCACCGGGGCCCCTCTGGCCGCCGCCCCCGGGACCACCAGGACCGCCGGGCCCGCGCTGGCCGCCGCCCGCGCCACCAAAACCGCCACCGCCACCCGGGCCGCCGGGCCCGCCCGGCCCGCCGGGACCACGCTGACCGCCGCCGCCAAAACCGCCGCCACCGCCCGCGCCGCCGCCAGGTCCCCGTTGTCCGCCGCCCGGCGCCTGCGCTACCGCCATGCCGACAAAGACCGCCATCGACAGAGCCAGAGTCGCCATCGTTCCAAGAAAGTTCTTTCGCATTTCTCGTGTTCTCCTCAATCGATCAAATATGGCTGTGCTTAGTAAAAGTGCGGCCCGCAGTTTAACCCAACCCACTTACAAATGGCTTACAAAACAGCGTAAAGTGACCGGCGCCGCATATGACGTTTTGGAGCCTATGGAAGACACGGCCGCGGGAGAGCCGCCTGCGGCGCGCGCTGTTTCAGATTCATCTCTGGAGTGGCCTGTGTCTGGGTGTCTACGTTCTGGTTCTCAGCGTGTCGGGCAGCGCGCTGGTGTTCCGAAACGACCTCTATAACGCGTTTACCGCGCCCCCGGTCATCTTGAAGGCTCAGGGCGAACGGTTAAGCGCCGAAGCCATCCGATCGGCCGCGAGGGCCGCCCATCCCGGATATGAAATCAGTCGGGTATGGGAAAACGAAACGAATCCCGCGCAGGCGATCGAAATCACTCTGGATCGTGGCGGCCACGAAATTCAGCGGCTGTTCGATCCCTATTCCGGGCGGGACCTGGGCCACGCCATTCCTGCAGGCATCCGGCTGATGTCGTGGCTTGAAGATCTGCATGTGAATCTGCTGGCCGGAGAGAGCGGACGCCTCGTCAACGGGACCGCCGCGGCGCTCTGGGTCGCGCTCGGTCTGACCGGCGCAGTCATCTGGTGGCCCGGCTTGCGCGACTGGCGTCGCGCCATGGGGGTCCGCTGGCGCGCCAACTGGCGCCGCTTCAATTTCGATCTCCATAGCGCCGTGGGGATATGGACTCTCCTGTTCTTCCTGTTGTGGGGAATCACCGGCGTTCATGTGGCTATTCCCAGGCCCTTCTGGGCGGTGGTGGACTACCTGGAGCCGCCGCCAGAAACCTATCAGCCCGGCATGAGAACCGGGGAAGTCATTCTTCGATGGTCGTCACGCCTTCATTTTGGAACGATTGGCGGTCGGGTCACACAGGCGATCTGGGTCGTGATCGGGCTTGCTCCCGCGGTTCTGTTCGTAACCGGAGTCGTGATGTGGTGGAACCGCGTGCTGCGGCGGCGGGATTTATGAAGGGGGACAGCCTCCGGAGGCTGTCCCCGGGGTAACGGAGTATTGCATCGCGCTGGAATTGACGCCTATACTACGGCGCGTTTGGGGGCTTGATCACACCAATGACTCGTTTATTCAGTGGACGCGCCGCTAGAGCGGCTCTCCGTTTGGCGCCGGGCTTCGGAGTCCGGCTGTCTCTGGCTGCGCTCATCGCGGCCGGCATCATCTATTTCAGCGCATTTGGCGGCGTTTCCGCCGCGCCTCAGAGCCAGGGCGCCGGCTACATCACCGGCGTCGTGCGAAGCAGCCAGGGGCCGGAATCCGGTGTCTGGGTCATCGCGGAAACGAAGGAACTGCCCACGAATCTCATCAAGATCGTCGTCACGGACGATCAGGGCCAGTTCATGCTGCCCGACCTGCCGAACGTCAACTACAGCGTGTGGGTGCGGGGCTACGGCCTGGTCGACTCCATGAAGCGGACGATGAAGCCGTCCACGGAGAGGGTCTTTCTCGAGGCCAGCGTTGCGCGGACCCCGCAGGAGAAGGCGCAAATCTATCCGGGCAACTACTGGATGTCCCTGATGGAGCCTCCGGCGGCGAGCAAGTTTCCCATGGGGACCTACCTGGAGAAGCCGGCCAACTGGATGCACACGTTCAAATCGAGCTGCAACTTCTGCCATCAGCTCGGAAACGCCGTCACCCGGGACCTCGATCACGTCTTCAAGGCCAGACCCGAACTCCACACTCCCGAGGAAGCCTGGGATTACCGGTTGCGCGCCGGCGTTCGCGGCGTCCAGATGAGCGGTGTGGCGAACCTGCTGGATCGGGATGTCCTGGTGAAGATGATGGTTGACTGGACTACCCGCATCAGTAAAGGAGAGGTTCCCGCCGAAGCTCCCGCCCGTCCGAAAGGGCTGGAGCGTAATCTCGTGCTGACCTTGTGGGACTGGGGTACGGACCACTCCTTCATGCACGACGAGAACTCGACCGCGAAGAACAAGCCTTCGGTCAACGCCAATGGTCCGGTCTACGCGGTTTCTGCCGGACACGGTACGCTGGTCGTGCTCGATCCGCAGACCAATTCCACGCATGAAATCGAGATCCCCACCCGCGATCCGCGCGCCTCGGTGCCGTCGCGGTTCCCGGCGCCGAATCCGGATTCGGTATTCTGGGGCAAAGAACATCTGTGGTCGAATCCGCCGTACAACCCGGCCGATCCCCACAATCCGATGATCGACAATCAGGGCCGTGTGTGGTTGACCTCCCGTATCCGCGACAAGGCTCCGGCCTGGTGTTCGGATGCGGCGGCGAGCAAATACGCGGCCTATGAGCCCCTGACCGCCGGCGGGCGTCAGGCGTCGTATTACGATCCCAGGACGAACAAGTTCCAGCTGATTGAAACCTGCGCCAGCACACACCACCTCCAGTTCGACACGGACGCCAACCAGACCGTCTATTTCAACGAGCTGATCGGGCCGATCTTCAGCTGGGTCGACACGAAGGTTTACGACCAGACACTGGCGGAAACGAAAGATGAATTCAAAGCGGAGCGCGCCGCAGTGGGCTGGTGTCCGCAGGTGCTCGACACCAACGGCGACGGAAAAATCACCAAGCCGTGGAACATCGCCCCACGCCTGCCCGACAACGCGACTTACGCGGGCGACACGGCCGGTGGTCCAAACGGCTGGGCGAATCCGACGGAGCAGGACCCGAAGCGCGACACCAAGGTGGCGTTTTACATGTATTCCATCATTCCGAGTCCTACGGATCACTCGATCTGGGGCGTAGCGGAAGTCTATCCCGGATACCTGGTCCGGCTCGAGCGCGGAAAGAATCCTCCGGAGACCTGCAAGGTGGAACTCTACCGGGTGCCCTCGCCCGGGCTCGATCCCCGTGGCGTGGATATTGATCGCAATGGCGTGGTCTGGACCGCGCTGGCGGCCAGCAGCCATCTCGCCAGCTTCGACCGCCGCAAATGCAAAAACCTGAAAGGACCCGCCCGGCTGGATGGCCAGGGATGTCCCGAAGGCTGGACGCTCTACGAGACGAACGGTCCGAAATTCAAGGGAACCGATTTCAGGACCGATTTCCACTATTACAATTGGGTCGATCAGTACGACGTCATGAAGTTTGGCGTGGGAACGCCCATGGCCACAGGTTCGAATTCGGACTCGATTCTGGTCCTGAACCCGAAGAACGGGCAGTGGACGACGTTGCGCGTGCCGTATCCGCTCGGGTTCTATTCCCGCGGCATGGACGCGCGCATTGACGACGCCGGCGCCGGCTGGAAGGGGCGCGCGCTGTGGGCCAACTACGGCACCCACTTTGTCTGGCACATTGAAGGCGGCAAGGGAACCAAAGGCAAGATCGTGAAGTTCCAGATCCGGCCGGATCCGATGGCGCGGTAAACTCTGCGGGCCGGGCCGCGTGGCTGAAGTTTTTTCTGTTAGTTCGATGAGGAGGAATCGTATGACAAGCAAAACCCGATTACGGATCGGGACGCTCCGGGCCGCGTTGATCGCGCTGGTGGCGGTTGCCGGCGTCGGGGTCTATTCCACCGATCCCGTGTTCGAGGCCGCAACGTTCCAGCAGCCGGCAACGGGCAAGGGGAATATTTCCGGAACGGTGACCAGCACCCAGGGAGCGGAAGGCGGCGTCTGGGTTATCGCTGAGACCAAAGAACTCCCCACCAATTTCATCAAGATTGTCGTCACTGACAATCAGGGCAAATTCATGGTGCCCGAGCTCCCGGCCAACGTCACCTACAACGTGTGGGTGCGCGGATACGGGCTGGCAGATTCCACACCCGTACAGTTGAAAGCCGGCGCCAGCAATGTCGCCCTCAAAGCCACCGTTGCGCGCACGCCTCAGGAGGCCGCCAAGGTCTACCCGGGCGACTACTGGATGTCGATGATGGAGCCGCCCGTGAAGTCGGCGTTCCCCGTCGGTAACGTCCGGACGCAGGAAAACTGGATGTGGACCTTCAAATCGAGCTGCAACTTCTGCCACCAGCTGGGCAATGAGGAAACACGCGACCTCAAGCACGTGTTCGAGGCGGTCCCCACTCTGAAGACTCCCGAAGAAGCCTGGGACTACCGGTTGCGCGCGGGCATTCGCGGCACGCAGATGAACGGCGCGGCCAACGGTCTGGACCGTCCGACCGCGATCAAGATGCTGGTCGACTGGACCACGCGGATCGAGAAGGGCGAAGTGCCGGCTCACAAGCCGCCCCGTCCGAGCGGCGTGGAACAGAACGTGGTGCTGACGTTGTGGGATTGGGGAACAGACCACTCCTTCATGCATGACGAAGCGAGCACCAGCAAACAGAAGCCGTCCGTCAACGGCAACGGTCCCGTCTACGCCGTTTCCGCCGGCCATGGCACGCTCGTTATGCTCGACGAAAAGACCAATTCCACGCTCGAGATCGAACTCCCGACCCGGCAGGCGCGGGATCAGGTGCCTTCGCGGTTCCCTGCGGCGAATCCGCCGTCGATCCACTGGGGCGCTCAGCGCCTGTGGGCCGGCGCCGCCTACGACCCGGCCGATCCGCATAATCCGATGCTCGACAATACGGGCCGTGTCTGGATGACCTCCAAGATCCGTAATCAGCAACCGGCCTGGTGCTCCGATCAAAACGCCACAAAGTACGCCGCGTACAGGCCACTGACCAACAGCGGGCGTCAGGCGTCGTATTACGACCCGAAGACACAGAAGTTCCAGCTGATTGAAACCTGCTACAGCACGCACCATCTTCAGTTCGACAACGATCCGAACGATACGGTGTACTTCAACGAACTCAGCGGTCCGATCATCGGCTGGGTCAACACCAAGCTGTACGACAAGACGCTGGCCGACACCCATGACGAAGTGAAGGCGGAGCAGACGGCGGTGGGCTGGTGCCCGCAGGTCATCGACACCAACGGCGATGGCAAGATCACCAAGCCGTGGAACCAGGTTCGCGCCGGTGTGGATAACATCCTGAACCTCGGCGACACGGGTGGCGCCGGCGGCAACAATTTCGCGGCTCAGGGTCAGGGCGGTCGCGCGGGTGGCCGTGGCCCGGGTGGCGGCGCTGGAGCCGGAGTTGGTCAGGGTCGCGGACGCGGCGCTCCCGGCGCTGGCGGCCAGGGTGCTCGTGGACGCGGCGCCCCGGCGGCCTTCGATCCGGCTCTGGACTCGGAGCTTTCGGGAACCAGCCTGTATTCGGTCATTCCGAGCCCCGTCGACGACTCCGTCTGGGGCGTGGCCGAAAGCTTCCCGGGCTTCCTCGTTCGTCTGCGGACCGGCGCCAACCCGCCGGAGACCTGCATGACGCAGCTTTTCAGAGTGCCCGAGGGCGGACTCGATCCGCGCGGCGTCGACGTCGACCGGAACGGCGTGGTCTGGACGGCCCTGGCCGCCAGCAGCCATCTGGCCAGCTTCGATGTTCGCAAGTGCAAAAAGCTCACGGGACCGTGGCCGACCAACGGCGACATCTGCACGGAAGGCTGGACGCTGTACCAGACGACGGGCCCGCGCTTCAAAGGCACGGACTATCCCACGGACTTCCACTATTTCAACTGGGTCGACCAGTATGACGTGCTCGGCTTCGGCGCCAATACGCCGATGGCGACCGGATCAAACTCGGATTCGATCCTGGTGCTCGATCCCAAATCCGGCAAGTGGACAACCCTCCGCGTTCCCTACGCGCTGGGCTTCTACTCCCGCGGCATGGACGCGCGTCTCGATAATCCGAACGCGCCCGCCGGGTTTGCCGGATGGAAAGATCGCGCCCTCTACGCCAACTATGGAACCCACTTCGTGTGGCACATCGAAGGCGGCAAGGGAACCAAAGGCAAGCTCGTGAAGTTCCAGGTCCGGCCGAACCCGCTGGCGAACTAAAGCGGTTTCGTCCGGCCGTAAATAAAAGCGCGGTGGAGTTTTCCACCGCGCTTTTTTTTCGTCTCGAATCTGCCGCTCCTCAGGGACTGACGGAACCTTTTGGGTCCCCGTCCGCGTGTAGGGGCGGTCTATGACCGCCCGACGTTTCGGATCAGAGATCTCTACTCTGGAACGCTGGGCGGTCATAGACCGCCCCTACAAGCAGGCGGGGACTAAAACGCCTTCTGCGTTACTTCACCGTCAGCGTTACCGTCGTCAACGGCTGGTCGGTCACGACAACTTCGATCGGTTTGAATTCCGCAACCCCGGCCAGACGCGCCTCGTAGAGACCCGGAATCATGATCGGGAACTCGAATGACCCGTCCGGCCGAATCGACGCTGTCAGTGTTCCGAAGATCGGGCCGGTCAACTCGACTTTCGCGCTGGTCAACCGGGCGCCCGTTAGCCCCGTGACCTTGCCCTGCAACCGCGGCAGGGACGGGGGGGCCGACACGGTAACGACGATTCCGGAAACATCGGCATTCGCGACTGTGAATCCGCCCATCGCGTCCGTCGAGCCGATTCGCACGGAAACCAGGTTGTAGCCGATCGGCATTCCCGCAACGTCCACCTGGTGGCGCGCCGCATGCAGTTTTGCGGTAAACGTTCCGTCTCCGTTGACTGTCGCGCCAACGTAGCTCTGCGTGTTGTAAAACGACAGGATTCCGGATGGGATCGGGCCGCCGTTCGTCATGACAATGCGTCCCGTGACGTTGCGAGTCGGTGGGGAGGTGAGTTCAAGGCCCGTCACATCCGAGGTCCGGACCGGCACAGCGATCGGCGCGAGACCGGGCGGCGGCGGAAACGTGCTCAGCAAATACAGTCCGGGCGGCACGCGGGCAAATTCGAACGTTCCGTCGGAGCCAAGAGGAACGCTGAGGAATTCCTCGATCCGGCTGCCCGTCAGCGTTGCCGCCTGACCCGGGGAGGTCCCTTCGCTCAGATGGACTCTGCCGCTGACCCGCTGTCCCAGCGATCCCTGCAGTCTGAAATCGATATTCTCGACCGTCTGGCCGGCCGTAACCGTGACCACCGTTGCAGTCCTGCTGTTCGCGGAAGTGACGCCAGGATAGTACGTCGTATTATTCGCGAGTCCACCCTGGACCAGATAACGGCCCGGCGGCACGTTCTCCAGGCGAAACCGTCCCTGAGCGTCCGTCTGCGTCGTGCTTACAGGCGTCAACGCGCTGATACCGAGCGCTTCGCTGTCGCTGTAGATTGTGCCTGCCGGAACCGGTATTGCGGCAACCCGGACGCCGGCGGGCAGGGAATTATCACTGGCGCGAACCTGTCCGGTAATAAGACCGTTTGCCGGCCGCGCAGCAGCCGCCCCTCCCTGTTGCCAGAGAGCCAATGCGAGCACAATCGCGATCATGAATTCCTCCTTTAGCGGTTGAAAAGGATAGCACAGCGGGGGACAGCCTCCGGAGGCTGTCCCCCGACAGGGAATTTACGAAAACGTGACAGAACCCTGACACATGGCGGCCTGCTTCCGGGTGATACTGCTCCGCGTCGCGCAGCTCGCGGCGAATCTGTAATCCGCGCGTTCCCTCATTCATGCACGACCGTTCCAGTTCAAGGAAACGCGCGGTTATGGATTGTCGTCCGGCGACTTCGTCCGGATGGGTCGCTTCGTGGGGAAAAGTCGGTTATAGTGCGCGCAATCAGGAGATACCCATGAAGACGACCTTACGCCTTCTCACCACAGTTACCGTTGCTGTCGTGGCGTTGTTCATCGCCGGGGCCGCGGCGCGGGCCCAGTCGCCGCGCGTCGCCGACACGGCTGCGCTGGCGGCGCGGCTGCAGCGCCTGGAAGACATCGAGGAAATCCGCACGCTACTGCTGGACTACGGACGCCATCTGGATTCGCGCGACCTGGTTGCGTATTCGAAACTCTTTGCCCGGGACGGGGAATGGGTTGGCGGGTTCGGATCGGCAAAGGGGCCGGAAGAGATTCTGGCCTTCATGCAGAAGAATCTTGGCACGGGTCCCAACCGGAACAACTCGTTTCACATCCTGTCCAATTTCGAAATCGACGTCAAAGGCGACACCGCTACGGCCTGGTCTCGCTGGACGTTCGTCGCTCCCGGCGCGGACGGGAAGCCGGTGATTTCACAGTCCGGCCGGTACGATGACTCGCTCGTTCGCGAGGATGGGCGCTGGAGGTTCAAGCGGCGTTCGGCCTCGAACGATATCCCCGCGGCGCGGTGACCGCAGGCGGTCGCATCCGATATTTTTCCGCCGATTACCTCGAAGCCCGCGAGCGTTTCCGGGATCTCTCCGCGCGGGCGGGCGCGCGTCTCGACGTGCTGGAGTTGAGCGCGCGAGGGCCTTCCGGTGAGGACCTGAGCATCGACATCGCCTCTGTGGGCCCTCCCGCCGCGCGTCGGATCCTTCTGCATTCTTCCGGAATGCATGGCGTTGAAGGTTTTGCGGGATCTGCCGTCCAACTGCAGTTGCTCGACGATCTTCCGTCGACCGCTGCGGATACCGCCATCGTTCTGACGCACATTCTCAATCCCTGGGGCATGGCGTGGCTCCGCCGTGTGAACGAGAACAACGTCGATCTGAATCGCAACTTTTTCCCGGAAGGCGGGTACTCGGGCGCTCCGGACATCTATGCGTCGGCGGACGCGTTGTTGAATCCGAAAAGCCCGCCATCCCATGACTTCTTTTTCCTGAAGGCGCTGGCGCTGGTGGCGCGATACGGCATGGCGTCGGCGAAACAGGCGGTCGCCGGCGGACAGTACGAGTTTCCGAAGGGGCTGTTCTTCGGCGGGCGGCGCCTCGAAGAGGGACCGGAAAAATATCTGCGCTTTCTTCAGGACCGGTTGGCTTCAGCGGCGGTCATCCATGCCATCGATACCCATACCGGTCTGGGCCGGCGCGGCCAGGCGCCGACGCTGGCGGCGCCGGGAGACTACGAGCGGGCGCGTCGGATCTTTGGCGACAGCGTTCCCCCCGCCGATCCGGATCGCAATCCGTCGTACCTGACCCGGGGTGGCCTCGGTTCAGCGATTGCGCGTTCCCTGCCGCAGGCGGACACCCTGTTTGTCACGCAGGAGTTCGGCACGTGCCACCCGATCCGCGCCGTCCAGGCGCTGCGGGAAGAGAACCGGTGGTTCCATTACGGCGCCGGCGCGCTCGACCATCCCGCCAGACGCGCCCTGATGGAAACTTTCGCCCCAGACGATGACCGCTGGCGGGAGGGTGTGCTCCAGGCCGGACGAGCGCTGGTGGATCGCGCGTGGAGATCGCTGTCGGACGGCTGAGCCCCACTCTATGTCGGCGCCGGCGCTATACTGCTGCGATGGAAAGCGTCACGATCTACCACAATCCCCGATGCGGCAAGAGTCGCGCCACGCTGGCGCTGCTTGAAGACAATGGAGTCCAGCCACGAGTCATTGAATATCTCAAGACGCCCCCCAACGCCGGCGAGTTGCAGGAGATCTGTCGCAAGCTGGGTATCCGTCCGGTGGAACTGGTTCGCAAGGGGGAGGACATCTACAAGTCCGAATACGCAGGCAAAACTCTTTCCGACGCCCAATGGATTGAGGTAATGATCCGCCATCCCATTCTGATCGAGCGCCCGATTGTGGTCCGTGGTTCGGAAGCGGTGATCGGTCGTCCGCCGGATAATGTTCTGCGTCTGATCGAGTGACTCAGTGCGACATCCGGTTTACGTCGCGTTGGGAAAGAATCTCCCCCGCGTTGGCGGCCTTCAACACATCGGCAATCGGACAGAGTAGAACCGCCCACTGGTTCCCCGCAGTGGCCTGGACGTCCGCGACGTTCCGTCCGCTCCGGCCGGAAGTGTTGATCGTGCGGATGAACGCGCTCGACGCGTCGATCGGCAGTGTTCCGACGTTCGCATAAAACAGGTCCTCGACCCGGTCCTGGAACAGGTACTGATCGACGTTTGACGTGTAGAACACGCCGACCACCTCGTTACGATCCTTAACGTACTTCGCGATTGCGCGAATGGACTTTTCTCCGGCGAAGTCGTCCACCAGCGGAATAATCAGGTTCTTCCGCTCGTATTCCTGAACGACCCGGAAGTTCTCCTCCGTTTCCAGATAGCTCCAGTTGCGGCCTTCGCGATCGGTGGCCGTCATCAATTCCGTATACGTTGCGCCCTGGCTCGGCGCCGGCCCGCCGTTGTTGTTGAACCGGTAGTCCATGCGCGGGCCGCCCTCGAAAAAAGCGGAATAGACCTTGGCGATGCCCTGGCGGTCTTCGGTGGAGAGGCTGAACTTGTGCGTCTTGGTCAGGCGGTCATAAACCTCCTGCAGACTGGCGTCGTAGAGTTTTCGGTCCGCGGCGGCCTTTTCGAAAGCGCGAAACAACGATTCGGCCGTCGCGCCGGCGGCGAGCCCCGCCGGCGCCGGGCGTGAGAACAGACGGGAAATGAATTGGACGCGGTCCGGGGACATTTCAAACAGCGACTTGTACAGCAGATGCTCCAGCATGTTCTGCCGCCGGATGTCGATGATGAACGCCATGCCGGGGCGCAGCGCGGAAATGTATGTGAAGTTCTGTTCGGGGCCCACGCCCAGGTAAACCGATCCCGGCCGGACAGTTTTCTTCAACTCGGGGATCACGGTCTGAAAACCATCTTCATTCGACATGAAGTTTTCGAACGGGAAGGAGCCGCCGGGAGCGGAGAAGTCGACCACGAGCTTCCAGAACGCGTCGTCGCTCAGTTGTGCCGGGAGATTCCCCGCCGGCCGCGCCGATTGCGCCAGGCACAGAGCTGCCGCCAGCGCGATCAGCAGGCCAGCGGCCGCCGCGTAACCCTGCCGATAGAAGTGCCGCATGAAACCTGTCCTCCGAAATGAAAACGCAAGCGAGAGTATACAACCGATGTTTCCCCGTCCTCGCGGACACCGTACAATACCTGCCGGGTGTGGAGGGTATGGCAGATCGGCGCATCGTGACTTTTGGCGGCATGCGGGCGCGTCCCGGTTCCACGCCGCCCCTCGTGGACTACATCCTTTCGCTGACGGGAAAGGCCCGTCCCAGAGTCTGCTTCATTCCCACGGCAACCGGCGACTCGCCGGCGACGCTGACCACCTTCTACACGCGCATTCCCGCCGCGCGATCCGAGCGGACTCATCTGGCGTTGTTCGACCGCACCGTCACCGACATCCGCGCGTTCCTCCTGGATCAGGACATCATCTGGGTGGGCGGCGGCAATACGGCC
>DASUFH010000467.1:0-3567 GCA_036274645.1 Terriglobia bacterium
CTTCCCCGTTCCATCGCTTCGCCATGGTCGCTTTGGCCACAGAACCGTTCGCGCGCTTTCGTTCATCGACCATCGAACTGGACACCATGGAGCGCCAGTACACCGTGGACACGCTGGCTGCCGTGAGAAACCTCCATCCGGGCAGTGAACTGCTCTTCGTTCTGGGCGCCGATATGTACGAGGAGATTGACAGCTGGAGAGACTATCGGCGTCTGTTCAGCCTGGCCCGCATGGTCGTGATCAACCGTCCCGGCTTTTCCTTTCGCGAAGACGTGGCGCCGTTTACCAGGCTGGATGAAAACACGTCCACTCCGGCTCCCGGGACCGGCCAGGCGGTCTTCTATCTGCCGTTCGTCGAACAACCGATGTCGTCCACGCGGATTCGTCAGGACTGGGACCGCGACGAGCAGGTGCGCTCCTGGCTGCCGGCGTCGGTGCGTGGATACATTGAAAAACACAAACTGTATTCCTGAGGAAAACAGCTCATCGGAAATTGATGTCTAAAGAAAAACAACTCTCCGAAGTCCTGGAAGCCGCGCTCGACAAAAAGGCGCGGAACATCGTGGTTCTGGATCTCGCAGGCGTCTGTTCATTCACCGACCACTTCGTGATCTGCAACGGCACGTCGACGAAGCACAACCAGACGATTGCCGACGGGATCGCCGAACGTCTCAAGAAGGACGGCGTGCGCGCCCTGCACATCGAGGGCTATGCGGAAGGCGAGTGGATTCTGATGGACTATGTCGATCTCGTCGTCCACATCTTTACCGCGCGCGCCCGGGAGTTCTACGACCTCGAACGATTGTGGCGCGCCGGCAAGCGCCGCGAGATCCAGGAACCGGTGGGCCAGCATTCCTGACTGCCCGTGGCAGACCGGGGGAGCGCCATTCTTAACTGCCCGCCACGGGCGGCCAGACCGTGAAACTGCGGGTGGTCTGGGCGGGCAAGACCCGTGACCGGAACCTTGCGGCCTTAACCGCCGACTTCGCCGGGCGCGCGCGGAAATTCATCCCGCTCGACATTGTCGAATTGAAGGACAGCAAATCCGATTCGGCCGGCATCCTGGCCGCCATCCCGTCCGAGGACCGCGTGATCGCGCTCGACCCGAACGGCAAGACCTGGACGTCCGCCGAGTTCGCCGCTTTTCTCGACCGTCACATTCAATACGATCGCCGGCCGTTGACGTTTGTGGTCGGGGGCCCGGCCGGCCTGGACGACGCGGCGAGAAAGCGCGCGGAGATCTCGTGGTCGTTATCGCCACTGACATTTACCCATGACATGGCGCGATTCCTTCTGCTGGAGCAGATCTATCGCGCAATGGCCACGCTTCGGAACCACCCGTATCCGCGCTAGCTTGCAGGGGCGGTCTATGACGTCTATGACCGCCCACCAGGTTTTCGAGACAGAAACCAGCTAGCGCTTCAACTGTCCGGGCCGCACGCCCACCACGTTCATGCGGATCTTGAACAGGTGCGTACAGGCGGTAATGTACAGGCCCCGGTCGTCGGCGTCGCCGAACGCCATGTTGGTGGCGCATACCCGCGCGCGCGGCTCGCCGGCCGGTTGCGGGAGGTGGAGCCGTCCGAGCGGCTTGCCTTCGGGAGAGTTGATCTGGATGCGTCCGGGCGTGCCGCCGCTGGTTGTATAGACGTTGCCTCTGGTGTCGACGCGCAGTCCATCGATACCGTCGTTTACAAAGAGGCGTCCGTTGGCGACCGTGTCGTCGGGCAGGATGTCGTAACGCATCGTCCGGCGGCTGCCGGCAGTGACATAGAGAATCTTCTCATCGGGCGACAGCGTGATGCCGTTTGGGGACGCGCCGGGATTGTCCCGGTCTCCGCCAAGCAGTGTGACCTTGCCGTCCTTGATCAGAAAGAATCCGCTGAAAGGCAGCTCACGATCGGGGTCCTGTGCGGCGCCGCGCAGCCCCCAGACCGTATCCGTAAAGTAAATCGCGCCGTCGGATTTGACCACAATGTCGTTGGGCCCGTTGAAACGCTTGCCTTCGAATCGGTCCGCCAGCAGGGTCCGCGAGCCATTCTTCTCCAGCCGGTAAACCGTGCGATCGGCCATCGCCGTAACCACCAGGCGTCCTTCCGGGTCGAGCGCCAGGCCATTGGATCCGATCAACAGAATCGCCACGCGCCCCGCGACGGTTTGCGCGCCAACCTTCGAATTGTCCCGGCCGGTAAAACCGCTGTTTTCGAGAAAGACGGAAAGCGGACTGTTCGGCGCCCACTTGTAGATCACATTTGCGGCGTTATCGCTGAAGAGGAGAAATCCGGGCTGTCCTCCTTCGCCGGGCATCCAGACCGGCCCTTCGGTGAGCGCAAAGCGATCCCCAAGCGTTTCCAGCTGCGCGTCGGGAGCAATGAGTTCATCGAGCGCCGGATCCAGCATCTCGATCCGGAACGGCGTCCCCCCGGGCGCCTGCGCGCCCAACGCCAGCAGCGAAACCAGAGTCCCCATCAATACCGCCGCCCACAGCGACCATCGCGCCATAACTGCTCCTCCTCCAAACAAGACCGAAAGTGGATTGTCTTTCCGCCGGAACGATAATGCAGGTGGCCGCTATGCGCAAACGGTCTCGGTTGTCCGTTGTAAGCTCGCTTGTTGTCGGCTGGGTAATGGACCTGGCTGATGGAGAACGAACAATGAAGAAGCACAGCGGACAATCGATAACAGGCAATCGAAAATGGACAGCCGGGGGACACGGGACACGGTCGGATGGCGGACCACGAAGTCACATTTTTGTCGGGTAGCCGGGGCCTCTTTCTTTCGTCGATCCGGCGTGATCAGAAGGTGCTAACCTCATCTCGTTGTGAAGAAATGATGAATGGATGTTGACTGTTTTTGAGGGAGGGACATATGAGCATTCTTAGAATTGCCAAGACGCCGACCTCGGAAGTGGCTCCAGCCGCCACGGTCATGGAAGCCATCCAGAGAATGCGGGACGCCAATGTCGGCGCGGTCGTTGTTGTCGACAATGGATTGTTGCGCGGGATGTTTTCCGAACGCGACGTCATGCTCCGGATCGTGCTGGAGCGGAAGGACCCCGAGAAGACCGTGGTGCAGGACGTCATGACCACGAACGTCACCGCGATTCGCAAAGACACGCCACCGGATGAAGCGGTTCGATTGATGTGGGAACGCCATGTCCGTCACCTGCCGGTCATACGGGAGGACGGCAAGGTTGAAGGCATCGTCGAGATCCGCAACCTGTTTCACGAACGATTCGAAGACCTGTCGCAGCAACTCGATTCGCTCGAAAGCTACATCTCGATTGACGGAATCGGCGGCTAGTCCGAAAAGGCGATAGTCGCTTCTCGCTCCATGTAGTCACCGCCCGCAGCGCTTCGAGCCTGCGGGCGTTGTCGATTGTTCGCTGGACTTCCTTCATTGTTCGCTATGTCCGGCCTCCTGTTCCCCCACTTATTCATTAATTGTTGGCTGTTCACTATTAACTGCTTCACTTAACCATTTGTTATTCGGTATCCAACGGCAAACCGGCCAACGAGCCGTCAGCCGACACACGGCATGAGCTGACAAACCGACCAACGAACAAAT
>DASUFH010000468.1:0-5095 GCA_036274645.1 Terriglobia bacterium
CCAGTTGGCTGCATGAAAGGTCGAGAAGGCCCACCGCGCTCCCGCCGCCGTCAAGCCCTGCTGAATCTGGCGGTTTTCGGTAACGTAAATGGGGTCGTCGTAGTTCAGGAATCCGTGCCCGCCCACCGGCCAGAACACCGCAAGTGTGAGCGCGACGAGACCGATGGCAATCAGCCAGCCTGTATTGGGTGGTTGGGCCGGTACGTTCCGGGTTTCGGCCTGGCGCTGGCGCCGCTCAGAAGATCCACGTCCTTTTTTCATGACAACAGGTCAGCAGGGACGTCTTGACCGCGCCAGTTCAGCCAGCGAGCTGTTTCTTCCATCGGAGAAATTCCAGGACATCCAATCTAATACAAAATGTCGGAGAAGAAACAGTCTTGCTAGAAAACGATTCGGTCCCTGGCTGCTTCCAGGGCCGCCGCATTGACTCCGGGAATCCGTTTGAGATCGTCGAGCGTCTTGAATGGGCCGTTATCCTTGCGGTACCGGACAATGGATTCCGCCTCGCCGAGCGACAGTCCCAGGGCGGCTACGAGCTCGGCAGCCGTGGACTGGTTGACATTGACGCCCGGCAGCGGTTTGAAGTTCGCGGCGAGGTAGGCGACGATGGCCGTCCGCTCTTCTGCGGTTACGTCCGGCTCCTCCTGCAGCATCTCGGTGACTTTGGCGTCCCACTGCTTCTCGGTCCATCGCTTGTTGAGTACCGCCGTCGGATCGTGACAGAGGCTGCAGACGCTGACGAACACGTCTTTACCGGCGCCGTCGGGCAGGGAAGCGGCAGGTTCCTGAGCAGGCAGGCCCGTGACGCTGAAGATCAGCGCCACGCCGATGGTTGCGAGCAATCGCCTCACGTCCACAGCTTTTCGATCAGCTTTCCGCCCGTGACCGTCGGTCGTTCGGCGCGTCCGTTGCGGAAGAAGGTGGTCTTCAGACGGCGCCTGTCGGATATGCATGAGCGATGGCATGGGACTCTATCGTTTCGCGGCTCGCGACAATGGCTTCCCGTTGTCGCTAACGGAAGATAGGGAAAAGGGCGCCTGAAAGCAAGCGGTTCATTGTCGGTGGCGTCGTGGAGGGAGAGCGCCATCAATCGGGCGCTGGTATGCCGGCGGTACAGAAGCTTCGACACGGGCGGCGTGACGCTGCGCGAAACGCCGCATCGATTGAATGCTAGGGAAGCTCCGTAGCTCCCATCAGGTATTTGTCGATGTAGCGCGCGGCGTCACGGCCTTCGCGCAACGCCCAGACGACAAGGGACTGGCCACGAGCCATGTCGCCCGCCGCGAAGACGCCCGGAACGGACGTCATCTTTTCGGCGTTGATGGCCACGTTGCCGCGTTCAGTGACGGCAACGCCCAGCTGGTCCAGCATGCCTTTGCGTTCGGGGCCGAGAAACCCCATGGCGAGCAGAACGAGATCGGCGTCGATGGTGAACTCGGAGTTGGGAACTTCCTTCATGGTCTTGCGGCCCTTGCCGTCGTCGACGAACTCGAGATGGACGAGGTTCAGCCGTTCAACCTTGCCGTTGCCGGTGAAGGTCTTGGTGAGAACGGCATACTGACGATCTCCACCTTCCTCATGCGCGGACGATGTGCGGAAGATGTTCGGCCAGTTCGGCCATGGGTTGTCCGCGGCGCGCTGGTCGGGAGGTTTGGGCAGGAGTTCCAGCTGCACGACGGAAATCGCGCCCTGACGATGCGCGGTTCCCAGGCAGTCGGCGCCGGTGTCACCGCCTCCGATGATGACCACTTTCTTGCCCGCCGCCGTGATGAAGTTGGCGTCGTCGATCACATCGCCCTCGCAGCGCTTGTTCTGCAGCGGCAGGTAGTCCATCGCGAAATGAACGCCCGGCAACTCGCGTCCGGGGATGGGCAGGTCGCGTGGCATCGTCGCGCCACCCGCCAGCAGCAGCGCGTCAAAATCCCGGCGGAGTTCTTCCACGGAAACGTTCACGCCGACGTTGGCGTTGACCCGGAAATTCACGCCCTCCTGAGTCAGAATGTCGAGCCGCCGCTCGAGGACGCGCTTCTCCATCTTGAATTCCGGAATGCCGTAACGCAGCAGACCGCCAATCCGGTCCGCGCGTTCAAAGACGGTTACCGTGTGGCCGGCCTGATTCAACTGGGCTGCGGCGGCGAGTCCGGCGGGACCCGAGCCGACGATCGCCACCTTCTTTCCTGTGCGCCGTCCGGGCAGGGAAGGCTGAATCCATCCCTCGCCGAAAGCGTGTTCGACGATGGAGACTTCGACCTGTTTGATCGTGACCGGATCGGCGTTGATGCCGAGGACGCACGAACCTTCGCACGGCGCGGGGCAGACCCGACCGGTGAATTCCGGAAAGTTGTTGGTGGCATGCAGCCGCTTGATGGCTTCGTCCCAGCGCCCCCTGTACACGAGGTCATTCCAGTCCGGAATGATGTTGCCCAGCGGACAGCCCTGGTGGCAAAACGGCACACCACAGTCCATGCAGCGCGAAGCCTGCGCCTGCAGCTGGTCGGCCGGAAAGTCCTGGTAGACCTCCTGCCAGTCGTGAATCCGCTCCTCGACCGGCCTGCGTTGCGGCGTGATGCGATTGATCTTCAGAAAACCAGTTGGGTTACCCATATCTCACACTTATACAAAACGCCTCCCCGTAAATCCGGGAGAGGGGCCGAAGCCCGGCAGGGCATTCGGCGGATCAGAATTTGGCGCCAGGCCAGTGTTACCCGTGCGCCACGGGCGCCGCGCTCCGTCTGGCCGCCGCGGCCGCCAGAACTCTTCGGTATTCGAACGGCATGACCTTGACGAACTTCTCGCGGTACCGGGCCCAGCTTTCGATGATTGCCCGCGCCCGGGAGCTTCCGGTCAACTCGGCGTGACGCTCGATAAGAGCGCGTACGAGCGCTTCTTCGCTCGGATCGGCGCCGGCGTCCGTGAACGATTCCAGGTCCACCATCTCGCGATTGCAGCGCTCGGCGGCAAACTTGCCGTCTTCATCGAGGACGTGAGCCACGCCTCCACTCATGCCGGCGGCGAAGTTCCGCCCCGTCCGGCCGAGAACAATGATCCGGCCGCGCGTCATGTATTCGCATCCGTGATCCCCGACCCCCTCGACCACGGAGACGGCGCCGCTGTTGCGGACCGCAAAGCGTTCACCGACGACTCCTCGGATAAACGCTTCGCCGCCGGTCGCGCCATACAGCGCCACATTGCCGACGATGATGTTCTCCTCGGGCGAAAACGGCGCGTTGGCCGGCGGGTATACGACCAGACGTCCGCCCGAAAGACCCTTTCCGAAATAGTCGTTGGCGTCGCCTTCCAGCGTCATCGTGATGCCGTTCGGCAGAAAGGCGCCGAAACTCTGACCGGCCGAGCCGGTGAAGTTGATCCGGATCGTATCGGCCGGAAGCCCGCTTCCTCCGTGCCTCCGGGTGACTTCGCTTCCGAGCATGGTGCCGACGGTCCGGTTCGAGTTGCGGATCGGAAGACGGATCTCCACGGGTTGCCGGGCGTCGAGCGCCTTCTCGGCGAGACGCATCAATTCGTTGTCGAGCGCCCTGGCCAATCCATGGTCCTGCTCTTCGACGCACCGCGTTTTCACGTGCGCGTCGACCTTCGGCATATGAAGCAGCGGGCGCAGATCGAGCCGCCGCGCCTTCCAATGGTCGATGGCCTTTTGCGTATCCAGTTTGTCCATGCGGCCAATCGCCTCGTCCAGCGTGCGGAAGCCGAGGGCGGCCAGCAGTTCACGAACCTCCTCGGCAATCATCCGGAAGTAACTCACGACGTATTCCGGCTTGCCCGTGTACTTCTTCCGCAACTCCGGATCCTGCGTCGCGACGCCGACCGGGCACGTGTTGAGGTGGCAGACCCGCATCATGATGCAGCCTGAAACGATGAGGGCGGAGGTCGCAAAGCCGAACTCCTCGGCGCCGAGCAGGGCGGCAATAATCACATCCCGTCCGGTTTTCAACTGGCCGTCCGTCTGGACGACGATACGGCTGCGCAGATTGTTGAGCACGAGCGTCTGATGGGTCTCCGCCAGGCCCAGCTCCCAGGGAATTCCGGCGTGCTTGATGCTGGTTACCGGCGAGGCGCCCGTGCCGCCGCTGTCTCCGGAGATCAGCACCACGTCCGCATGCGCCTTGGCAACGCCGGCCGCGATCGTACCGACGCCCACTTCGGAAACGAGCTTCACGCTGATGCGCGCCCGCGGATTGGAGTTCTTCAGATCGTAGATGAGCTGCGCCAGATCCTCGATCGAGTAGATATCGTGATGGGGGGGCGGCGAAATCAGTCCGACGCCAGGCGTGGAGTGACGCACGCGGGCAATGACGTCGTCGACCTTGTGACCCGGCAACTGGCCGCCCTCTCCGGGCTTGGCGCCCTGGGCCATCTTGATCTGCAGTTCCTGCGCGCTGACGAGATATTCGCTGGTGACCCCAAAACGCCCGGAAGCCACCTGCTTGATGGCGCTGGACCGCAGGTCCCCGTTTTCATCGCGGACGTAGCGCGCGGGATCCTCGCCACCCTCGCCGGTGTTGCTCTTACCGCCGATCCGGTTCATGGCAATGGCCAGCGTTTCGTGCGCTTCCCGGCTGATCGAACCAAAGGACATCGCGCCGGTGGCAAAGCGCTTCATGATGCTTTCCACGGGTTCGACTTCGTCGAGCGGAACAGGCTGTTCCGCCCGCTTGATTTCGAGTAACCCCCGCAACGTGCAGAGTTTCTTGCTGTTCGTGTCGACGATGCCGCTGTATTCCTTGAAGATCCGATAGTTGTTCGTGCGTGTCGAGTACTGCAGCTTGTGGATCGACTCCGGGTTGTACATGTGGTACTCGCCGTCCTGCCGCCACTGGTACTGGCCGCCCCAGTCGAGATCCATGGGCCCGGCGGCCCGTTCCGGATACGCGTGATTCCGGCGCGCCACGGCTTCCGCCGCAACCTCTTCGATGCCGATGCCGGAAATGCGCGTCGGCGTGTTGGTGAAGTACCGGTCGACGAATTCCTTGTTGAGGCCGACGGCCTCGAAGATCTGGGCGCCGCGATAACTCTGGAGGGTCGAGATGCCCATCTTGGACATCACCTTCAGGACGCCCTTCTTGACGGCCTTCAC